>PBYU01000011.1 GCA_002730035.1 Gammaproteobacteria bacterium | reverse complement strand
CTGGTTTCTGTTTCATCTCAACTCCTCACGTTAGGATGAACAAAAACTCTCCTTTAAACCAGTGCTATATCTGTTCCATAGGTGCTGACGGGGTACAATTCAGTGTACGCTACACTAGTACACCCTTGGGAAGCATATCTATGAGTGAATCTGACCCATCCACCGACCCGGAATCTTTTGATAATCGGTCTTTCATGGCAAGGTTTTTGGCAGGCGAGTACGGTCTGGCTACTACTTACTGGGTGCTTTATTTCGTGGGCTGCGGTATCTTCTTTGTTTTGGGTAGTCGGGCAGTCGACAACGAACAATGGATTAGCTACCTGATAATCGCAGCGGCGATGTTGGCTTATACGGTAATTCTAATCATCGGAATCCGAGCCGCCTACAAGGGCCCGCAACTATGGAAGGTTATGTCCAGGACATCGTCGGTATTCATGATAATAAATATACTGGCGGGCATTACTACCCTTGGATTCATCTACTGATCGTGGATTAGCTTGCACCAGAAATCTGTTACAAGCTGAGAGAAAATAGCCTTGCCTGAACCATCACAACATAACTATTCCCTGGTAGTTAAGAAAGAATGTCCCACCTGCACACTAATCGAGCCGGTTATTCGCCAGCTGGCGGAGAGTCTTAACACCTCACTTACTATCTACGTGCAAGACGACCCACTGTTTCCCGAGAGCATTCAGTCCAAGGTTGATGATTCTTCCCTTGAATTCTCTTACCGGAACAACATTGAAATCGTACCCACATTAATTCGCCAGACAGACAATTCTGAGAGTTCCCGTATCCATGGCTGGGACAAGCATCAATGGCAGGAATTCACAGGTAACGATGATCTCGGCTCAGACCTGGTTGACTTTAAACCCGGTTGTGGCTCCAAGACGCTGGATCCAGGTATGGAAGAACTGCTGGCGGTGCGGTTTGACAGTCAGCGCCTGCAGGCGCGCAACGTGGAACTTGCAGAATCTGAAGATATTATGGAAGCCTGCTTCGACCGGGGCTGGAGTGATGGTTTACCCATAGTACCCCCCACGCCGCTGCGAGTAATGCGTATGCTTTCTGGCACCGATCGCAGTGCCGATGAAGTACTCGGTAGCGTGCCACCGGATTACATACCGTGTAGCGTCGAAAAAGCCGCCATCAACGCTGTCATGGCAGGGTGCAAACCCGAATACTTACCCGTCGTGCTCGCTTCCCTGGAGGCAGCTCTGCAGGATGCATTTTGTATGCATGGCCTGCTCTGCACTACCTATTTTTCAGCGCCAGTTATGCTGGTAAGTGGCCCCGTGACGAAGCAGATCGGCATGAATTCTGGCGTCAATGCCTTGGGCCAGGGCAATCGCGCCAATGCGACTATTGGTCGGACACTGCAATTGATCATCAGAAATGTGGGTGGTGGAGTGCCGGGCGGTATCGATCGTGCCACCATGGGCAATCCGGGGAAATACACCTACTGTTTTGCCGAAGATGAATCGGACCCGGATTGGCCATCGCTGGCCATGGACCGGGGCTTTGCTCGGGAACAATCCGTCATCAGCCTGTTTGCAGGAGAAGGCTTACAACCCTTCCTCGACCAACAATCCCGCCGTCCCGAGTCACTGGCAAAAAACCTCGCTAACAGTCTGCGCAGCGTAGCAAACACCAAGATATTCGGTGGCGCCGATGCAATAGTCGTCATCAGTCCCGAGCATCGCCGGGTACTGAAAGAAGGCGGCTGGAGCAAAACCGACCTCAAGCAGGCATTGTATGAAGAATTAATTACTCCTGGTTCTGAGATAATTCGCGGCGCCCATGATATTGCCGAAGGGATGCCGGCCAAATTCAAGGACAAGCTTCTTAACAAATTCAGAGATCAGGGATTGCACATTGCCGGCGCAGGAGGTAAGGCAGGCATGTTCTCTGCCATAATCAGTGGCTGGATTGCTTCCGGTGAAAAAGGCAGCCAGTTAGTATCACAAGAAATCAAATAGAGGGAGGAACGCATGAGCAGCAACACGATACTGCTTGACCCGACGGCGGAGCTGAAATCCGCCGATAAGCAGCTGGTTCCACGCTTGGAATCACTTGCCGGAGCCACCATCGGGCTCCTGGATATCTCCAAACCACGAGGTAAGGAATTTCTCGATGAGATTGAAAATCTTCTGATCGCCATGGGGGCGACGGTGAACAGGTATATGAAACCGACCTTCGCCCGCGTAGCCCCAAAAGACCTCAATCAGAAAATAAGCATCGAATGCGATGCGGTCATCGAAGGGCTGGCCGACTGAGGTTCCTGTACCTCGTGCAGTTTGCATGACATCATGGACCTGGAAAGCCGCGGCATCCCCTCGGGATTCATCGCCTCTTGTGAGTTTCAACAGGCTGCCGATGCGCAGCAGAAATCCCTGGGTATTAAGGCAGCTCGAGTATTTGTACCTCATCCAATTCAGGATCGAACGGACGAGGAAATGATTGAATTGGCACGACAATCAATAGAACAGATTGCTGCGTTAGTTTCCAAGAATTGAACATAGTCGGAGAGAGTAATGAGTAGAGAAGCAGTAATCGTTTCCACAGCCCGAACACCGATCGGCAGGGGCTACCGCGGTGCCTTTAATGATACCGACGCACCCACCCTAGGTGGGCACGTCATTGCCGAAGCGGTGAGACGAGCAGGCATAGAACCGGGCGAGATCGATGATGTCATTATGGGATGTGCCATGCAGCAGGGCTCGTCTGGCGCCAATATAGGCCGCACTGCCGGAGTCGCTGCAGGCTTACCCAGTACAGTATCTGGTATGAGTATCGACCGCCAATGCTCCTCCGGCATGATGGCTATCGCGACTGCCGCCAAGCAGATCATAACCGACAACATGCCAATCGCTGTAGGTGGCGGGCTCGAATCCATAAGCCTGGTGCAAAATGAACACCGTAATGGCTATCGTGCTCAAGATCCCAACGTCATTGCCAAATCGGAACATGCCTATATGTCGATGCTGGAAACGGCCGAGATTGTCTCCAAGCGATATAGTATTTCCAGAGATCAACAGGATGAGTATGCACTGCAGAGTCAACAGCGAACTGCAGCGGCACAGGAAGTCGGAAAATTCGATGATGAAATCATTCCGCTTCCATCCAAGATGCTATTCGTCGATAAAGAGACCAAGCAACAGAGCATTCATGATGTAAATCTAGAGAAGGACGAAGGCAACAGACCTACTACTACCCTGGAAGGACTGAACGGATTAAAACCCGTTTTCGAAGGGGGTGTGATTACCGCCGGAAATGCCAGCCAGCTTTCAGATGGTGCCTCCGCCGCAGTCCTAATGGATAGCAAACTCGCAGAGCAGAAAGGTCTGCAACCCCTGGGCGCTTATCGCGGTATCGCTGTGGCTGGGCTCGACCCCGATGAAATGGGAATAGGACCCATCTATGCCGTACCCAAGTTATTGGAACGATTCAATCTTTCCGTCGATGACATCGGCCTATGGGAGCTGAATGAAGCATTTGCAGTTCAGGTTGTCTACTGCCGTGACAAGCTGGGCATTCCCAATGAATTGTTAAACGTCAATGGCGGTGCCATTTCAATAGGTCATCCTTATGGCATGAGCGGCGCACGCATGGTGGGTCATGCCCTGATCGAAGGTAAGCGTCAGGGGGCGAAATACGTAGTGTGTACTATGTGCGTGGGCGGCGGTATGGGCGCCGCCGGATTGTTTGAGGTGTATTAAGCTAAACACAAACAGAATCAATAAAACTAATCACGGCTGCCTCATCGAATTCCAATGTGGGCAGGCGCTGATTACTGCTGGAAGACAACTTTTGTTGGTTGATATTGTTTAATAAAATTCTGCCAAATTCATATTCGATGGTGTCCTGAAATTCAGCATCCACTTCGATATAGCGAGAGATTCGAGCTTCCAGATCTGGTAGATAACTGAAACTTAAATCCGCCTTGTCTTGTATTGTCATCCTGGCATTTTCCGGATCCATATAAAACAGACACATGGCGCTATTTCTGTTAAATCCACCACTGAATTCCTCGTAATAAGTCTCCAAATACGAGATAAAGGCTTCTAGATCCGATCCATCTACGCCTGGGTTATTCACCAACCTCCCGGTGGTTCGAAAGGATTGCAGAGTGCTGGAGATATAGCGAAAACTTGCCTCGGCACTTGTCAGCGTAGTCTGAGCAAGGGTAATTCTGCTGGCAAACAACAAAATCATTACCAGAAGTATGGCAAATATTTTTGTCCCAACATTACTATACCATTCAATATTAAGTTCGGTTTTCACTACTTTGGCCCCACCAGATTGTATGGATTGCCGTATAAATCCCGAATGATACCGGAAACACCCCAGGGTACTTCTTGGGGTGGATCTACAATTTCTACCCCTTGCTCTTCGAGGGCTTTCATTTCAATTTCGCAATCGTCACTGCGTAGCACCGTCATCAAGTTACTGCCAACGCGAGATTTTTCATCATTGCTATGGGCAAGCTGCAACACGATCTGTGTATCTGGATTGCCTTCGGGAGCAACCGTTAACCAACGCAGGTTTGGCACAACGTCCCTGTTGTCCATAACAACTGCAAATCCCAACTTGTCTACATACCAGTCACAAGCTGCCTATTGATCATCAACAAATACGGTAATATGAGAAATCCTGTTTATTGCCATGGCTGTTTCGCTGCTCCTTCTTTCATTCGTCCAAGGATTTCAAGGAAGATCGAGCTTGCTTCTTATCCCCGGTAAACTTCTTGTCTTTCAAGCGTTTTTCCCTGGCTCGCTTGGTGGGTTTTGTAGCGATTCGTTTTTTCCGGGAAGCGGCAGCCTTTGTTATCAGCTTTTCCAGACGGTCGATCGCATCCTGCCTGTTCATGTCCTGACTGCGAAATCGTTCTGCTTTAATGAGAATGTTGCCATCTTTACTAATCCGCTTGTCCGGAAAGTTCTCCAGCCTGAGCTTCAATTCGTCGGACAAACTGGACTTATTGATATCAAAACACAGCAGGATAGCGGTGGAAACTTTATTGACATGCTGTCCTCCGGGTCCACTTGCCCGAATCGCACTGAACTCAATTTCCGAAAGATTTATAAGGAATTTACCCATCGCTCTGCTGAAAAGTATCGAATTACCTGTTTTTGTAATGCTACCCGATTACAGACAGTAACAGGACTGAAAATTGTCATCGCTCGGTAATATTGTCCGCGCCGCAACCCACCAGATCTGCTCTTCAGCCCACTTATCTTGATTCAAGTAGCCGTCTAGGTTAATGTCGATATTCTCGCAGTTTCAGAGACTTGCGCCGGATAGAAGCTGAAAAATTATGGACTTTCACAAGAAGAAGACTAGGTCACCATGAATAAACTAAGATTTCCCTTGTGTTTACGGGCGCTTTTTTTAACGGCCGTGGCGGGCATCAGCGGTATCAGCATGGCGCAGGAACCCGTGCGTATTGGCTTCATGGATCCACTGTCTGGCGCCTTTGCATCGGTTGGTACCAGCGGTCTGAAACAGATTCAATTCGCGGCAGATTATCTGTTCAATTCCCGAGGTGGAATCCTTGGTGGGCGGATGATTGAGATCGTGCCCCTCGATAACCAACAGAGTCCCACCGAAACCCAGATACAATTTCGGCGTGCGGTCAGCGAAGAGCTGCGCATTATTTTCCAGGGAAATAGTTCGGCAGTGGCAAATGCTCTCAACTCAGCCGTAAGCCGTCATAATCGACGCAATCCCGGACAGGAAGTTTTGCAGATCAATTATTCTGCAGTCGATCCGATTCTTACCGAAGAAAATTGCAGTTTCTGGCACTTCCGTTTCGATGCCCATGCTGTAATGAAACTGAATATATTGACCGACTACATCGCCATGAATCCTGATGTTAAAAGTGTCTATATCATCGGTCAGGATTATTCCTTTGGTCAGGTAGTCTCCGACACAAGCATAGCCTTATTGCAGGAAAAACGACCTGATATCGAAATCGTGGGCAATGAATTTCACCCGATTGGCCAGGTGAAAGACTTCACGCCCTACGTAACGAAAATCGTTTCCTCCGGCGCCGACGCAGTGATAACCGGCAACTTTGGCGCGGACATGGTCTCCCTGGCACGCTCCATCATCGACAACGGCCTGGACATACCTGTCTATACATTTTATGCGGCCTATGACGGTATCACAGCCACCTTGGGAGCCGACGGCAAGAACAAGATACGCCTCATCCACAACGAGACTTCCAACCCGATTCCCACCGAAGAACGCAAAGAATTCATTCGTGCCTTTAAGGCGGCCAATCCTAACAATGATGTTACCCAGCCTCGCATCACCAATGCACTGGCGATGGTGGTCGCTGCCATGGAACAGACCCAGAGTACCGACCCCTATGATATTGCGCTGGCCCTGGAAGACATGCGCTACACAACTCTCAGTGGAGAAGAGATCTGGATGCGAGGTGAAGATCATCAGATCTTTCAATCACTGCATATCTCTGTACATACCGATGAAGGTATTGAATTCGATGCAGACAACTCAGGGTTTGGATTATTCAGCGAGTATCACGTTCCTGCTGAAGAAACTATCGTGCCCACCAGTTGTCGTATGAGACGTCCAAGCCGCTAAGCCGGTTCCGGGGTAGTAGAACAGGCACAGCCAGCATGCTCGAAGTTTTCATTTTTGCCACCTTAAACGGACTGGTTACCGGTCTGTTGTTATTCATGTTAGCCAGCGGTCTAACTCTCATCTTCAGCATGATGGGAGTGTTGAATTTCGCGCACGCCAGTTTCTATATGCTGGGTGCTTATTGTGCCTATTCCATCAGCACATATTTGGGATTCTGGCCCGGCTTGATCTTCGCACCTCTAATCGTCGGCGTACTCGGCGCCTTCGTCGAACGCTATGGATTGCGTCGAGTACATCTGTCTGGCCACGTCGCCGAACTGGTATTCACATTCGGCCTGGCCTTCCTTATAGAAGAAGCCGTGCAATTTTTCTGGGGGCCAGATACCAAAAACTATCGATCGCCCGAAATCCTGGACTTCCCGCTGTTCACCCTGTTTGGCCAGGAATTCCCTGCCTACCGCGGGTTCATGATTGGTATCTCGGTTATGATATTTATCGGCCTATACATGCTGCTCACTCGCAGCCGCGTAGGCATCATTATTCAGGCTGCCATCACCCATCCACATACCGTGGCCAATCTGGGTCATAACGTGCCCTTCATTTTTATGGGCGTGTTTGGTGTCGGCACCGCGTTGGCTGCCCTGGCAGGAGTCATTGCCGGGCCGGTGCTGACGACATTCCCTGGCATGGCAATGGTACTCGGCAGCATCGTCTTCGTGATAGTCGTGGTCGGCGGATTGGGTTCGCTTGCCGGTGCCTTTATCGCATCTTTGTTGATAGGCCTTTTACAGTCCTACGCCATTGCTTCCGATGTGGGTATGCCCGATCTACTAAACCTGTTAGGCCTGGAGTTCGATCGGAACCACCCTCTCACCGATCTGTGGACGCTGATGCTGCCGCAGATTGCACCAATTCTACCGTTTCTGCTATTAGTGTTGGTATTGATCTTCCGGCCAACCGGATTGCTCGGTAAGCGAGAGCAGTGATGGTTTTGCTCAAGAAATCGGCGCTATGGATTGGCTATTTAGTGGTATTGCTCGCCTTACCGCAGCTCTCCGATTCTATCCTGGCAGTTTCCATCTATAACCAGATGGCAATCGCAATCGTTTTTGCACTAAGCTATAACATGCTGCTTGGCCAGGGCGGCATGCTGAGTTTCGGTCATGCTGTCTACTTCGGACTCGGTGGTTTCATGGCAGTACATGCCTTAATACTGATCGAGTTCGAAACTGTCTATTTCTCGATCATCTATATCCCGCTCGTGGGTGGACTGATTGGCCTGCTTGCTGCATTGTTCATTGGTAGTTTCTCGACGCACAAGGCAGGCACGGTTTTCGCGATGATTTCCCTGGGGATCGGCGAACTAATCGCTGCATCATCACTGATATTTGTTAGTTTCTTCGGCGGTGAAGCTGGAGTCAGTGGTGATCGTACCTTTGGCCCGCCTTTGTTCGGCGTCGAGTTTTTGCGAGATGTGGAAATATACTATCTGGCTGCTGCCTGGGTTTTTATCGCCACCTTATTCATGTACCTGTTTACCCAGACACCTGCTGGACGCATGGCTAACGCTGTACGAGACAATCCGGAGCGCGCCGAGTTCATTGGATACAGCGCCCGCCGGGTTAGATTCATCTCGTTCTGCGCCTCTGGGTTCTTCGCCGGCATCGCCGGTGGCCTGTTTGCGCTCAACTATGAATTTATTACCGAGGAAAATCTAAACGCCATAACCTCGGGTCGAGTCTTACTGATGGCGTACATCGGCGGGCTCGGCTACTTTATTGGACCCATTGTTGGCGCAGTCATTCTCACTCTCATGAACTCATTACTCAGTAATTACAGCGAGCTTTGGATGCTCTACCTCGGCATCATGTTTCTCTTGACTGTAATGTTCCTGCCCAGAGGGTTCGCAGGATTCATCATGATGCACCAGGTGGCCTGGTTACGCGGCAAGTTAGCCACATTGATTATCCCTTATCTGTTAACCGGCATCCCTTCCGCGCTGTTCCTGCTGTCCTGCGTCGCCATGATCGAGATGAGCCACACAGAGCAAGATACTCTCCAATACTTGTGGATGGAACTGAACCCATCGACGCTGCTGACCTGGATAATCGTTGCCGCTATCGCAGTTGCGTCATTGATTGCAATCCGTCTCTCCTTGCCGCGGTTGCGAGAAGCCTGGGAATCTGCCAATGCTATTCCTGAAAAGGAAAATGGCTGAGTCTATGGCGGTTCTTTCACTTAAAAACGTGCGCAAGAACTTCGGAGAAACCGAGATTATCCGTGGTGTAGACCTGGATATAGATCAGGGCGAAAAACATGCCATCATTGGTCCCAACGGTGCAGGCAAATCCACGCTATTCCATCTAATTAGTGGGCTCTATAGTGTGACAGATGGCACTATTGAGTTTAATGATGCTGAAATTCAGAACAAGAGCCCGTTTGAAATCAGCAGGCTCGGTTTAGCAAGAAGCTTTCAGGTCACCAATATATTTGCACGCATGAATGTCTTCGAGAATGTGCGTTGCGCATTGCTATGGTCGACCGGTTATCGCTACTCCTTCTGGCATCTCTTAGGGCGTCAAACTGAACTCAACGAAAAGGCCGCACAGGTACTTGAGCAGATCGGCTTGAAAGATAAGATGCATTATCCGGCCGGAGAGCTCGCCTATGCCCAGCAACGTGCGCTGGAACTTGGTATAGCCATCGCCAGCGGCGCCGAAGTAATCATGCTGGACGAGCCAGTTGCTGGTATGAGTCACAGCGAAGCTGAGAATGCAGTCGAGCTGATTCGACGCATTACCGAAGGAAAGACACTCATCATGGTGGAGCATGATATGAATATCGTGTTCGACGTGGCTGATCGAATTTCGGTGCTCGTCTATGGTGAGATTATCGCCTGCGACAAGCCTGAGAATATTCGGGCAAATCCACGAGTACAGGAAGCCTACCTGGGCGAGGTGGCGGCCAATGCTTGAAGTTTCCGACTTGCATGCTTACTACGGCAAGAGTCACATCCTGCAGGGCGTGAGTTTCAATGTACAGGAAGGAGAAATTGTCAGCCTGCTGGGCCGTAACGGCGTGGGGCGATCGACCACCATTAAGACCATCATGGGCGAGGTGGCAGCGCAAGGATCAGTACAATTTAAGGGTACGCAAATTGCCGGCAAGAAGAGCTTCGAGATTGCCAAGCTGGGGCTCGGTTACGTACCGGAAAATCGCGACATTTTTCCGACTCTCACGGTCAGGCAAAACCTGCAACTGGGCATGAAGTCCAACAAACAGCGTGGTCGGTGGAATATCGAAGAGGTGTTTTCCATGTTTCCCAATCTGGCCGAGCGTGCCGAGGTAGATGGCGGCGTACTCAGTGGTGGAGAGCAACAGATGCTGTGTATGTGCCGCACGCTGATGGGCAACCCGGATATGATCATGATTGACGAACCCACCGAGGGTCTGGCACCCAGGATCGTAGAACAGGTCGCCAGGCTTTTACAGGAAATTGCCGACCGAGGTGCGGCCATCCTGCTGGTAGAGCAAAAACTCAACATCGCGCTGAAGATTTCTCATCGACTCTACGTCATGGGGCATGGGCAAATTGTCTACGAAGGCACACCGGNCAGCCTGATGCAGGCCGATGATGTGCGCGCGGAGTGGTTAGAAGTGTAACGATAATGGAAGAGCTCAGATAACCATGCAAAGAATCCTTCAACTGCTCAGCTTGCTTGCACTGTTTACATCTGCGCCTACCGTTATCGCATGGGATAGTATCGGTCATCGTGTAACTGCAGCAGTAGCCCTGCAATTTATTAGCGACGACAAGCAGTCATTGCTTTTGGAATTACTTGGCCAACATCCACGCTTCGAAGAAGATTTCCTCGACGCCATGCCGGATTTCATAGCGCAGGGATCTACAGCCATGCGCCAGGAATGGCTACTGGGCCAGGCGGCATTCTGGCCGGATATCGCGCGAGGAATCCCGCCAGCAGCAAGAGATCGCTATAACCATCCGAGCTGGCATTTTATAGATGGTGCCTGGGTACGTGGTGCCGCCCTTTCACAGGGCAATATCTACATCGGAATCGCCAGATTCCCGGACATCCAGGGTGAAGAAGCCGCCACGATTCGTGAAGAATCCATGGTCCACAACGTGATTACTGCTCTGGATTACAACGCCCGGGTGTTGCGTGAAGCAGACCGACCGGCTGCCGACCGTGCCGTTGCGCTGTGCTGGCTATTACACCTGGTGGGTGACCTTCACCAGCCACTGCACACTGGAGCGCTGTTTTCGGCAACTGTCCTGGAAGAGGGTGACAGAGGTGGAAACGGCATACCCACCGATGACGGGACGCTTCATGCGCGCTGGGACAGGGCTCTGCGGGATGACGGCATAGCCGATTCCGTGGCGCGCGTCCTCGCACAAATAACCCGTCCGAGCCGCCCCAGGATTCGGGGTGTCGAGTCTGACTGGACCGAATGGCTGAGTGAGAGCCGGCAATTATTACGATCTGTCGTCTACAGTGAAGAGATGAGAGCCGAGATCGCTGCCGCCGATCGCCTGCAACGTGAGATACAGCTGTCGAACTTGAGCGAGTCATACATCACCCAGATGAAACAAATTTCCCAACAACGGTTGGGATTAGCGGGATTACGTCTGGCGATCTGGATTGAGAATGAGCTGAACTAGGACCTTCCCCTGCCACTAATNTCCAGAAATTATTTTTATTTAGCGTTACAGAAGAAAATAATTGACGATATACTTCCCATCAAGACTTACAAAATTCTGGTATGAAGTATGACTAATGGAAACAATCAAAAAAGAGACGGACTGCGAATTCTATTTCCTACCCTGATCTACGAAGGCTGGTTCCCGAACTTCTCCTCAATTCAGCAACAGCTTGTGAATTTCAATCTAAGATTGAGAGAAGACGATCGCGAAGGCAGAGAAGAATCGTCAAAAGAGTATTCAACTGGGTTTACTTCCTATTTTTCTCGCCAAGATCTTTATAAATTGCCAGAACTTCAACCCTTGTTTCAGTTTTTACAACAAAGTGCAAACAACTATGCACAACAACACCATTGGGATACTCAAAATTATACCCCGACAATCAATTCCTTATGGGGCAATATCAATTCTCAATACAGTTTTCACGCAGAACACATTCACCCCTATTCACACATTAGCGGTGTTTTCTATGTAGACACACCAGCAGGAAGTCCATCGATTACATTCAAAGACCCACGAGTAGGGCGCTGGATGATGCCTCCAACAGCCGATGGCGCCCGACCTGAGAACACCTTCAACGCTACAGTGGCACCGGAGTCAGGTAAACTGATGATGTTTCCTTCATGGCTAGAACACAGCGTAGGACAAAACATGGATGACATAGAACGTATCAGCATGTCCTTCAACTTCGAAATGCGCCAAAAACAAACTTCGTAAAAAAATCACTCTGCCATGAGCCCGTTTGCGATGTAAATGTAAGCCCTGTCTTTACTAGGAGCATCGAACTTCACTGCCAGGAAAGTGAAGTCGACAAGGTTTAGATTTCAAAAGGTAATCTATTACAAACAACAATCGAAAAAAAACGGCGATGTTTCCATCGCCGTTTTTCGTATCACTGAACTAAATCAGTAATTAGAAGCGCCATAATGCTCTGGCATAAATACGTCGACCGCGTGGATCGAACACCGTTGCATCATAGTTTAGGCCACCGACTTCACGATAGGGTAAATCCTCATCGAACATATCGAGAACACCAACTGTGAATACAGTGCTACCCAGAGCTCNATTATCCCAGTCATGGGCATATCGGTANTGGNCATCCCAGGTTTGGTAGCTATCGATCTTCTTCGTGAGCAGTGATCTCACCAGATCGTTAGCATTGACATAGGCAATATCGTAAGTCAGATCCCTATAGGAACCGATGTGACGGTTGATAAGAGTTAGACCGTGGCGATCCCGCTGCCAACTAAAGGTAAGGTTACCCTTGTTGTCTGGCAGGGATCGAACGTGATTGCCGTTGCCGGAGGTACCGGCAGCATTGAATACTCCGGTATCCAACAAGCCTCGCTCCAGTCCTGGCACACCGATTAGCTCGTAGTTGTGCACGTGGGTGAAATCGGAACTGACGCGGAATCGGCCCAAGTCAGTCTCCCAAGAGTAACCAAGCTTTACGTCAANACCNTCNGCCTCNATCTGACCNGCATTNATAGCCGCTAGCGTTAAAGTGATCATACTGGCATTTTCGCTTCTAAATGCCCGGCTAATGCCAACCCCTTGTGTCAAGTCCGTGTAAAGGGCTGGATTTACCACACAATTTAACCGCTCGTCTGAATCGACACCATACTGGGTCGCCAGATCATTAGGATTACAAGGTATATCCAATACAGGATTATCAGACCCAATGGAATCGTTAAGAATGTAGTTATTAGGATCTCCCACAACTGCCTTGAACCTTTCGATCTCTGGCTGGACTGCAGAAATACCTGGTTGAGGTAATACCCGATCCTGTACATCAAATTTCCACNCGTCCGCTTGTACACTAAGACCTTCCAGATTGCCACCTGGAGTCCAAATGAAACCGACACTGTAGGTGTCAGCAGATTCGTTACCCACATACGGTGCAGGGCCACCCACGGTATAACTGAATTCCGCTTCGCCGTTTTCTGGGGTCGGAGGGATCAAGCCCGCTCTTACCTTCTGATTCGAGATAGGATCATAGAAAACGGTGGAACTCGCTTCCAGCCCTTCCTCGACGATGCCGATGTTCGGCGCGCGGAATGACTGAGAGAATGAACCTCTAACTAAGAGATCGTCAGTGGNCCGCCAGCTAATAGCAAACTTAGGCGAAACTTCGCTGCCTATGTTGCCCCCGTAATCCTCGTATCTAACAGCGATCTGAGTTTCAATGCCCTCCATGAATGGCAAGGCCAACTCAACAAACGCTGCGCGAGTTGATCTCGTGTGGTCGAAGTTGAAAATACACATCGAGCACTCGAAATTATTATTCACGTAATGATAATCATTGGGTACGCCAGCTGCATCATATCCAAGAATCGCATTAAGACCCGGGTAGTTCATCGAAGGCGCTCTAGAATGTGCCTNCCTCTCCCGATACTGACCACCCATTGCGATTGCCGCAGGACCACCAGCCATGTCGAATAACTCACCGCCAACTACGGCATCGACTACAGACAGTTGATTACGCTTATCTGCTCTGAGCACAGTTTCATTTAACCAAGCCATCAATTCCGGCGAGTTAGCCACATCGGGATTTGAAAACTGAGTCAGGTAAGGGTTGTAAAATTCACACCCGCCTTGACCCTGATTGTTACTGGTCAGTGCATAGGACAGACTTTCGCGGGTTGTCAAAACGTATCCCGGGAAAAAGGTCTGGGTATAACCATCACCGTAGTAATCCCAGGCAGTCGGTAGAGCACCACCCCAAGGACCTTTTTGGCCCTGCCAATCAAAATCACCCACACCGTTAGGAGTACAATTTGGACCCCCTAAACCATTCGCCGCCATTTCGGTACGCTGACGATTAAAGGTCTGATAGGTCTGCTCATTGCTGGATGAACTCCATGAAAGACCGACATCGTAGGTCCAAGGTCGATCGTTGTAGGTGAAATCACCACGAAGACCAAGTTGCACGATTGAGGATTCAGATGTGTTGTAATTGGATCGGTCACCGGTTCTGGGAATGCCATCGCGCGGATTAATCAAGTGAGTGATGTTCAACCCGCCGTTTGCCATAGAAACCGGAGCATTGGTGATATCCGCAGCAGTGGGTCTAGTCAAACCAATTGATGGAGCGTAGTAGCCTAATTCCGTGGGCTGTCCNATTGCATAACCACCCCAGGCTGGATTACCGATATAAGAACCGGGCGTTGCCAACATTACTGTGGGTCCGCGAGTCCTGCTAGAACCACCGGTATTGTTAAGGCCGCCACCTTCGAGATAGATTTCATTCTCCATGTAGTTAGCGAAAGAATAAAATTCCGCCGATTCATTGAAGGTATGATCAAAGGCTAGCGCAATACTGGTACGTTCCGTATCCCTGGCGAGGAAATTAAATCGGGAAACATCCTCCATACAGGTACCGCCGCGCTCACCGCGCGTCTCCCTCAGGCTGCCGGTAAAGAACGGGATGCCCTCAGCGCTCTTTTGCGTCCCGCAAAGAGGGTCACTGTAAACAGCGTCGTCAAGGCCGCCCTGGGACACGTTAAAGTCCACAATGTCCTGGGCCAGATAAGCCGGATTTCTATAGGCCCCGAACGAAGCACTGGCTATCCCCGAACTAATCGAAGATACTGCACCGAGGAACTGCGAGTTTTCATCGATATGATTGCCGTCGAGTACATTAACCGCATCTCGCTCAAAACGCTCAGCCGAGATCACAAAATGGGTGTCGTTATCACTGCTGGCCCAACCCCAAATACCACTAATGGTTTCATCGAAAGAATCTCCAGCGGCTTCGATATTCTGAATATCGCCATAGAGTTCNAAACCTTCAAAATCTGTACGCATGATCACGTTGACCACGCCAGCCACCGCATCGGCGCCGTAGAGGGCGGAACCCCCATCCGTGAGAACTTCGATACGATCAGTCATCACGACCGGGATTGCATTGATGTCTACGAATTCACCACCGCCTTGGGTAATCGCCGCATAAGGCGTAACTCGCCTGCCGTTAATTAAGGTCAATGTCGAGTTTTCGCCAAGGTTACGCAAGTTAACCTGCGCTGTACCTTCCACCTGTGAACGTTCTCCAGAACCGGAGTTGGTGAATGAACCGGAGTTCACCTCCAGGTTCTTAATAACGTCCCAGATTATCGCCGCTCCCTGCGCTTCAATGCTCTCGCGGTCCACAACCTGGACCGGAGAGGGTGCATCCAGCGGTGACCCGCGGATGAAAGATCCTGTCACAATGACTTCTTCAATCTCACTATCATCGTCTTCTTGAGCCGCGGCAGGTAGTGATAGCCCGGCAAGAATTACGCCAACGGTAATGGCCTTACGCCTGTATGGAAAATTTTTCCGCATTTTGTCTCTCCATTAATTTTAATTTTTATATTCTGGGTATTTTAGATTTTCGGCCAATTTAGAAGACAAAGGCAGTCATTTCCACAGACCAGCAATAGAATTCGTACTGTATTCATTAAGTTATACATATTAGGATCCATCGCCTCTTACGCGGGCAATTTTAATTTCAGTTTGGATAGACATCTCAAGCAGTCTATCGGTGACGTTTCGTGGAACTCTGACTTGTCGGCCTGATACTTACCTTACTGGTCTATCTTAATAGATCGCTTCGTCTGGAAAAACGCAGTCATCAACGCACTGCATTGGGCCGCCATTACTCCTTCCAGATGGGTGATCTGATGATTGTAAGACTCTTCTGCCAGTAATTGCTGCCGGCTGATGACTGCACCAGCCTTGGGTTCCCTGGCACCAACTGGCTAACCCGAGCGTGTACGAGTGCACCCACACACACCGTACAGCGCTCGATTGTAACACATAGACACATGTTTGCTAGGCAATAATTTCCGATGGCCTGCGCTGCGAATTGCGAGTATTAATATAGCAGCAACATAGTAATGTATTAACTAATAAAACGGCGATAATTGCTCATCGCCGTTTCTCGATCACCGATTTTGATCAGTGCTTAGAACTGCCACAAAACCCTCGCATACCAGCGACGACCACGCCCGTCAAAAATCGAAGGGTTAAAGGATGCGCGTCTGACCAAGGGAGGTTCTTCATCAGTCGCATCAATTATGCCGACTGAGAATCTAGTGGTTCCCAACGCATCATTAGCCCATTGCTGGGTATAGCCATACTGAATATCCCAGGTGTCGTGGCTATCAACTTGGGACTTGGCATACTGCAGATCGAGCGGCGTCCGCTGGTCCTCTGCGATATAAGCACGGTGACCCAGAACCTGATGGGAACCGATGTGTCTATTGAAAACCGACACACGATGATTGCCGGAACTCCAGCTTAAACTCAGGGTTCCCTTATTGTCCGGTACTGCACGTACAATATTCTGTTCTCCGTCGGTGCCGGCTGCATCGGTTTTACCTGTTTCCTGCAGGCCTAATTCCAGGCCAGGCACGTCTTTAACGAGGTACTCATCAATATGCACGAAATCAAGACCAATTCGCCATTGACCCCAGTCATTGTCCCAGCTATAGCCCGCTTTAATGTCTATGCCCTGGACCTCAATATTACCGGCATTGACCGCTGGCAACGCAAGGGTTATCAGACCGCCGTTAGTATCGTTTAGGTTACGTTGAATGCTTTGAGAACCGTCTGCATTATATACCCTGTATTCAAGCGGGCTCACCACGCAGTTACGACGTTCGGATGAGTCGATACCGAACGATGCCGCCAGGGCAGCCGGGTCACACGAAATGGGATTACCGTCGGGACCACGGCCATCGATAGGCAGCGAGTCGTTGAGGATGTAAACGGAAGGATCATTTACTATTGAGTTGAACTTTTCGATTTCGGGGTCCAGTGAAGCCCTGGGAATCTGGGGAAGCACACGATCTTCAACATCGAATCGCCAGACATCGGCACCGATACTTAAACCATCCAGGTCTCCGGATGGAGTCCATTGAAAACCAACATTGTAGGTATCCGCTTTCTCGGGATCCAAGTACGGGTTAGGTTGTCCCACCGTGAACGAGAAATTATTTTGCGCATTTTCGTTAGTGGCTGGTAACAGACCCGCACGCACGTCTTGATTACGCAATGGATCTAGTAAGGTAGTACCAAATGCCTCGAATGCTTGATTCACAACACCGATATTCGGTGCGCGAAATGACTCGGAAAAAGACGCACGTAGCAGCAACTCGTCGATAGGTCGCCAGCTTAACGCTATCTTGGGCGAAACATCGCTGCCGATGTTACCACCGTAATCTTCCCATCGCAGAGCAATCTGCGTCTCCACATTCTCGGCAAAAGGCAGGGATAATTCCAAGAATACCGCGTCAATATCCCGCTCATCGGCGAAATTAAAGATACAGTTGGCACACTCCAGGTTATTGGTTATTTCAGTGGCGTACTCACTGGGCGGCGCAAAAGGAGAAGGACTGGCATAACCGGTGATTACAGTCAGACCGGGAAAGTGAAGATCTGGTGCCCTACCTGTTGCCCTGCGTTCACGGCGCTGATAACCCGTAGCAAACTGCGCTGTACCGCCTGTCATTTCGAATAACTCACCCGTGATTACGGCATCGAAAACTTCCAGTTCGTTGCGCTTGTCGGCGCGTAACAAGTTTTTAGCTGTTATCCAGTCGATTAACTCCTGGGAATTGGCCAGACTCGGATCGGTGAGAGATGTCAGATAGGGGTTGTAGAACTCACAGCCACCTTGTCCGTGATTAGTGCTGGTCAGTGCTTGCGACCAACCCTCCCGGGTATTCAGGATATAGTTCGGGAAAACGATATCAAAAAGCCCTGATAACGCACCAAACCCCGGAACGCCCAGGAAATTAACATCTGTTGAACCATTAGGCGTACAGTTTTCACCGCCCAATCCATAAAGAGCCAACTCGGTGCGGTCACGGATCAATGTCTCGTATTCTTGTTCGATGCTGGATTGGCTCAAGGAATAGGTAACGTCGTAAGTCATGGCCCGTTCACCCCAATTGAAGTCACCGCGCAGTCCAAGCTGCACGCCCAGCGTTTCGTTATCTGTTATACGGTCTTCACCGGCTCGAGGCCAGCCGGTGGCGATGGAGTTACCCGGGGTCAGGAATCCCTCACCAAAGCCGCCATTCGCAGTAAGATGGGGATTATTGGCAGCCGGGCTGACCGGTGCATTGCCAACAAAGCCGGAAAGAGCCCCAAGAAAACTTGGTCCTGGTATGGCATGCAGAGTTCTCGAGAAGGCGTAACCGCTCCCCTCTCTCGTGGTCTCAACATCCGAATACTGGAAAAATGAGTAGAACTCGGCATTTTCGCTGAAGGTGTGCTCGAAGGTACCGGCAAAGCTGGAGCGTTCCTGGCCAATGGCAATGAACTGTTCGTCGATGGTGTCCTCTACACAGGTGCCGCTACGCCGGCCCACACCGGTAAAGCGATTGTCAATGAAGAAGTCACCGTTGGGGCCCGACAAGGTTTCACAGAGCGGATCCGACCAGACGTAACCTTGCGTACCGGCGATACTTTCGCCCAATGACGCTCGCTCAGCTTGGTTTTGCGCGGTCAACGGAAAATTGATGTAGGCTGGATTGATATTGCCGCCGAGGGGGGTGCTTATTCCGAAGGAGCCCACTCTTCCGGTCGAGGTGACGCGCTCTGGATCATAGTAACTGGCATTCTCCAGTAGCACAGCATCCCGCTCGAAGTATTCGCCGGAAAGTACCAGTCGAGTATCACCGTCATTAAAACTGGTTCCCCAGATACCACTGAACGTCTCTTCGTAGGTACCACCCTCTTCATCGATTCCCTGGGTATCGGCATAGAGCTCCAGGCCTTCAAAGTCGGTACGCATAATCACGTTAACCACACCCGCTACTGCGTCAGAACCATACAGCGCCGAACCACCGTCGGTCAGCACTTCTACCCGATCAGTCATGACCAAGGGGATGGCATTAAGGTCAACGAATTCCTGACCGGAACTGCTCACAACCGCAGCTGGAGTGAACCGCTTGCCGTTGATCAGGGTAAGGGTTGAGTTACCACCCAAGTTTCTCAGGTTTACCGATGCCGTACCTGATAACTGACCGGCGTCATTGGAACCGTGGATGCCGGTATCGGAACCCTGGTTTACCTCCAGGTTTCTGATAACATCCCAGATCGCCGATGCTCCCTGGGCTTCGATACTGTCACGGTCGATAACATTGACTGGAGATGGGGCATCCAGTGGACTGCCTCTCAGGAAGGAGCCAGTGACTATGACTTCTTCGATCTCACTATCGTCGTCTTGTTGGGCCGCTACAGGAAGTGATAGACCGGCAAGTATTACCCCGATGGTAACTGCCTTGCGACGGCACGGAAATTTTTTACTCATTTTTCCCCCTTTTACTCTTTAGTTGTGGGCATTTCAGATTTTCGCCCAACTTAGGCTACGGACGTGATCATTAACCAGAATCAGGATAGTGACGTATTATTTGAAGAAAAAGGCAGAAAACTCTAGGAAAACCAGATAGTTAAAACTTTAGTGTTACTATATTTTCCAAATAGCCAACTTTCTCTCGTTACTCTTTATCCTGATTCCATGCATCATCCAGACAGGGGATAGCAGACAATATCAGACTCTCGCTTCGAGTCCAATCAGCAATTAAACAATCTGGTACTTACTTCGATGCACTGCAGGAAACAGTAGACCTGGCATCCGACTTTCAACTGAATGAAATCACGATCACTACCACCACCCACAAGCCTTTGCAGGCTCCCCGGTGGCTGACACTCTAACCTTGAAGACTCAGCAGCTCAGTGTCATTATCCTAAGGCCATAAACGACCACTCAGGAGAGTATATCGTGAGAGCTCTGATTAGCCTTGCCGTGTTGAGCATGTTAGCTACAACAGCCTTTGGGCAACTCGCCACCCCTAATGAAAACGGACTCACCTACGGCCATGTGCACCTGAACGTGTCCGATATGGATGAACACAAACGCATCTGGGTCGAACATTTCAACGCAACAATTGTAGAGCGTGGCCCGCTGACGGTTGCCAAGTTACCCAATATGATGGTGGCGCTAACCGACAGAGCCCCCACCATGGGATCGCGCGCGACCAAGATGGACCATTTCGGTTTTAAAGTACGCGACATGGCCAGGTTTCTCGACAAATGGCGCGCCGACGGTCTGGGTGTTGGGCGTATTTTCCCCGGCGCCGAAGGTCAAACCAATGCCTACGTATTCCTACCCGACGACATCGTGGTTGAGATGCAGGAAGACCAGGGACTGCAGCAAGAAATCACCGGCTATCATATCCATTTCATTACCCCAGACCATGAAGAACTGCTCCAGTGGTACGTCGATATGTTCGATCTGGAGATCAGACCCCGCGGCAGCATTGCAACCACGACCAACGTGCCTGGCATGAATCTCAGTTTCGGCGGTACGGATCAGGACCGTCAACCCACCCAGGGAACCGGTATCGATCACATTGGTTTTGAAATAGACAACCTGAAAGAGTTTTGCCGCACCTTGGAGGCGAAGGGAGTCGTATTCGATGTGCCTTATCGGGAAATCCCGGCCATTGGGCTGAATATTGCCTATTTCACGGATCCTGCGGGTATCTATGTTGAACTCACCGAAGGCTATGACGGGTACTAATCCAACGAGTTGAAAGCCGATAGCGAGGGCTGAACCGGAACCTGGCCATGAACCGTGCAATTATTGCAGGAGTAATCTGCCTGATGTGGGCAGGATCTGCTCTGTCCCAATCCATTACTCTCGAACAAGCCATGGCTCATCCGGACTGGATTGGCCGCGCCCCGCAACAAGCCTATTGGGCTGACGATGGTCGCGGCGTCTATTTTCGACAGAAGCAGGAAGCAACAGAACAGACTGATTTGTTCAGGGTGGATGTCGATGGTGACAAGCTGCAACAAGTTGCAGCGGGAGATCTCGCATCGGTCGATGTCGCCTCCAACACCAGATCGCCCAATGGCAGATTGAAAACCTATGCCAGAGCCGGTGATATCTACGTAAAAAACCTGCGATCCGGCGATATCACCCAACTAACTCGAACCGCAGCGCAGGAAAGTAATCCCGCATTTACCGCAGACAACGACAAGGTGATCTTCTCTCGCAATAGCACAATCCTGGTGCGCGATCTCGACTCTGGACTGGAATATCAGGCTGCCGACATTCGTCTGGAGCCGCTTCCGGATAAAGAAGAAGAAACAGAGTATATAGAGGACCAACAACTGCGCCTGTTTGACATCATCAGCTTGCAGGAAGAGCGACAGCAACTCGCCGAAAAATTCGATAATGAGTTGCAGCAATCCGATGCCACGCGCCTGGCGCTTCCTTACTATCTCGGCGAGGACAGGGAGATCGTCAGCAGTGCTCTATCTCCGAACGAAAAATGGCTGATTGTCACATTGCGTGACAGCAGTGAACAGGAAGACGGCAGACTGGGCACGATGCCTAACTATGTCACTGCATCCGGGTACGTGGAGAACCGGGAAGTGCGCAGCCGGGTCGGCACTACGGATTTCGCCAATCAGGACCTATTTCTGTTCGATCTCAATGCCCATGAGTATGCCAGACTGGACCTTTCTGAGCTGCCCTCTCTGCAGGATAGCCCGTTACAGACTCAGCTATCGATTGACGCCGATGAAGATAAACCCGCACCACGTGAAGTGTACTTTTCTGGCATACGCTGGGCGGCGAATGGCGAGCGAGTCCTGTTTCAGGCTATCAGCCGCGATAATAAGGATCGCTGGCTGCTGAGCCTGAACACCATAGACCTGGAACTCGAAACAAGCGAGGGCGAAGATCCCGCGGAAGACACTAATAGCCTGATGGATTCGGTAGACCTGGAATCACCCCAGCTGCAACTGGTACATCACAATCACGACCCTGCCTGGATTAATCGCCAATTTATTCAAGCAGACTGGCTGCCGGACAACGAATCTTTCTACTTCCTGTCTGAAGAGCACGGCTATGGTCATCTCAATCTATTCTCCTCTGGAACCACCAGACAGCTGACCCATGGAGACTACGAAGTCCGTGAACCCGTCCTCTCTGAAAGCGGCGAACAGATCTACTTTCGCGGCAATATACAGCACCCAACTCTCTATGAGGTGTATCGGGTTGAAGTCGATTCGGGGGAAATTCAGCAACTCACCGAACTCGGTGGCATGAATCGTTTTAGTCTGTCACCAGACGAATCGAAACTCCTGGTACTACACAGCAGCGCGTTGCAACCGCTTGAGTTGTATACGCAAAATGCGCGACCAAATTCCAGGGCGACCCGCATTACCCATACTATCAGTGATGAATTCGATGCAATGGATTGGGCTGAGCCGGAATTCGTCGAAATTCCTTCTGCTTATGTGGCAGATCCGATTCATTCCCGAGTCTACACACCAGGCGACGCAAACTCGTCCAGGCCAGCAGTGGTATTCATACACGGCGCCGGCTATTTGCAGAACGCGCACCAGGGATGGTCCAGCTATTTTCGCGAATTCATGTTTCATAGTTTTCTTGTGCAACAGGGATACGTAGTGCTGGACATGGACTACCGGGCTTCCAGTGGCTATGGCCGTGACTGGCGCACCGCGATCTACCAGCAAATGGGTACGCCTGAAGTGCAGGACCTGGCCGATGGTATCGACTGGTTGGTAGCCAATAAGAACGTTAATCGAGATCGCATCTGTACTTACGGTGGGTCCTACGGGGGTTTTCTCACCTTGATGGCATTGTTTACCGAACCAGATTTATTCGCCTGTGGAGCAGCCCTGCGACCCGTTACCGATTGGGCTGCCTATAACCATGGCTACACATCGAACATTCTGAATATCCCAGAAATCGATCCCGAGGCTTACCAGCGAAGCTCGCCCATTGAATTCGCTGCGGGTCTGAGCAAACCCCTATTGATCGCCCATGGGATGCAGGACAACAACGTCTTTTTCCAGGATTCGGTGCGACTGGTGCAGCGTTTAATCGAATTAGAGAAAGAAAACTGGGAAATTGCGATGTATCCCATCGAGGCCCATGGTTTTAGAGAACCCAGCAGCTGGCTGGATGAATATCGGCGAATCTACAGCCTATTCGAAGAACACTTGCGGTAGGCGCCGGGAACAATTGGATTAGGGATGGTTTTTCGCTATGCTGATCCCTAAATAAGAACCACGACAACAGCAACAACCCCCTCGTGCAAAAATTACCAATACCACAGAATCATCGTGCTTCTCTGAATGCCGCAGGCAACCCAGTGCATCTGCCGCAGCATTTTTCCCGTCGCGACTTCATGCGTCTGGCCAGTACCAGTGCCGCCAGTACTGCCCTGCTGGCCAATGTCAAACCCGTGTTGGCACAGAGCCTGACCAATTTCGAAAAGGCCCTATTGCTCTATGCAATCGACGTGGCGATGGATGCCGGCGCGGATTACGCTGATGGCCGGGTGATCCGAACCCAATTCGAAGCCGTCGGAACTCGTGAGCAGAGAATTACCCAGGTACAGAGTACGGATTCTTTCGGTATCAATGTCCGCGCACTGGTCGGTGGTTCCTGGGGCTTCTCGGCTACCCAGTTTTTTGATCGTGAGGCAATTTCAGCGATGGCCAGGGAAGCTGTTGCAGTGGCCCGAGCGAACAATGCAGTAGCCCCTTCGACTACGCTGCTGGCACCGGTGGATATCTATCCCGATGCCAGCTGGACGACTCCCCATTCCATCGATCCCTTTAGCGTTTCCCTGGATGACAAGGCTGCATTATTGTTGAGGGCTAACGAAGAGGCCTTGCGCATTGACAATATTCGCTTTGCCTCCAGTAGCATTCTCTCCGTAAAAGAACAGCGACTGGTGGCTACTTCGGAAGGCTCGTTTATCGACCAGACATTCCTGCGTATCAATCCTGCTATGAACATTACGGCAATCTCAGACGATGGCGGTGATTTTCAAACCCGTGGCGCCACCGTCGAACCCGCAGGCCGGGGCTACGAATATGTTCTTGGCTTGGACCTGGTGGGCAATGCCTCACGCTGGGCCGAAGAAGCGGCGATGAAACTGCAAGCGGTATCGGTGGATCCGGGTGAGTGGGATCTGGTGCTGCATCCATCTAATCTGTGGCTCACTATCCACGAATCAATCGGTCACCCGACCGAGCTCGATCGTGCCCTGGGGTATGAAGCGAATTACGCCGGCACTTCTTTTCTCCACCCGCCGGAAGAGGTGTTAGGAAATACGCGTGTAGGACCCGACTTCATGCAATTTGTCGGCAATCGCTCGGAATTCGGCGGATGCGCCACAACCGGCTGGGATGATGAAGCTGTTCCTGCCGAGTCCTGGCCCATCATCGAGGATGGCATCTTTGTCGATTATCAGACGACTCGTGATCAAGCGGCGTGGATAGAGGCGCAGACAGGGATTACCCGCAGTCACGGCTGTGCCTACGGTCAGAACTGGGAGAGTATGCCGTTCCAGCGTATGCCCAACGTCAGCCTGATGCCGGGAGAACAGGATCTCTCAGAAGAAGATGTAATCGCCGCAACAGACCGTGGGATTTTTATTGAGGGGCGTGGTTCTTACTCCATCGATCAGCAACGCTACAATATTCAATTCGCCGGTCAGGTATTTTGGGAAATCCGCGATGGTAAGAAGTACCAGATGCTGCGAGATGTCGCCTACGTCGGAAGAACTCCTGATTTCTGGAATTCCATGGACGTCATCGGTGGTGACAGCACCTATTTTCTTGGCGCCTCATTCAGCGACGCCAAGGGTCAACCGATGCAGGTCAATGCAGTATCCCATGGTTGCCCGATCGCATTATTCAGAAATATAGAACTCATTAACACGGCATAATTACCTATTATGGCAGAAGCTAAGGGCTTACCCAGCAGTGACCTACGCGAGATTAGCGATCGCGTCCTGCAACTCTCAGAAGCGGACCAATGCCGAGTCCGAATTAATTCCGGGTGGCGTGGCTATACGCGCGTAGCAACCAATCGAATTACCAGTGCCGGCGGGTCCAACAATACCTCCGTAAATATCACCAGCGTATTCGGCAAACGCGTTGCAACCGTAGACACTAATCGATTGGCAGACGATGATCTGCTGCAGGCAGTAAGGCGCTCCGAAGATATGGCGCGACTGGCTCCGGAGAACCCGGAATACATGGCGGAGCTGAGTGCGCAACAATATCAGCAAATACAGGCCTACTACCCTTCCACCGGTGAACTGGAACCGGGCACACGAGCGGAAGCGGCCGCCATCGCAATCCGCCAGGCACAGAATGCAGGACAGATCGTCGCCTCTTACATGGATGTACGCGCCGGCACATCATCCATCGCGACTTCCAACGGACTGTTTGCAAGTCATTCCAACACCGGTGTTGCCTACACGCTGACCTCTCGAACGCCAGACGGATTGCAATCCGGATGGGCCGGTGACGAAGCCAATGACTGGAGCAGCATCGAGAGTCAACGGGTCGCCAATGATGCGGTGCGTAAATGCCGTGACTGGCGTAAGACTGCCCTGGACCCTGGTGAATATACTGCCATCCTCGAGCCAACGGCCGTAGGTATGCTGATGATGCGGATGATGAATTCATTCAACCAGCGCACGGCCGATGAAGGTCGTTCCTATTTCTCACGCCCAGGAGGCGGTAACAGGATAGGTGAAACTCTTTTTGACGGTAAGGTCACCATTTACAGCGATCCTTCCTATGCCGACGCGGAAACCGCTCCCTTTAATGGCAGCGGACAGGCTCTTCAGAGGAAGGTATGGGTGAATGCCGGCAGGTTGGAAGATCTATCTCGATCAAGATACTGGGCGGCTGAATCGGCGCAGGATCCACTGCCGGGTCCTGCCAATCTGATCATGCAGGGTGGCACAGACTCACTCGAAGAAATGATCGCTTCCACTCGGCGCGGTGTACTACTCACTCGTTTCTGGTACATCCGCGGGCTGAATCCGCGCATCATTTCTTATACAGGGCTGACCCGTGACGGAACCTTCCTCATTGAAAATGGTAGAATCACACGCCCCGTTACCAACTTTCGCTTTAACCAGTCCCTAGTATCCATGTTACAAAACATTGAGATGCTGGGGCCTGCCGTGCGGGTCGCCGCTTCCGAAAACAGTTCGGTCAGCGCGCCAATCGTGGTACCGGCACTGAAAGTCAATGGCTTCAATCTCTCCAGCGTGAGCGGCGCCATTTAGTTTCTCTAATTTTTCACCAGGAATAAGCCATGCATCGCCGCCAGTTTCTTAACAAGCTTGCAACTACAATTGCACCATTTTCCTTGGCATCCCTGATGTTCCCCACGCTTAGCCTCGCGCAGAGTGATCGACCACGAATAACCGACATCAAGGTCCATCGCATGCGAACTCTGGGTGAGACGGGGATCATGGAGTCGGCCTGGGCACCCGGCCGGCCCTATATGCGGCGTATCGGAGGCGGCAGGGTCACGGAAATCCTAACCGATCAGGGCATTAGTGGCATCGCGCCAGGTATGAGCTCCAGTGGAATCAACCGCATGAAGCAATTATTGGTGGGCCAGGACCCGTTTGACAATGAGACGCTGGGTCATCAGATGCGCTACACCAACGGTGCGGCGAATAACTGGCGAGACGTTGGCTGCGTCGAAATCGCCCTCTGGGACATAGTTGGGAAAGTGGCAGGTCAACCACTTTATAAACTGTGGGGTGCACAAAAAGACAAGGTACCAGCCTATGCCAGCATGATTCAGCTATCAACGCCGGAGGAAAGAGCCGAGCAGGCGGTGCGTATAAAAGAAGCAGGCTGGCAGGGAATGAAGATCAGGCTACACCACCTGGACATGCGTGAGGACATCCGAACCATACAGCTGGTCCGTGAAGCAGCAGGCGATGACTTTACCATCATGACCGATGCCAACCAGGCCCAGTCCAGCGGAATCTGGCAGCCAGGTATACAGTGGGACTACAAACGCGCGTTGGACACGGCGCGTGCGTTGAATGATTTCGATGTGTACTGGCTCGAAGAACCGCTACGCAGGTATGACTACGAAGGATTGGCAGAGCTGAATCGGGCTACCGATATCACCCTGGCAGGCGGCGAAAACAACCAGGGAGTACAGGAGTTCGTCGAGATGCTGGAGAAGCAAGTCTACGACATCCTGCAACCGGAAATTCTGGTGACCGAGGGTGTGCAGGGCCTACGCGCAGTGGCGGCGCTGGCGCTGGCTCACCACAAACTGGTAATACCCCACCACGGTGGAGGGCAGCTCGGTACTATTGCGCAGCTGCACATGATTGGTACCTGGCCCCACTGCCCCTGGGTGGAAATCATGAATGATCCACCTATCTCACCCTATACCAATGGCTTTGCCATCATGGAAAATCTGCCGCAAGTGGATAGCGAGGGCTATATGGCCATGCCCCAGGGTCCGGGGCTGGGTGTGAGTATCAATCGAGACTTGATCGAGGACGATTAGTCATTCTCGGAGTCCTGCCTGGAGTCCGTCAGCTTGCTCTGAATTTTCTGCAGCCAGTCATCATCGATAGGAAACTCGACATGCCGTCTGGCCAACTCCACGCCCGCCCAGTAACCCAGGTAGGCCACAAGAATCCAGATTAGCATCGAATCCGATGGCCAGTAGCTGAACTAGACAAAAGCCCGGATCACATTGCCGAGCTGATTCAAACCGAGTTCGATAAAGAAAGCGATCAACCCATCCCCGAAAAGCACAGAAAAACCGGGAAAATTGAAGATGAAGCCGAAGAATTGGCTTATTTCGATTGCCGCAAAGGTCCATAAACCTGCCAAACCATAGAATCCACTACCAAACCACATCCACTTGTCATAAACATAGATGGAATTCTTGTGCTCTTTGGTGGCCACGGATTTTTTCATCTTCTTGAACTGGGCTGAGATTGACTTGTGGTCATCCCTTCTATCGATCTCGCCGCTATTGAAGAGCCAGCCGAACAGGAACCAGGCGAGCACCATCATAGGCGCACCCAGCAGAAATAGGGCTTGCAGTAAATCCAGGGTATTCATCGACTACCCTTATACAGAGACTTATTTTTCGTGGCGAGCTTCCTGCGGCATTAAGGCGGCCCTGATGGAAGATCCCCAAATAAGATTCCCCATGTCGTTCAGGTGCAGCCCGTCTTCGACGAAGATATCTGTCATGACATGACCGTCTGCCATAAGAAATGGATTAGCCACATCCACGTAGTAAACCAGCGGATCGCCGGCGGCGATCGCCTGATAACCTGCATTCACAGCCTGTGCATTGGCCCAGACATTTTCACGCAATACACTCGGCTTGACTGACAGCACATAAATTCTGGTTTCCGGAAGTGCATGATGAACCTTGGCAACGAGTTCCTTTAACTGACCCAGGATGGTGTTTTTCGGCACTTCGTTGGCCGTATCGTTGTCACCTTCATAGATGAGAATTGCACGAGGATTGTATTTGAGAGCGACTCTCTCTAGGTGATACAGCACATCGCTCATCACGCTGCCGCCGAAACCACGAGGAATCACCGTAAGCGGTGCCAGAGCGGCAGCCGCCTGATCGTTCCAGCGGGCAATACTGGAACTACCGGTTAGCAAAATAGCGCCCTCGGGAGGCGCATGCATCTTGTCCTGTTCTTCGAAGCGTTGCATAGCCTGCTCCCAGCGGGTGGGATCGGTATTCTGCGCGCTGACTGGCAGGACGAAGACCACCAGTAAAAATGCCAACAGGCTTTTCTGAATGAGTCGTGGTGTGAGCTTATTCATGGTTAAAACCTTCTTATAGTCTGATTATTTTGTGCGGTAGCGAGAGTCTAATCGATGCGGCCTCCAAATTCTAACCACTGAGCAAGCTCCGCTCCCAACTCGCGTTTAGCCAAGTCATCGTAAGCGGCGACCTGCTCATCCGTCAACACTCCTTCCCAGCGCTTGTTGGTTCCCTTATGGAAGAAATTGCTGGTGTCCTTCCAGATACCCTCGGTCGCCCCCGGTGCCATTTTCTCGGCATTTGACTTCATGGACTTGAAGGTAACGCCTTCCAGCAGGCTCGGCCAGATTTCCTCATTAATCTCAATACCCAGATAGTCAGAGATCCGCCGCATTTCCCCATCGGTATCTCACAGCAAGTCGTCGAAATGCACCATCAGGATATTAGGTAAGTGGCGATAGCCCCACCAGCTACTGGCATGATACAGATGTGACCAAAATGGGTAACCATTGTTCTCCCAGGGATAAGTCCCTCTAACAAGCCATTCATCGAATGCCGAGGACATGTCTTCTGGTGGATGAACCAATGCCGGCCCTTCCCGGTCCGGCGCATTGTTCATGTCGTCGATGACTTGAGGATTCATGTTATGCCAGTGATTCCACATGGACATCCAGACATCCTTGCCATCACGACCGACGAAAATATATTTAATCTCGTCGAAAAACGGAATGCCATCCAGCGGTAGATGACTCTTAATATAGCGACGGTTTTACAAGCCTTCCAGTTGGGCCAGCACTTCATCGATGGGGCCGAAATTGGCGTCCAGCCAGGGCGTCAGCGCGTCCTGGGGTAGCGGGGGTTCAGGCGCCTGAAACACCAGTGCCGCACAGATACCCTGCATCCAGGTAGTACCAGCCTTGTAGGAAGTAGTAATGACGATATCATCATCCCTGACCTTGAAATCATCCCAACGATGACTGTTAACCAAAGCACTGCGATATGCTTGTGCAAATTCTGGATTCCCGTTTATTGTCATTTTTATTTTCTCTAGTTTGGATCTAATCGCACAAAATATCGGGGTGGAAACCCCGTGAGAATTCGGAATACCAGACCCAGGCTATTCTCGTTATCCACCCGCTCATGTTCGGCTCCTTCCACTGGAGAAACTCTGTATTCTGTAGTGTCCCCCTCAAAACTAACGCTCATTCTTGGGTTGTCCAGTGCCTCACGGTACCACGCCCTCGGCCAGTGGTTAGCCGCAACGTAGATTGAGCCATTGCTTTCCAGGCGGGCAACCACCCGGTCGTGTCCATTGCCTGCTTCGTCATAGCTGGTGATAAGCATAGTTGCACCAGCCTCTGGCTGGAAAAAGCCCAGCAGTGATTCAAACAGAACAACTATCCCCACGTAGATCAGCATTACAATCGCAACAATCTTCGCAATCTTCGCCGCTTTCATATTCGACTCCTCCCTTCCACTACCGTTGATTCTTACAGTCAGCCTAGCGCCTTAATATCATGAACCATCGACCGATGTTAAGCACATTCGCAAGCGCCGCTGAAAAATAGGTAAGTGCCGCCGCCTTGAGAATTCTGCGAATGGCTGGGAACTGGTTCTGTTCGACATACTCGCCATCTACGAGAATCGGTAATGCCTTGTTGAAACTGGCGTCCCATTCTTCCGGTAAAATGATCAGGTAGGCGAAGGCACCGGCTAGCTGCAATAACAGGCTCAATCCAATTACCATGCCTACCGCAAAGGGTGACCGTAGCACCAGGCCAATAATGGGAAATGAAAGCATGATGGCAACACCAGCCTGGTTGAGCATTTGAGCACGAGGAAGGTAGCGAGCCCTTAACTCAAAGATTTTTTCCCTGCGATGAAACTGGATGGCGTGGCCTACTTCGTGGGTCGCTACAGCCACAGCCGTCAGTGATTTGCCATTGAAATTAGCCGGGCTCAGACGCACCACCTTATCTTTGGGATCGAAATGATCTCGAAACGGCTGGCCTTCCTCCACCTTGATACCATCCAGTTGAAAGCGGGCCACCAGATGTTGCGCTAGTTCACCGCCAGTTCCTGCAATAGTAGGCAATTCCTTGCTGTATTTCTCCATAACATGGCGCACCCAGAATGATGGGAAGTACACCAAAATTGCCAGAACGGCACCGATGAGTAGTATGAGCATGATTGCCTGTAACGGACACTAATAAAAAGTGTTCCCAATCAGAAATTTTTCAGACTCGCGTAGCGATCACGATGAAAAGAAGCGTCACCAAGAAACTGCTGTGCCACGCGGGCACGCTTAAGAAAAAAGCCAATATCGAACTCATCGGTCATGCCGATGCCACCATGCATTTGAATACCTTCATTACTGACCAGCATGAACACTTCCGAAAGTTTGGCCTTGGCGATACTGGCTAATTCAGCAATTCCCTGCCCGCTTTTTTCGGAATCATCCAACGCCGAAAGCGCTGCTCTCACAACCGATTTGCAGAGTTCGATCTCAGTGTACATGTTCGCCGCACGGTGCTGCAGGCCCTGGAAAGAACCGATCAGCACACCAAACTGTTCGCGCTGCTTGAGATATTCGAGTATGCGCTCGAACACCTCCCTAATACTACCAAGCATTTCTGCCGCCAGGCCGATGCGAGCTATATCCAGCACCCTGTCCAATCCCACGAATCCTTTATCCAGATCACCCAGAACGGCAGCCTCGGTGACGGTAACCTTGTCCAGGCTGATCTTGGCGGCATTTCTGCTATCCACCATTCGAGTACGGGCAACCGTTACTCCAGTACTGCCGCTATCAACGAGGAACAGGCTGATGCCTTCCTTACTATCACGATCACCGCTACTCCTGGCAACAACGATAAACTTCTTTGCCACATGACCATCAAGCACGAAAGTCTTGCTACCGTTCAACTCGAATCCGTCAGAGGTTCTGCTTGCCGTGGTCTCAATATGAGAGGGGTTATGAAGACTGTGCTCATCCAGGGCCAGGCTCATTAACAATTCTCCACCGACAATCGCCGGCAGTAGACTGGCTTTTTGTTGGTCTGAACCCAATTCATTAACGGCAGTTGCACAAATGAGTACCGTCGAGATTAATGGCGAACTGGTCAGGGTTCTTCCTGTCTCCTCCAGAACCACTCCGAGACCGCCGTAGCCAAATTGGAAACCACCGTAAGTTTCCGGCACAGCCATCCCTGCCCAACCCAGCTCGAGCATCTGCTTCCAGATAGCTGCATCGAATCCAGTCTCATCTTTGGAATCTCGCAACTCACGCAGCACATTCAACGGCGAGCGCTGCTGGCAAAAATTCCTGGCTGCATCTTTTAATAGTTGTTGATCTTCACTGAGTACTAATGCCATGGGTTGTTTTTTCCCGGTATCTACTTCTTGCTAATGCTCAAGATGTCAGGCAATCCCAACACACGCTTGGCGATTACGTTTAACTGCACTTCGGAAGTACCACCCTCGATCGAGTTGCCCTTCGAGCGTAACCACTCACGGGTTACCAGCAATTCATCGTCCGCAAATCCCTCGCCTTCCCAGCCCAGACCCTGGCTGCCGATAGCCTTTAATAGTAATTCGTAGCGGCGTTTGTTCAGTTCACAACCATAGTTCTTCAACATCGAAGAAGTGGCATTTGGACCCTGGCCCTGCCTGGATTCTTCAATGGAACGCTGCGAAGTGTAGGCGAAGGCCTCGCTGTCGATCTTGAACTGAGCGATTTCGTCCCTCAGAACAGGATCGGACAAGCTGTCTTTGTCACCTCGATAGTGCATGGCCGCCCCTTCCACGCTGGCCACGGTGGAGGTGGTCCCACCCCGATCAGATTGACCACTGGCGAGTCCAAAACTGGAAATCATGGTGCGTTCGTGTTGCAGCAGACGTTTGGCAATAGTCCAGCCTTCATTCAAGCGCCCGACCAGATTTGCAGTCGGTACTTTTACATCGAGGAAAAAGGTCTCGCAAAATGGCGATGAGCCACTGATCAATTGAATCGGTTTGGTGGAGATACCCTCGCTGGCCATGTCAAATAGGATAAAGCTGATGCCTGAATGTTTCGGCACGTCGAAATCCGTTCGCACCAGACAGAATATCCAGTCCGCCTTGTCGGCATAAGAGGTCCACACCTTGGACCCATTAACAATGTAATTCTCACCCTGCAATTCGGCTTTGGTACTGAGGCTGGCCAGATCAGACCCCGAACCCGGTTCCGAGTAACCCTGACACCAGCGAATCTCACCACGCACGATCTTGGGAATGTGTTCCAGCTTATGTGCATGGCTGCCGTATTCAAGCAGCGCCGGCCCCAGCATGCCGATGCCGAAACTGGTTAATGCCGGCCTGGCATTGATCCGAGCCAGTTCCTGACGAAGCACAACCGACTCATCCTTACTGAGGCCACCGCCGCCGTACTCGGTAGGCCAGGTCGGGCAGGTCCAGCCTCTATCTGCCATACGTTCCAGCCAGAGCTTGCTGTCTGGATTCTTGAAACTTGGATTTCTTCCGCCCCAGACAATTTCATCCTGCACCATTGGAGTTCGCATGGACTCAGGACAATTTGACTCTAACCACTGACGGGTCGCGGCTCTAAAATCTTGCTGCGATGACATGGTCGTCTCCTATTTGAATTTCAGGGATTAACGAGGACTTGTCTGCCCTGCACCCCGCCCGCTTTCAGATCACTAAGCGACTGATTTACCTCGTTAAGAGGTCGCTCGGTAATTTCGATGGGTGCAATCGTACCAGCTCGAACCATGGCCATAAGCTCACCCATATCCTCCGGGCTGCCCACATAACTGCCGTGAATGATACGGGCATTCATTGGAATAAATGGAATCGGCATGTTCAGTGCACCACCGTATAGACCGACGATGATCAGCATGCCTCCCTTGCGAAGAGTGCTGAGCCCGTAGTTCACGCTCGCCTCGGCACCGACAAAATCCAACGCCGCATAGACACCACCGGTTGCTTTGCGAATCTCCTTCGCCGATTGGGGTTCCGATGAGTCATAAGTGCGTGATACACCAAGAGCCCTGACCGCATCCAGTTTAGCACTATCGATATCCACAACAATTGGATCGAGCCCCATTGCGCGAGCAATCTGAATTGCCATCATCCCAACACCACCGGCGCCGATGATTACAACTTCGTCACCCTCATTCAGTTCACCGACTTTTTTCAACGCACCATAGGCAGTTAATCCTGAGCAAGCATAGGTCGCAGCGAGCGTGTCAGAAACGTCACCCTTGTCAAACAGGTAACGACTGTGGGGAATCAGCACATGGTCGGCAAACCCACCTGCATTGACGATACCCAGTGCCCGTCCGGGCGTGCACAATTGTTCTTCTCCTCGCGAGCAGGAAGCGCAGTCGCCGCAGCCAATCCAGGGAAACACCACGCGACGATCGCCAACTTGTACATTTTCCGCTTCCGGCCCTACCGCTACTACTTCGCCGAATATCTCATGGCCCAGCACCATGCCTTCCCGGCCGACATTCAGTTGTTTACCGCCACCGAGCTCGAAAACACCATCATGCATATGAATATCCGAGTGACAAACGCCGCAGGCTACTGTTCTAATCAGCACTTCGGATCCCTGCGGTACTGGCGTGTCCGATTCCACTTCTACCAGGGGAGCACCAGGGGTTGTAGTCTGATAGGAAATCATCAGCCTGCGCTCCGATTCTTATCCCACTCTGCAAATGTACTTCCCGCTTCGGCCAGTTGCTTTAACAGGGGTGCGGGTTTCCAGTAGTCCTCGCCATAGCGATCGCGCAATTCACAGATCTTGTCGTACACATTCTTTAGCCCCACCTGATCGGCATAGTGCATCGGACCACCCTTGGCCACCGGGAAGGCATAGCCGAATACATACACCACATCGATATCACTGGGCCGTTGGGCAATGCCTTCTTCCAGTATTAATGCACCCTCATTGATCAGCGGATAAAAACACCGCTGAAGTATCTCCTCATTGGAAATCTCGAGTTGCTCAATACCGAGTTTTGCTGCCTCTTCCTTTATTAGTGCTTCTACTTCCGGGTCTGATTCCCGGCGACGTGTCTGCGGGTCGTATTTGTAGAATCCAGAGCCAGTCTTCTGGCCGTGTCGGCCCATTTCCACCAACAAGGTTCCCATGCGGTAAAGCTTGGGATCGTCCGGCAGGTCGGTGCGGCCCTGGCGTGCCTTGTATCCCACGTCCAGCCCAGCCAGGTCACTCATGGCTAGAGGTCCCATGGCCATGCCAAACCCTTCCAAAGCTGAATCTACCTGGACCGGAGTACAGCCATCCATTAACAGCATCTGGGCTTCTCTTCCGTAGCCACCTAACATGCGATTACCAATGAAGCCATAGCACACCCGTGACAACGCACACACCTTGCCGATCTTCTTGCCGATCTTCATGACAGTGGCCAAAACATCATCGGCGGTCTTTTCGCCACGTACAACTTCCAGCAACTTCATTACGTTGGCCGGACTGAAGAAATGCATCCCCACAACATCCTGCGGACGGGCGGTTGCCTCGGCAATGGCATCCACATCCTGATAAGAAGTATTAGTCGCCAGGATGGCACCAGCTTTGCAGACCGTATCCAGCTTGGCGAATATTTCTTTCTTTAATTCCAGATTTTCGAAGACTGCTTCGATGACCAGATCAACATCGCTTATATCAGTGTAGTCCGTGGTACCGGATATCAACCCAATTCGCTGTTCCAATTGATCCTCAGACATCTTGCCCTTTTGCAGGGTGATGTTGTAATTCTTGCGGATGATATCCTTGCCTCGCTGCAGTGCTTCATCGTTGATCTCCAGCATTACTACTGGAATACCGACATTGGCAAAACACATGGCGATACCACCACCCATGGTGCCACCCCCGATGATGGCTACCTTGGCGATGTCTCTAACGGGAGTGTCTTTCGACAGATCCTTGATCTTGGCAGCCCTACGTTCGGCAAAAAAGATATGCCGCATGGCCGCTGATTCAGGGGACGTGATAAGTTCTCGGAACAATTCACGCTCGCGCTGCAGCCCTTCATCCATTGGTAATTCGACTGCTGCTTCGATGCAGGAAACAATTTTGTCCTGCGCTATCTGACCACGCGCACGCCGTGCCAGCTGCTTTCTCGCGTTGGCGAAGAAATCTGCTTCTATCGTTGCGGGATCAATCGTGATATCCCTAATGCGTTTAAGTGGGGCACCTGACTCTACCAAGCCCTTTGCGTATTCAATCGCACCCGCTTCGAGATCGTCCGCTTCGATGATCTCATCGACCAGGCCCATCGTGTGTGCTTTACACGCAGCGATCGGATTGCCACTGGTAATCATATCCAGAGCAGCCTTGACTCCCGCTATTCGTGGCACGCGCTGTGTTCCACCAGCTCCCGGTAACAATCCCAGCTTGACCTCGGGTAAGCCGACTTTTGCCGATGCAACGGCACAGCGATAATGACACGCCAGCGAGACTTCGAATCCCCCTCCAAGCGCCGTGCCGTGAATAGCGGCGATTACCGGTTTGCTCGAGTTTTCGATAGCATCGAGTACGATCGGTAGTCCAGGATCTTTAGGTGGTTTACCAAATTCTGTGATATCGGCACCAGCAATAAACGTACGCCCCTCACAACGCAGTACGATGGCTTTCGACGCATCTTCCTGCGCCGCTTGGATTGAATTTAAAATGCCCTCTCTGACGACCTGCGCGAGCGCGTTAACTGGTGGATTATTGACACTAATCACACCGATATTGCCTTTAAGTTCGTAACTGACTACTTCCGACATAGTGTTTCCTTTATTTCGTCTGTCTGTCTGATTAAGAGTGCCTCTTTAGTTGATCCTGAAAAAAGTCATCCATGACTTTTCCAGAATGTCGTGCGCCAAAAGCTAGCGTAAAAGTGCGATTTTACTTGCTTTTGGCCCACTCGCATTGCCCTTAACGGGCAATGGTTGCACATCCATGTGCAACTTAGTCCATTCGTTCCAGGATCGCCGCCACACCCTGCCCGATGCCGATACACAAGCTTATCGCTGCATAGCGACCCCGCATACGCTCCAGCTGCCAGGTGGCGGTTATCGCTAGTCGGGCGCCCGAAGCGCCCAGCGGATGACCAACTGCGATCGCACCACCGTTGGGATTAACCCGGGAGTCCTGGAAATCCACTTCCCGCATCCTGAGGCAACCCAATACTTGAGGCGCGAAGGCTTCATTAATCTCAATAATGTCCATGTCCGATAAACCAAGACCAGCCCTCGCCAATGCTTTCCTGATCGCGAACACCGGCCCAAATCCCATGACTCACGGTTCTACTCCGGCTACCGCGCCGGCAATAATCCTGGCGCGAGGTTTGACGCCGTATTTCTCTCTCAGCGCTTCGATATTGCTGCCCGGTCGGGGATGTTCATCGGCATCGACTGTCGGCGGTGGTTTCTTGCGCCCCTGTGGTACATCGATGGGAATGATTTCATCTACAAAGAAGCCGTCGGCCTGGGCGGTTTCATATTTCGCCTGGGAAGCGGCCGCAAACTGGTCTGCGTCTCCCCGGGAAATGGCGAGATTGTCGGCAGTCTGTGGCATGGTGTCGTTGCCGTAGGCAGAGGCGAAGGCAGGGTTTGTGAATCGCGCCCCCAGGGTGCTGTCGGCTATCTGTTGGCCGCGGTCATAGGCTGATTGAGCCTTGGACATGACAATTGGAGCGCGACTCATGGATTCCACGCCACCGGCCAGGAACAGATCGCCTTCACCGACCTTCACCGAACGTGCTGCATCCAGAGTCGCGGCAAGACCGGACCCGCACAGCCGATTTACCGAAAGCCCCGCCACCTCAACGGGTAATCCTGCCAGCAGCAATGAAAAACGAGCCACGTTTCGACAGTCTTCGCCGGCGCCGTTAGTATTGCCTACGATGACGCCTACGTAAGCCTCGAGCGGAAATTTGTTGCGTTCAACGACTGTCTTGATGGTGTGGGCAAGCAGGTCATCTGGCCGCATTGGTGCTAGTGCCCCGGCGTGTCGGCCGAAAGCGGTTCGACCTCCGTCGTAAATAAAGGCGTCGGTAATCTCAGGCATTTACTACTCTCTGAATAAGTTTAATCAAGTTACTATTCGATAAAATCAGGCGCTAGCAGGCGACTTACATTAGCATCGGGTACTGCATTGCACTCAAATGTGGCTTCCAGATGGCCCCCACCAGTCCCTCGGTGCTTTGTCTCTGGAAGTACATGAGGGGGCGATTCTAGCACAGAGCAAACGCCGGTGGAACGTGGCTCAAAGCCACTAAATCCGGCGCTCCTGGTCGCATAAAACAAGCAGTTATGCTAGCTTAGCCGCTCGATTGCAGGGGGAATTAACTGCAGGATTGCAGGGGGATTAACTGCAGGATTGCAAGGGGCAATAATGATTCGCGATCAGGAAACCATTAATCATCTCATCGACGTGATTGAGCGATTTGTTCGGGAGCGTCTGATCCCCAATGAGAACCGACTGGCTGAAGAAGCAAAGCTGCCAGATGACATACTTCAGGAGATGAAAGAGCTGGGTCTGTTTGGCCTTACTATTCCGGAAGAATACGGTGGGCTGGGGCTCACTATGGAAGAAGAAATTCTGGTTGCCATCGAACTCGGTAGAACCTCGCCGGCATTTCGCTCCATCATGGGCACCAACAATGGGATCGGATCAGCAGCGGTGGTATTCAACGGGTCAGAAGAACAAAAACAGAAATATCTACCCCGCTATGCCAGCGGCGAGTGGATCAGTTGCTTCTGCCTGACCGAACCCGAAGCCGGCTCCGATGCAGCATCACTTAAAACCAGCGCGAGGCGCGAGGGCAATCATTATATTCTCAATGGCACCAAGCGCTTTATCACCAATGCGGCGGTAGCGGATACCTTTAACGTGATGGCTCGCACCAATCCCTCCATCCAGGGTGCCCGTGGCATCTCTTCATTTATCGTCGAGAAAGGTACGCCGGGAATCACACTGGGGCCGATCGACAAGAAAATGGGTCAGTCAGGCTCGCTGACCTGCGATGTCATCTTCGAAGATTGCCCGGTACCGGCCGAGAACCTGATTGGAACTGAGGACGGAGGCTTTATCACGGCAATGAAAGTGCTGGATCGCGGTCGACTGCACATTTCAGGAGTCAGTGTCGGTGTTGCAGAAAGGCTAATTCGGGATGCATTGGAGTATGCCATGCAGCGCAAGCAATTCGGTCAGCCGATAGCCGAACAACAACTCATTCAAGCGATGCTGGCGGACTCTCAGACTGATACCTATGCCGCCAGGTGTATGACCCTCGAGACTGCCCGCAAACGGGACAACGGTGAGAACGTCAGCACCGAATCATCCTGTTGTAAGCTGTTTGCAACGGAGATGGTTGGTCGTGTGGCCGATCGAGCGGTACAAATTCATGGCGGAGCAGGCTATATGTCTGAATATGCCGTCGAAAGATTCTATCGCGATGTGCGGCTGTTCCGTCTCTACGAAGGCACCTCCCAAATCCAGCAACTGATCATTGCGAGAAACATGATTAAGGCGGCGCAGTAGATTTAGACCCAGAGGGTCCCCAGGGGCTAACTAATTATTCATAGTGTGCCAAGTTTAAAGCGAGGCAAATATGGACAAGATTGAAAGCATCCTGGTTGTGGTTGATCCCACCGTCGACCGGGATTTCGCCGTTGACAAAGCCAAACAAATTGCCAATGCGACCAGTTCTCGAGTCAGATTCTTCATTAATAATTCTAATACCCTGGGCGATCATTCCTATATTTATGAGGGCATTGATGGAGAATTTTTTGAAACCCAGCGGCGACTCTATGAAGAACACTATCAAAAATTGCTGGCGAATCTGGTAGAAGAGTTCAGCGCCGACAACATCGAGACATCTACGGCGTTCACCGAGCAACACCATCTCGCCGAATCAATTATTGCTCAAGCAGATGAATACAAACCAGACCTGGTATTGAAAAGTACCCACCACCACAGTGTGATCGAACGATCACTGATCACCAATACCGACTGGCGATTGATTCGCAAATGCCTCACGCCACTGTTATTGGTCAAACCAGGCCTCTGGAGTGACGATGGCAGTGTAGTAACCGCAGTAGATCCGCTGCATAGCAAAGCAGCACAAAACAAACTTGACCACGCGCTGTTGGCGGGAACGGAGTTGGTCGCCAGGACATTCAAGTTCAAACCCTGTGTATTTCACTCTTACTACCCATTTGTTAGTACGATGTTCCCCACGGGCGGCGAATCCGCGGAACATCTCGATCGAATCCGCCAGCATCATAGCGAACACTTGAAGAAATTGATCGAAGGCTATGATTTTGCCGATGACGGCATAAAATTGAGTGAAGGCGATCTGGTCCCAGAGCTAATTCGCTACCTTCAATCGGTACAGGCCAATATACTGGTGATTGGAGCGCTCTCGAGAAACGTAATCGAACGGGCGATAATAGGTAATACGGCTGAAAAAATTCTGGAAGACTGCCCCTGCGACGTGCTGGTGTTAAAATCCTGAACCATCACTTCACTGGGCTGATACAACTCCCATTGCATCAAAATACCCAAACTGGTTTAGCATAGAAATCAATGAATTTTGATACCGCACCCAGCCTGAAACAGCAGGTCAACGATGTGATTTTCGGTTACGATTCCCGTGCCGGTAAACTCTTCGATGTGGTACTGATCTTTATGATCGTAATCTCCGTATCGGCGGTACTCTTCGACTCAGTTGACTCCTATAATGATCGATACGGTGAGATATTGTTACGACTTGAATGGTTCTTTACCATTCTGTTTACTATCGAATATATTCTGAGGCTTTACAGCACTGAAAATCTGAAACGTTATGTCTTTAGCTTTTACGGGCTAATCGATCTGTTTTCGATCTTACCCACCTACATCGCATTCATATTTCCGTCCGCCCAGTACCTTATCGTAATTCGAATCATGCGAGTGCTACGCATCTTTCGAATCCTCAAATTATTCCGCTACATGGGTGAAGCCAATCTGCTTTATACAGCGCTGTTACAGGCGAGGCGTAAAATTTTCGTTTTTCTGTTCACGGTTCTCATATTGATTGTTATTTTTGGCGCGCTGATGTTTATCATCGAAGGACCAGAAAATGGTTTTAATAGCATTCCCGAATCGATCTACTGGGCTATCGTTACCATTACTACCGTCGGTTATGGCGATGTATCCCCGCAAACCCCAGTAGGCCAATTCGTGGCAGCACTCGCGATGATTTGCGGCTACGCAATCATTGCTGTTCCCACTGGAATTATTGGCGCAGAGCTAATGAATGAATTTCAGCATCGCAGTCGAACCCCTACCAACGATAAGCGAAAATGCGTTAGCTGCAAAGCCACCGGTCACGACCTGGACGCCCGCTATTGTAAGTACTGCGGTAATCTGATTCACTAGGGCTAGGGTGCCAGATTTCTGGCAAGTTTAGTCTACTCAGAGACTGCTGGTTTCAATATTAAAACATCTGTTTTGACATAATCCAGTACTGTTTCTGCTGTACTACCAACCAGAGCTTCAGAAATCCTCGATCTCGAAATCGCCCCCATTACCAGCATGTCAGAATTAATCATCTCGCCATACTGCTGCAAGGCATCGATTGGGGTCTCATCGATAAGATGTAGATGACCAGCATCAACGTCATAGTCCGACATCAGTTCATTAAATGCATTTTCATGCTCTTCCTTGATAGCACCGCCGGCGGCAAATGGTCTTGCCGTTTCAGCATAGGCATGAACGATATGAAACTCACCTCCTATTTGTTGGCTGACTGAATCCGCCGCTTCGATGATCCGATTATCCAGTCGCAGTGGCTTGTGATGGCTGTGCATTGGATCGACCGCCGCCATCATCACGATTGGATCTCTCCAATCTACATCCTTGACAAGCAATAACGGAATCGGGCAATGCCTAACCAGCTATCATGCGTAAGGTGATGGTGAACAAGCTTGGCATAGGCTCGACAATGCTGAATCAGGACATCAGCACTGAACTCAACCGCCATTTTGACTATCATCTCGTAGCGCGGATGGGCCCAACCGACTTCACAACTAATCTTGTAACCATCGCCCTTTAATCCTGCCACCAATTCTTCCATGGTTTGTGTCAGGCGATCGCAGTAGTCCTTTCGAAGCACGGTATAGTCGTAGCCGATGCTGCGAAAGCTGTGTGAGAGATATCGCTCGTAGCCAACACTAATCAGCTTAATCTCTGCCGAATACTTATCCTTTATCAGTCGTAATGCCTTTCGCAACTCGACAGGCAGGCCATCTGGCGCATTTGAATAATCTTCATTTGCGTCAATAACTACCATGATTCGTTCAATCGTATTCATCTACGTAGTACCTCGTCCCTTCATTACGATAATTCCAGCCCGGATCAACGAACTCGCATTATGGCAAGTCATTGGCAGCGCATCAATATCGACATTTCCAAGCTTTTGAGGTCAGCCGCTATTCGGCACATTCGATACAGCTGTCCGCGTATGGAATGGCTTGCAATCGTTGCACCCCGATTTCTCCTCCACAATGTGCACACTGTTCGTAGACGTCTACCTCAATGCGGTGCAAGGCCTTATTGATTTGAGCAATCTCTTCTTTAGCTTCGGCCTCAAGCGCCCTTACCAACTCATCGTTCTCAGTCTGTTTTACCTGCTCATTAAAATTGGCGCTCACCGGCTCATCCCTGTGGAAAGTATGTCTGTGAGTCCGCTCCACCCGCGATTCCAACTCGGCTTTACGCTCGAGTAAATTGATCTTTATTTTGTCGCTCTCCATATCTGGCCTCACTAAAATAGTCATTGTATTGACATAGTCAAATGTACGTTGGCTTGGAATAATGCATGTTGACTCAAGTCAAGTCTGAATGAGCCTGTTTGTAGATAAACACTACCCCCACGCACAGTTTCAAGCTCTTAACACCAAGCACAGAAAGGTTTCTCGATGGGAAATCGCCGTTTTACCCCGGAGAAAGCTATTGCCTGGCTGTTTCCCCCGATCTCTGAATTAGTTTTTCAGACTATACAAGATTGCCCTTGACATGAGTCAATCAGCTATTCGACGATTACAGGTTTAATGATGATAAGCAGTAACACTGCGCCTGCAACCTACACCTGTAAAAGAGGAGGTACTTCCTATGTACAACACGATACTCGTTGCTATTGATCTTTCCAATGATTCACAGAAAGTGATAGATACCGCCGTGCGGATGGCCGGCGATGCCAGCAAACTACACCTAGTGCACGTAGTCGAACCAGTCGCCGCTGCCTACAGTATGGATATCTACGCCGTAAACATCAGTGAACTACAGCAGGAAGCGATAAATTTTGCTGAACAGAGGCTGGAAAAGATTGGCAATGATATTGGTGTGAAGAGCGGCAATGCTCATACCCTGCTCGGCGCACCTGCCCCTGAAGTTCGCAATCTGGCCAGTGAAATTGGTGCCGATGCGATTGTGATGGGTAGCCACGGACATTCAGGCTGGAAAATTCTACTCGGTTCTACCGTCATTAAAGTGCTACATGGCGCCACCTGTGATGTTCTCACAGTGCACGTAGGTCAAGAAAATTAGATAAGCAAGAGTCTATTTGGGACTCTTCACGGCTGAATCTCTTTTTACGGCTGACGCTCTTTTATAGCAGAATTTTGCTAAGTGCAGGCATCTGATCAGGTTTAATGACCAGTACGTCGCATTCGAGGCGATCCAACACTTTCTCTGCAGTATTGCCGATCAGAATACGGTCGAATCTTGATCGTGATACCGCTCCCATCACCACGCAGCTGGCTTTCAATTCAACAGCCAGATCAGGAAGTGCATGTACGATATCTTGATTGGTCCAGTGACAATTGGATTTAAGCACACGGTGCGTCTTGATCAACTTGGTGAGTTTCTCGTCTTCCTTCTCAGCATCAGCCGCTAATGGATAAACACCGGAAAGTGGTGGTACCCAGGCCGAATGGATCAGGTGTACGTCACCTGCAGAAATGGCAGCTAAAGCGATCGCACTACTCACGATCTTATTATCCAGAGCGGCAGGTTTGTCGTGTACATGATCGGGATCGACGGATGCAATGAAAACCGGCTTAGATCCCCACAGCTGACTCTTTACCAGCAGCAGAGGGGCAGGACAATAGCGCACCAATTCCCAGTCATCGTTGGACAGCAACATCCTGGAAACTTTACTGTGATGGCGAGTACTCTTGATTACCAGAGATGGCTTGGTGTCATTTATGCGTGCGACAATTTCCCCGTAGGGCGGATTGCCCCAAGCCGTTGAAACCGACACCTCCAACCCCTGACTACGCAAGGGTTTCGCCAGTTCATTCAATTCCTTGATCCGCTGATCACCGTGCTCGTAGCGAAGCTTCTGAGCCTGAATGGGATCGAAGTAATAGCCATCTTCCAGATAGGTACTGCAATCGGCTATTATCAGCTCTATTTCAGAATCAGCATACTTGGCGAGCTGCCTGGCCTTTTCCAAAGCTGGCTGTTCATCGGCATCCGGTTCGATAATGACCAGTATCCTGCTAAGCTCTAACACGCGTAAGAATTCCTCAAAGTATTTACCCAGTGTCGTGAATTGTAAATTTACTGGCAAAATTGCGAATTAATCTAAATCAATATTCTGCTCCCATAACCAGGCATTTTCGCTTTAAGCCCTCTAAATCCGCACCTTTTGACCCACAACAGGCTTAATGCACGATTTTTGATGTAACAATTTGTTTCCGTCTAGCAGGCTCTGAAATTGTATGCGGCAGCGAATAATGGCAAACTAGCGCGATGTCTAGAAGGAGTCCTGCATGAGCCCAGCCGACGTGACAAGTAGCCGTACTAAAGGAAATGAGGAGAACATTGCAATTCAGCATTCTCCTGCAGCCTCGGCTTCAGCGCGCACGCTTTGTCCTCACAATCCAAATATTTCCTGTGCGAGTTGCCGGCTAAATGAATTGTGTCTGCCGATAGCTCTGAACAAAACCGAAATTCATCAGCTCGATGAAATCGTCGAACGTAATCGTCCCTATAAGAAAGGCGATCACCTCTATCGGCAAAGTGATGAATTCAAGTCAGTTTACGCAGTTCGCTCCGGCAGTTTTAAATCCTATGTACTCAGCGATACCGGCCAGGGCCGGGTTACTGGATTTTTTCTGCCAGGAGAAATTATTGGCATGGATGGCATTGCCAGTAAGCACTATGCAAATTCAACCCAGGCACTGGAACACTCTTCCATCTGTGAAATCCCTTTTTCGCAATTGGAGAAACTGAGCCACCAATTACCTAACCTGCAACACCATTTCTTTGCCATCATGGGTAACGAAATCGCCAAAGATCAACAAATCCATACCCTGCTAAGTAGTTACACAGCAGAAGAACGCACGGCCTCATTTCTGCTCGGCTTGTCGAGCCGATACGCCCGTGTATCTCTGTCTCCTTCTCGATTTCTGCTACCGATGACCCGCAGCGATATAGGTGAATACCTCGGCCTGACTGTTGAGACGGTGAGCCGTATCTTCACTGCTCTACAGCGCAAGGGACTCATTGAAGTCAACAATCGCGAAATAGAACTGCTGAATATAGACACCCTGCGTAAAATCATCGGAGTAGATTAGGGCGCGTCTATCTGGCACACCCTGAATGAGCAGAACTGAATCACCATTTCCTCGACTGCTCGAGCCACTAGACCTTGGCTTCACTACCCTGAACAACCGCGTATTGATGGGTTCCATGCATACTGGCCTGGAAGATATCCCTGACAGTCATCAGCGCATGGCGGCTTTCTATGGCGAGCGGGCCAGTGGTGGTGTGGGCCTGATCGTTACCGGCGGTTTCATGGCAAGCAAGCATTGCTTACCGGAAGGAGCCGAGCCTCTATATCGAATTCCAGGCGAAATCAACAAACACAAGCTAATTACAGACGCTGTACACCGGGAAGCTGGCAAGATTTGTCTGCAAATTCTGCACACCGGGCGTTACTCGAGAACAGAAAACCTAATCGCTCCATCTCCCATAAAGTCTCCTATCAATCGCTTCGTTCCGCTGGAAGCAAGCCAGGAGACTATCGAAGAAGAAATCGAGTCCTTTGTCGACTTTGCCGAATTCTGCCAGAAGGCTGAATACGACGGGGTTGAGATTATGGGTTCTGAGGGGTACTTCATTAACGAGTTTATTGTACAGCGAACAAATCGACGAACCGATCAGTGGGGTGGAAGCTACGAGAATCGCATTCGCTTACCGCTGGAAATCGTCAAACGCGTGCGCGCTAGAGTCGGCGAAAAATTCATTATCATCTTCCGCCTCTCCATGCTGGACCTGGTCGAAGGAGGCAGCAGCTATGAAGAAGTACTGCAGCTAGGACAGGCGCTCTGCGAAGCCGGTGTCAGTATTATCAACACCGGCATCGGTTGGCATGAAGCGCAGATTCCGACTATTGCAACGAAGGTGCCAAGGGCCGCATTCAGCTGGGTGACGGCACGGTTCAGGGAACTGCTTTCGGTACCGGTGATAAGCTCAAATCGTATCAACACGCCTGAAGTTGCTGAGGAAATCCTGGCGCGCGGCGATGCCGACATGGTTTCCATGGCCCGTCCTTTACTGGCAGACTCGGACTTTGTTAACAAAGCCGCCTCGGGACATGCAGACCGCATCAACACCTGCATAGCCTGCAACCAGGCTTGTCTGGATCATATCTTTAGCGGCCAGCTAAGCAGTTGCCTGGTTAATCCCAGGGCTTGTCACGAACTCGAGCTACAGCTCGACAAAGCCGCGCAATGCAAACAACTGGCAGTGATTGGTGCTGGACCTGCAGGCCTGGCAACGGCTGTCACAGCCGCCGAGCGCGGTCATAGCGTGAGCCTGTTCGATGCAGCGGATAAGATTGGCGGCCAGTTCAATCTCGCCAGGCGGATTCCGGGCAAGGAAGAATTTAGTGAAACGCTACGCTATTACCAGGCTCAGCTGGACAAACTCGGTGTGAATGTTCAGCTGAATTCTCGGGTTACGGTCAGCCAGCTTAACGACTCAAATTTCGATGAAGTTATTCTTGCCACAGGAATCGTTCCACGTCTGCCGGACATTGAAGGCATCGATCATCCCTGCATAGTGAATTACGTCGATGTGATTAAAGGCAACGTAGAAGTAGGTGAGCGAGTGGCGATCATCGGAGCCGGCGGGATAGGTTTCGACACGGCGGAGTATCTTTCCCACGCCGGTGAATCCACCAGCCAGAACATTGCAGCTTTCATGGAAGAGTGGGGAATCGATATGAATCTGCAATCACGAGGAGGCATCGAAGGTGTCGAGGCCAGGTTCGCAGCCTCTGCGCGCACTATTTACCTCTGCCAGCGTAAGGCCGAGGGGCTCGGTAAGAGGCTCGGCAAGACTACCGGGTGGATTCACCGACTGGGACTGGTTAAACGTGGTATCAAGATGCTCGCCGCTTGCGACTACCAGCGTATCGATGATGACGGCCTGCACCTCATGGTAGACAATGATCCGAGGCTATTGGAGGTCGATAATGTGGTTATCTGTGCCGGTCAATTGCCGCTACGGGAACTCAGCGAAGGATTGCAGAAACCCTTTCACCTGATCGGCGGCGCCGATGTAGCCACCGAATTGGATGCCAAGCGAGCCATCGAACAGGGCACTCGCCTGGCAGCAGTTCTTTAGGGACCCTCTGCACATTAGTCCGCAAAACTTCCTTCAAGTAGATGCTTCTGAAACCATGCCACACTGGCGTTATTGGCCAACACGGCATCGTCTCCTCGAAAACCATGTCCCGCCCCGGGGATGGTGATAAATTCAGACACCACATTCTGCTTCTGAAACTCTGCCTGCATTATCTGGGATGCACTGATATTCACCAGATCATCCGCATCTCCATGAATCAGCAAGGTGGGTGGATCTTCAGCGTCGGCATGCAGAATCGGTGAAATCGCAGCCGCTTTTTCATTGGAGAAATTCAACGCTGGAAATCGATCATTTGGACCGGTAATCTCTCTCAGATCCACCGGTGGAAAATAGGCTACCACTGCCGCTACCGAATTACCCTGCCGCATCACCTCATCACGGGCGCTCGAATCCCCGGCGTCCGCTGCCAGACCCAACATCAGCGACAGATGTCCCCCCGCACTGCCTCCAGTTACGCCGATCCGGTCGGCATCGATACCGTGATTTTCTGCATGCAACTTGATATGACGGATAGCACGACTGACATCTGTGAAGGCATCGGGCACGTGATAACGAGGCGCACTGCCGTGATGAACTGGTATGACTGTAAAACCGGCATCCAGGAAATGGCCGAATTGCTGTACCCGATTTTCCGGCGGCGCCCAACGCGAGAACCAGCCGCCGCTAACCATGAACACAACGGCAGCACCATTGGCATTCTCTGGTTGCAGTACGTCGTATACCAGTGCCATGCCATCTTTGTGGCCGTAAACAACATCGGCCTTGATTTCGACATCCGCATAACTGGAAGCACAGATTGTGAAGCCAACGATCAGTGCTAAGTAGCTTTTAATAAGTCTCATGTTTTTCTCCTGATTCTTTAGCCTGCAATTGCAGGACTGAATCCGTTAGTTATCTCTTAATAGATTTCCAGGTGAATATTGATCCGTCAGAATACGTCGGCTCATGTCCCAATCCACTCGGGTCGATAATCGACGTGGGTACTCTAATAGTGGTACTCCGTATTTCTCTAGTCCTTCGGCAATTTTCTGCGCCTCAGTGACTAATCGACCCCGTGGCGGCAAGGGGTCCAGTTGCGTGATGATCATGCGGTTACCCGAAGTCGGCAACTTAAAATTGAAAAACTCGTTAAACACTCTCTGATAGGTCACCGATTCATGATCATAAAGTCGGCTGGTTGAAAATGTATTGGCTACCAGTACGGCATCGGGGCTCATTATACGTTTAACTTCTTCGAGAAACTCCCTGGTCAACATGTGTTCGGGTATATAGTCACCGCTGAAAGCATCCAACACGATATAGTCGTAGCTCTCGCCCCTGATGCCGACACGCTTGATAAAAGGACGCCCGTCCTCCACCGTTACTTTCAAATTGTCGGTTTCACTGAAGAAGAAAAATTCCTCGGCAACATTTACTACCGCCTCGTCTATCTCGACCACATCGATAGTGGCATCGGGCAATAGATCGGCAAAAGTTAATGGTAGTGTGCCTCCCCCCAGGCCGATAATCAGGATCCGCTTCGGGTCGGGTTTTAGTAATAAACCGGCAAATGTCATGCGAGTATAATCGAACACCAGGCGATAACGATCATCCATCGAAATGCAGGTCTGATTGCGATCGCCGCGGTGTACGTTGAACAGCAGGCAGCGTCGATCTCGAACTTGAGTAACAGTGATATCCCGGTATTTGGAACGTTCCTCGTGAATGGTCTCCGCTGCAACAGGGAAACCCAGCAGCACAACCAACAGTGCGGGCAGCCACTTCAATGCAATGTTTCTGCTAGGCCTGTTTCTTTTCATAAGGTCGGCTCTGTTTCACTTCTTGGGTGGATTTCAGGTAATGGGTAATCAGGATAGCACAGCCAGCTGTGATCAACGCGCCAATGGCTCCCCACAGGATCTGGTTCACTTCGAACCACAACACAAAGTAGAAGCTCGTGCTCAGAGTTCCCGCCGCGCTGCCAAGTGTTGAGATGAAGAACAGCAGCCCCGCCATATGACCACTATGTTCATGGCTATCGACCATCAGGCGTATCGAATAGGGTGAGATCATGCCAAGAATGGCGGTCGGGATAAAGAATAGAAATATCGCGGCGAATAGGGAGCCATAACGGGGATCTTCGATCGCCAGAAATATCGGTTCCATGATGCCATCGGCGAACAGAATTACCGGCGACGAAAATAGCCCCGCTCCGATGAAGAAGAAGGCAAACGTTATGGCATTCGGGTTGCGGGTCGAGAGCCTGCCACCGATAAGGTAGCCCATCGCCAGAGCCAGCATGAATATGGTAATAATGCTTCCCCATACCGACAGGCTGCCACCGAAATAGGGCGACAGGATACGGGCACCCAGCATCTCGATGGTCATGATGCAGAAGCCACTAACGAAGGCCACGCCAGTGATTACCATCCTCGGCAAGGCTAGAGATTTTGAACTACTCACTGCAAAACACCGGAAGACTCAGGAATCCTGGGCTGGTTATTGTATTGGACCGCTAAAAGTACCACTCAAGCGATTGGAATTAAACGGCTTTAGGCCGTTCGGGCGAACTTCCACGACTTAAGGCAGTATCCAGCGTCTACTATTCCCTGCTGGAACCCAGATTACTGCCACCATCCAGAGCAATGACCTGCCCGGTCATGTATTTGGTAGCATCAGAGGCCAGAAAGATCGCCAGTCCAGCCATGTCCTGTGGACAACCTATACGCCCCATGGGATTTCTGGCCTCGATCTGATCCCGAAAATTGGTCAGCATATAATCCATCATCTGACTCTCGAAGGGCCCGGGAGCAATGGCATTAACCGTCAGTCCTTTCGATGCCAAGCGAACCGCCAGATTCTTGGTCAGAAAATGCACCGCGGCCTTGCTGGCCCCATAGGCGAAGTTATCGGTGGCTGAAACCCGCAATCCGTCGATTGAACCTATGTTGATTACCCGACTGGGATTTTCCTGACTCGCCTGCTTGGTGAGCAGTGGCATCAGGTCACGGGTTAACATGAAAATTGCCTTGACGTTGATGTTCATGACCTTGTCGTAACCCTCATCGGGATATTCTTCGAACGGGGCTCCCCAGGCGGCGCCGGCATTGTTTACCAGGATGTCGAGCCTGTCTTCTCGGGATTTGATCTGCTTGATAAATTCATCACGACCCGCCTTGCTTGAGAGGTCGGCAGGCAAGGCAATACACTCTCCCTTTTCAGATAGCTCTTCTGCCGTTTGCTGACAGGCCTCTGCTTTGCGCGCGGTGATATAAGTCTTTACACCGTTTTCAACATAGCCCTCGGCAATCATCTTGCCAATACCGCGGGAACCGCCGGTTACGATGGCAGTCTTACCCGCAATTGAAAATAACTCGCTAATTTGTAACGACATAGTCGGCTCCTTGCATAGGCTGATCAATTCTGTATTTCACCACTTATTATCATTTCGCACATTCGCTGCAGAACATGTGCCTTCTTGAGAAAACCGGAGAAGCGCTCGTCACGGGTCAGGCCATGATAATACCGGTAGTAGATTTGCTGTCCGATTACGCACAGCCGAAACAGGCCGAAGCAGAAATAGAAGGGAAAATTCTCCACTGACAGGCCGGTCTGTTGCTGGAAGCGCTCGATAATCTCGGCGCGCGTCGGCGCTCCCTCGATATCAGATGGCATGGTACGAGATTCTCGGAAAAAATCCGGGTCATCGATTTGCACCCAGTAGCCGAGTGTGCAACCAAGATCCATTAAAGGATCTCCTACCGTCGACATTTCCCAATCCAGTACGCCGATGACTTTAAGTGGATCATCTGCATCGAATATTACGTTGTCCATCTTATAATCGTTATGGATAACACGGGCATTGCCGCTCTCGGCAGGCATGTTGTCAGTCAGCCACTTAATAGTGTTATCACAATTCACTGTGTCGGGAGTAACGGCATCAGCCCAGCGTCGGCTCCAGCCTTCCACCTGGCGCTTCACATAGCCCTGCGGTCTACCGAAGGTATCCAATCCTGCCTGCTGCAGATCGACCGAGTGCAACTCACCGAGTACATCGAAGAAATTAAACAGCTGTTGTCGAATCTGGGTTGCAGGCAGCAAACCTTTCGGGTAATCGCGCCGTATAACCACACCCTTTATGTAACTCATAAGGTAGAAATCACAGCCGATTACACTCGGATCATCACAGAAATGAATCGGTACCGGGCCATAGGGATACACCGTCTTAAGTGCCGACAGAATTCTGTACTCACGAGACATATCATGGGCACTCTTGACCTTACTACCAAATGGCGGCCGCCTGAGTACCCAGTCCTCATCGCCACTGCTCAACAGGTAGGTCAGGTTGGAGTGACCTCCCGGAAACTGCCGGACTTCAATATCGCCTACCCTGTTGCCCAGCACGGGTTCCAGATGTTGCTTAAGCGCATCCAGATCCAGCTCTTCGCCTTCTCTGATGGCACTTGTCTTGTCGATTAATGCATTTTCAGCCAAAGCATTTTCCTGGGAAGTTACCGGTACGTCACCATCTGTTGCAGCCCTTGCTTTTCCAGATGGGAGAGACCGTTAAATTGCGTCAGTGAAATCTTACCATTTCCGTACTTGATTCGGGTTACCGAACTATTGTGCACCATCCAGTTCGTAGCGATCACATGCTCATCCGAAAAATTCAGAACTCTCTGCAATGCCATGGCGATTACACCACCAGATGTGGAGATCAACACCCGGCTACGCTTTGAATGCTGGCTCATGATCTCATCCAGTGCGCCATGTACCCGAGATTTGAAGCTGGACCAATGCTCGAACGCCGACTCCCGCTCACCGGGTTCCAGCTCATTGCGTATCCACCTTGAAGTCGCCGCCTCGAACAATTGCTGAAACAGGCGCGGATCATTTACGGGCCATGTCAGGGCAGGATCGAATCCCTCATCGGCCGAGTGGTCTCGCAGATAGATTTGTAACAGGGGGTTGCTGTTGTATTCGTTCAGCGAGGCATGTAGCAGGGGTTTATCGGGGCAGCCTTTGACCAGAGGCAGTAATTCATTGGCAGTTTCCTGCTGTCGCCGCAGCGTACCACTATAGATGCAATCAAACTCCTCGCCCAGGTCTTGCCAGTGCCGTGCCAGGAGTCGAACCTGCTCAATACCCCGCTCACTCAATTTGTCATAGGAAGCTTCACCGAAAGATGCCTGCCCATGACGAACCACAATTAATTCACTCATGACAGTCCACCGGAAAAACCAGGATTCCTAAAGCGAAGCGAAGCGTTCGGTGTGATAGTCAGCGTTGCCAAACATGACATCGATAGCCGTGACCCGCTTGAACAGATGTCCGACATCCAGCTCTTCGGTCATGCCAATGCCACCGTGGATCTGGATAGCCTCCTGGCTAACTTTCTCAATCGCCCTGCCGACACGGCTTTTTGCTGCTGACACAGATTTGGTTTTTTCAAGCTCGCTCTCGCTACTGCCCAGCTTCATGGCTGCCATGATCACGATAGATCGTGCCAACTGACATTCGATAAACATATCCGCCATGCGATGTTGTAATGCCTGGAAGGTACCGATTGCAGTACCGAATTGCTTGCGTATCTTGCTGTATTCCACAGTTTTCTGCAGCAGAGCCTCCAGCGCCCCGACTGCTTCGGCACTCGTCGCCACAATAGCTCGATCAATGACTGCTTGCAGGGCGACTAACGCACCACCGGCTTCACCCAGCCGCTGCGCCACCGGTACAGCGACGCAATCGAAACTGATCCGGGCTGCTCTCTTGCCATCGACATTCGTATAGGCTTGTACTGATACTCCCTCAGATTCGCTGTCCACCAGAAATACCGAGATACCAGAGCGATCTGTAGTTGCGCCTGATTCCCGGGCGACAACCAGCAATTTGTCGGCGCTGGGGCCGTTCAGTACTGCAACCTTGCTGCCGTTTATCACCAACCTATCGGCATCGGATTCTGCGCTGGTACTTACGCTGGCCAGATTAAAGCGACTCGTGCTTTCGGCATAGGCACAGGCCAGCTGCAGGCTACCGTCCATCACTCGAGGCAGTAATTCCGCCTTCTGAGCATCTGTTCCCAATGCGGCCACCAGTCCCCCTCCCAAGATGGCGGTCGGCGTGAATGGCTCCACCAGGTTGGCCTTGCCAAATGCTTCCATCATGACAATGAGATCGACTGCGGATCCACCGAAACCTCCATCTGCTTCACTGAAGGGAACCGTCAACCAGCCCAATTCAGCAAATAGTTGCCAGTTCTCGAGGCTGTATCCATCATCACTGGCAATGATTGTATTGCGGGTGTCGAAGTCATAACTATTCTGAACAAACTTCTGCACGCTATCCTGAAGCATCTGTTGTTCTTCGGTGTACGAAAAATCCACTATTCTACCTCTTGAATAAAGTCATCGATGCCCGGGAAGCTTTACTGCTTATAGTCCCAGTACATGTTTGGAAATAATATTGCGTTGAATCTCGTTAGAGCCTCCGAAGATGGAGAGCTTCCTGTTATTGAAGTAAGTTAGCGCGGCAGCAGCAGAATTGCCCGGACCCAGCTGTGCTCCCTGGAATCCGTCTTCGAATTGTTCCGGCACAAACGGCAGACAGTGGTAGCCGGCCAGATCTACAAATAGCTCATCCAACTCCTGGGCCAGCTCCGTCCCGACTACCTTGAGTATCGATGATTCAGGTCCTGGAGCCTTGCCGACACTCAGTGCCGCCAGTGTTCGCAGTTCGGAGTATTCCAGGGCTTGCAACTGGATTTCAATATCGGCGAGCTTATTCCTGAAACTGGCATTGCCCAGCATATTGCCACCAAAACCATCATCGGTATCTTTTGCTATTCGTTTCAGAGCGCGCAGCCGACGTTTGCCGCGTGGTACACCGGCGATATTGGAACGCTCATGGGTAAGCAGTAGCTTGGCATAGGTCCAGCCCTTGTTTTCTTCACCGATCAGGTTCCCAACTGGAACTGACACATCATCGAAAAATACTTCATTGACTTCGGCATGGCCATCTAGCAGTACGATGGGTTTTAGTGTGATACCCGGCGACTTCATATCGATTAACAGAAAGCTGATTCCTTCCTGCTTCTTCACGGTGTTATCGGTTCTTACCAGACAGAATATCCAGTCTGCGTATTGTCCGTAGGTATTCCAGGTCTTGGCGCCGTTGACGATGTACTCATCCCCATCTCTCATTGCTGTAGTTTTCAGAGACGCCAGGTCCGACCCGGCGTTGGGTTCGGAATATCCCTGACACCACCACACATTGCTGCTAAGAATATCGGGCAAAAACCGCTGCTTCTGCTCATCGCTTCCGTAGGCCATGACGACCGGTGCCACCATCTTCATGCCGAATGGTACCGGTTCGGGTGCGCCTATCAATCCCATTTCCGTAGCAAAGATGTGACGTTGAATCTGCGTCCAACCGGTACCGCCATGTTCCTCTGGCCAGCTTGGAGCCGCCCAGCCTTTCTGGTAGAGAATCTTCTGCCAACGGACAATCTCGTCCTTACTCAGGCGTTGGCTGGCATCGATTTTCGCTCTGAATTCCGCTGGAAATTCACTTTCCAGGAAATCGCGGACTTCATCCTGAAACGCCAGTTCTTCAGTAGTAAAATCAGCATTCACGAGTTCTCTCCTTGGAAGGTGTAGCCCAAGCTGGGCAAGACCGGCGGCACCGAGCCTCTCTTCTTACGGGAGTGGGCTGGGTAAAAGTGTCTTATAAGTGAATTCAAAAGAGAGCAAAGATTAGCATCTCTGGGGTGCTTTGATAACCAAAAATCGAGCAATTGCTCGAAAAACACCCCCCGCTGGAAACGCAGAAATATCGGGGCTTTCCATGAAACCCACTGGAATTTAAAGTGGTTTGATTTGAGTTGCCTCAATGGATTTAGCCAATTAAATGGGGTATGCTTCGGTCTCGATTTAAGATACTGTATTTTCGAATAATTTTGGTCGATAGTTTGTACAGTATTTCTCACAGAAAAGTACCGTTTGAACTTGTAGGAGCTGCCATGAAAATAAATCAACTAATAAGATTGGCCTTAATTCTTTTTGCCTTCAGCGGCATAGTCGCCTGCAGTTCCAGCAGCGAAGAGGCTGTTACCAGCGAAGTTGCGGAAACTGGCGAATCTGGTGTTGATGCTACCACCCGTCGTGCACAGGAATTGGAAGAAGAGGCGAGGAGACGCGCGGCGGCGGCTGAAGAGCGTATGGTGCGCTCGGCGCTGGCAACCAAGGTTTTCTACTTCGATTTTGACGTAGCAGAGTTTCGACCCGCCGATCGTGACGTGCTGACATATCATGCCCGCGATCTTGCTTCGAATCCCGGTAAGCGCATTCGCCTGGAAGGCCACGCTGACGAGCGAGGCACTCGCGAATACAACCTGGCATTGGGTGAGCGTCGTGGTAATGCCATTCTCAACTACTTGATTGTTAACGGAGCCGCACGTAATCAGATTGAAACGGTAAGTTATGGAGAAGAACAACCTGCCGATCGTGCTACCACCGAGGCTGCATACCAACGCAATCGCCGGGTCGAAATTGTCGACTGATTATTTTCCAGTTTAGGAAGATTAAGCCGAGCCTGAGTGTTCGGCCTTTTTTCATCCCACCTCTAAAAAAACATATTCCTGGGTTTGGCAGGCTGGAACCCCACTACCCAAATAAACACGGTAAACAGTGCAAATCCCGGTACGACGTAAAGTGCCAAATCGCTAATGGATTGCTGGCTCAACCCGAATATCGCTATGCTGGCATAGGCCAGCATAGCGATAAGATGAGCTAACAGATAGTAGTTTATAAACGGCGCGCTGTTGTGCGTCATCGGCCAGGGTCGGCACAGAATTATCCAGCGTAAGCCAACCAGAATACCCAGCAGGTCAGTGGGCCAGAACAACAACAGGTTGATATTGTGATGGGTATCGACATGGTCAGAAACAAACCAGCTGCCCAGCATAAGCATTCCGTAGATGCCGCTGAAAACTGCCGTAAGCAACGCAAGCAGTCCAAGTATTCTGAAATTGATTGCAGCTGCTTTCAGGCCAAATCGGGAGTGAGTAGCGTAGTAGGATTGAGGTATTCGCTTCAGCATCAGCGTTAACAGGATGACTGGCAATACCAGTATCAACGACGCTACGCGATAGCCGTCAGTTTCAATGGTTGGTGCGGCAAACTCTATGATGATCTGAGAATCAGATAGCAGCATCAGCTGCCCCCCATTTTCAGCCACGTCAGATTTTAACTCTAACAATCGTTCTCTGAATCGGAGCGGCAAATACAGTTCCTCCCACTCGGAGACAAAGCGGTCGATATTGCTATTCATCAGCACATCTAAAGAGAATCCAATCAGTGACACCGACTCGTAGTGGGATTGCACCTGGTCTCGAAACGTCTCATCGGTGACTGAAGTGTATTGCTGTGAAATTTTCCCTGCTAGTGCCTCATCGAGATAATCCCGCACCTTGGTTGTACAATTGTCCGAAAAATACTGATAGGCATAGACAATATTGTCCGGCTCCAGGTTCCAGATAAGCCGCCGATAGAGAATTTCTTTCTGAGGATTGGTGAGATTGATCTTGTCCTGCCAAACCGTGCGCTCCTGAGACCGATACATGGCGAACTCTGCGGAAGGAGAATTTGTGCCCAGACGATAATCCATGATTCCCTTGAAAAAATTCCAGGAAAAGGACATCACCCCCTCACTCATATCGAATCCTCCCCAGTTAAATACCGTATCGGTGTTGGTGGTTTCATCGTGGACACGCAGCGCTGTATGGCCAAAGTTATCCCACACCCTATCTCCCACATCGATGGTAAGGAGATAGAAATGCACACCACGCATATCATTGGGCACGGCTACCTGTTGCAGTTCTTCGTTAACGGTTTGTGCCTGGGCAGCAATTGAGGTCAGGATTATCAGTAGCGACGGCAAGCAGTAACGGGCAAATCCTTGCAGCGTCTGTAATATTAGCGTGTGCCTGCTGGGAATCATTGGGTCCTGCTATAGTCGGAACTGCTAATCGCAATATTGCAAAAACTGAATCTTATCAAAGATTTAGATTTGATCAATAGTGACTTTAATACAGCCAGCCCATGGAGGGAACCGGCCGGACGATCCCGGCCTAGGAATCGGTCAATAATCTGCTTCCATAAAAAATCCTCACTCCCTATCCGCCAAGTAGTTGAGTGAGGATTTACGGTAAACCTATGCCAGACTTAAACAGAGCAATTGAGTGTGGGTTTTGCGAGGTATGCCTGTTAAGTGGCGCTTCCGCCAATGCCAAGAGACTAGTGAAGTGCGGCTGAACTGAATCTGAATGAACTGAACGAAGCTGAGTCAGGCACTCTTTATCAGTCATGTCACCATGTTGAAGGTGAGTCAGAGTGCACGGTCGGCAACAGATAGCAGTGCTACACCGGAAATAGCTTGTTCCATTCCGCAATCCCGGCCTGTAAAGTGACAAATGTTCGATAAGCAATGCCGATCTTGGCGGGAACTAATCTAACGCAGGGGAGAAAAATGATAACAAACTCCAGGATGATCTCCATGAGAGTAGCCACTGCAGGCACTATCCTTGTCTGCCTGAGTCTGGCGCTCTCGTCGACGCACGCGGCTCAGGATGAGGAAACCGCGGTGTCCTATACAGCAGCCCAGGCAACACAGGGCGAATCGGGCTACCAGGAGCACTGTGCGGAATGTCACGGTTTTAATCTGGAGGGATTTGCTCTGGTGCCCAGCCTGGGTGGTAGCTACTTCGCCGATCGCTGGGGTGACACAACAACGGACCAATTGGCACTCGATATCCGGCGTATGCCACCCGGGGCTGAAGACTCGCTGAGTCAATCCGTTAATACTCAGATTCTCGCCTACATACTGCAACAGAATGGTCTCGATTCCGGTGCAATTCCACTGCCTGAAGACTTGGCATCGCTGAGTACCCTGGTAATTCCGAAACAGCAACTGGGAGCACAGGACACGGCCACTGCCACTGCCACACCGCTGCGCTACAACAGCAACGGACCCTTAGTACAATCCAGCCGCCTGCAGAGAATCAGCCCGGTCACAGATGCAATGTTATTGGATCCTCCCGCCGATGACTGGCTACACTGGCGTCGCACCAGCGACAGTCTCGGTCATAGCCCGCTCAGCCAGATTACCAGGAACAATGTCGCTGACCTGCAACTCGCTTGGAGTTGGTCATTGCCTGCCGGTGCCAACATGATGGCACCCCTGGTTCACGACGGGGTGTTGTTTGCCTACAGCTTCGGGGATGTATTACAAGCGATCGACGCGACCACAGGTGATTTGTTATGGAGCTTTGAGAGAGAATTAGATGGTGAAGTTCCGCCCGATTCGAAAAAAGGTGTTGCCATTTACGATGATAAGATCCTTATTCCGACCTCCGATATTCATCTTATTGCACTGTACGTCAAGACCGGCCAGATAGCCTGGGACCTCGATGTCGACATCGGTGACGAAGACGGTCACTGGTTCAAGAGTGCGCCAATCATCGCCAATGGCAAAGCCATTATCGGCCTGACCGGTCGCCAGGCGGTGGAAGGGGGCGATTTTATCTTCGCCGTCGACATGCAAAGCGGTGAAGAAATCTGGCGCTTCTATACGATCGCCAGACCCGGAGAGTCGGGAGGGAACACCTGGAATGATCTGCCGCTGGAACAGCGCACCGGCGGCTCGATATGGATTCCCGGTAGCTTCGACCCTGAGCTGAATCTGGTCTATTTTGGCCCTGCCCCCACTTACGATACCCAGCGCCTGCGATTGGGTCCTGATGATACGAATAACAATAACGATGCCCTCTACACCAATAGCACCGTGGCACTGAATGCCGACACCGGTGAATTAGTCTGGCACTACCAGCATGCTCGAAATGATCAACTTGATCATGACTGGGCCTATGAAAGGCAGATTATCGAAATGCCGGTTAATGGCATCACTCGCAAGGTAGTAGTGACCGGCGGCAAGCTGGCGATCTTCGAAGCGATGGATGCGGCAACTGGTGAATATCTGTTCTCATTCGATTTGGACATGCAAAACGTAGTGGCGGAGATCGATCCTGCAACAGGTGACAAGACTCTCTTTCCGAGGGCGATTCCGGCTCTGGATGATGTCTTGAGCGAATACTCCCTGCCGGGCATCTGTCCAGACTGGCTGGGTGCCAGAAATATGCAATCGACATCGTATAACCCCGCCACAGGAATACTGTTTATCCCAATCTCGGATACCTGCCTGGATGACGACAGCGGCGAGCGCTGGCAGAAATATCCGGATAGTTCCACCGATGGCAGCTTTGGCGTCATCAAGGCTGTCAATCTACAAACGCGGCAAGTGGTGTGGACGGCACGTCAGGCAGCGCCGCAGGCCGCGGCAAATCTGACTACCGACTCGGGATTGTTGTTTATAGGATCGGTGGATCGCTGGATCAAGGCGTTGGACCAGGACAGTGGCGAAGTCCTGTGGCAAAGGCGATTGGACAATGCCCTGAATTCATACCCGGTCACTTATCGCGTCGATGGCAAACAATACCTTGCCGTGGCGACTAATTCCGGGGGGATCCACACTCGAACCATGCGCACTGCAGCACAGATCAATCTTCCTCCCTCCGGTGCCACACTCTGGGTGTTCGCACTACCGGATTAACGGGTTGCAAATGCGAAAACCAGAACAGCACAAAAAAGGTTAGCAGAGCTGACCCTTCACGCTGCTATCGAGCTATTGACTCCCTTCCGCGATACGGCGTTCAGCCATGCGTTCGCCACGCAAAATATTCATCATGCCGTAATTGCCTTCGTGGCAGGCATATTCATACATCAAACCATCCACCTTGGCCATTGGCACCATTGCCGTAATCCTGTCCTTGAAGGTGGAAGGGTCATCAACGGTAAATTCGTACTCGACTGAATAGGGACTAACCCGAGTGAAGCGCTCCGTTAACAACTTATCCTGGGCTGTACCATAAACACCGAAGCTCTGAGTCAGACTGGTGAAGTTTCTGGTTTCAACCACCAGCGACTCTCCATCCCAGTATCCTCGGGAATCACCCGTCCATTGCCGGATATCGTCTGAGAGTTGGTCAGGCTTATCCAGCGGAACGATCCTGGCATCGTGAACCATCTCAGTCATGATAACCGCCGTATCGCGGTTTTGTATGATCTGCACATTGTTGTTGTACAGGTTCGGCGTAAATGGCGGGCCTGCATTGAATCCCAAAATGCAGCGCGTCGAGAGACCACGGTCTTCCGGCCCATCTTTGCCGATGCCGCCAACCACCATACGTACAGGGCGGGTACCGGGCTCGTCGGGGCCAAGCCCACCAACCTGAACTGGTACGCCTTCCACGGTTTCCGGCATTCTGCCATTCAGCGGATAAGTAATAAGCGAAGTTCGGTTATCCCCCTTACCACCCATCTCTACCCAGAAAGTGTTGTAGCCACCAACGCCAATGCTGTTAATTGCTTGCAGGCCAGCTTCGGTTTGTGCAGCGAGTGCAGCAATTTCTTCCTCGGTCAGGTATTGCTTGTCGCCAAAAAAAGCCGGTCGCTCCATCGGGATCACCGAGGAGAAGTTCCACACACCCTGCAGATCCGGCTGACCATATTCGGTTCTTGGTGCCACATAGTCATCATCCTGGGCCTGCATTGAACCGGCATAAACTACGGTCGCGACTGCCAGTGCTATCACACTTAATTGCATCATATCCCCTCATTACTCCTGAATTTTCTTTGGCCACAGCAGGCTGCCAATTTTACCGTATTTACAGTAATTTAGCAGGAAATAATCCCTGAACTCGACGAGTTACGGGCAGGATAGGTGAATCGTTGAGACTATTAGTAACTGAATTATCGAATGGCTATCTATCGCGCTTTTCGTGGCTTTCAACCGCTTGTTTTTCTTCGTTAGTAATTGCCATTGCCTGGTTTGCTAATTCCCGGAAGACTTCTGCTCACAGATTAAATGCTATGATAGCCCTCCCTGAATATTGTCCAAATGTGACTCTCTTAGCGATAGGAACCCCTAACATGAACGGTAGCATGAACGGTGCCACTGCATTAATAGAAACCCTTGCCGATTGCGGCGTTGAACTCTGTATTGCCAACCCTGGCACCTCCGAAATGCACCTGGTACAGGCACTGGATGCCGTGCCTCAACTAAAATCCGTTCTCGCCCTGTTCGAAGGTGTCTGCACAGGAGCCGCAGACGGATTCGCTAGAATGACCGGCAAACCGGCGGCTACCCTGCTTCATCTCGGTCCGGGCATGGCAAATGGCATTGCCAATTTACACAATGCACGACGCGCCAATTCTCCGATGATTAACATCATCGGTAACCATCCAAATTATCACGTTGGCCTGGACGCACCCTTGACGTCCGACATCGAAACCCTGGCGAAGAATTTCTCCTGCTGGATCGAATCCCGCAGTACAGCAAGCTCTCTGGCCCAGGACGGTGCCGATGCCTACACCGCTACGCTGCGTCAAAGCAGCGGATCGACAGGACAGATCGCCACGCTGGTCATGGGTGCAGATGCGGCATGGGGAACTAGCTCCGGGCCAGTCTCACCTAATGCTCTCCCACAGCGCAGCACGGTCGATGATGCGGCGATAGAAAACATCGCTGGCATTATCGGAGGCGGCGGTAAATCAATGTTGCTACTGGAACACCATGGCACCGATCCATCCGCACTCGCGGCGGCCGGCAAGATTGCCTCTAAGATGGGCTGTCGATTAATGACTGGCACCTTCCCCGGACGAGTGGATGGTGGTCCAGGGTGTGTTGCGGTGGAACGGTTGCCGTATTTTCCGGAACAGGTTTTGAAAACACTGGAAGGCACCCACAACCTCATTCTGGTGGGCGGGCAAATTCCAGCGAGCTTCTTCGCTTACCAGGGCTTACCCGGGCAATTGATACCGGAAGGCTGTTCAGTGAGTCGCCTCGCCTACATCGAAGAGGATGCTATCGATGCGCTGAATCGTCTGGCAGAACGGCTCGGTGCCGAAAATGAAGCAATCACCCACTTCGAAAAGCTGGATATTGACAAACCCACCGGTGAGTTGAATAACAAAACGATTATTCAGTCCGTGGCGGCTACTATGCCGGAGGGATTAATCGTGGCGACGGATTCCGGCGGCGGCAACGCCGCATATCCGTTCTGTCAGAACTCAACCAGTAATTCCTGGCTGAGCCTTACCGGTGGGGCAATTGGTCAGGGTAGTCCGGTTGCAGTCGGTGCCGCACTGGCTTGCCCGGATCGGCCGGTATTGGCAATGTTGGGCGATGGCGGTGCCGCCTATACCAACCAGGCATTCTGGACCCAGGCCCGGGAAGGGCTCAACGTAACGACAGTAATCTTCGCCAATAGCTCCTATAACATTCTAAACGTGGAATATGGCCGGCTCGGAGTAACCGACGTGGGTGAGATTGCGGCGAGCCTCTTCGATATCGGCAATCCGAAAATAGACTGGGTAGCCATGGCGAAGGGTTTCGGTGTACCTGGAGCACGGGCCGATACTGCGGATGAGCTGTGTTCGCTATTGGAACAGGGTTATGAGACACCTGGCCCGTTCCTGATTCAGGCAAGTGGAGAACTGCAACGCTAGGCGTACTTCCAACTGAAATGCAGCGTGAAACTCTCAGCTTGATACATGCCTGATAGAGCTACTTCCAACTGAAATTGGGCTGAATACGTCCCAGCTTTGTGTAGAACTCATCATACCGTTGCTGGTCCGCTTCCTTATTGGGCATCAATAGCGTGAGCACAGGAATAGTGATCAGCGGTAATAGCAGTGTCAGGAATGAAGGATCGCGCCATTCCCCCAGGTATTCGATAAGTTCGTACCACCATTGAGCAAAACCACCAGCAGTGGCGTTTTCTACTCCGGCATACAGAGTATTGAATAGCCACATTGTCAGACCACCGACAAAGCCCGTCGCGATACCACAGAATGCGGCGACTTCCGATGTCCTTCTCCAGTAAAATACATAAGTCACCGCAATAGCAGGTGGCACTACCATTGCAAAACCCAGTAGCAGCAACTGCAGTACGGAACTGATATTTCCCAACCAGGCAATAATTGCAGCGACAGAGCCGTAAATGACAGTAACGATCTTATAGGCGCGTAGCTGTTGCTCACTGGAAAAATTCTTTGAACCAGGCACCCAGTCATTGACGAACATAGTGGAACTGGCCAACAGGATAGGGGCGCCGGAAGAGATTACCGCCGCCAGCACTGCTGCCAACGCGATGCCACCGAGGATTGGCCCGGTATCGATAGCGAGTTGCGCAATATTCAGGTAGCTGCTCAATCCACTCTCACTTCCGTAAGCTGCCATGGTTAGAATACCGATGAATCCGGCTACCAATGGCATTATCGCAGCAACTATGCCCGCCAAAAAGAAACTGGGAATCAAGTAGTCTTGCTTAGCGGCAGAACTGGCGTAATTGGCATAGACCGATGCCGCCGGGGTATGAATCGTGGCAGCAATGAACAAGGCGATGATGGTTGCCCAGCCAATTCCGGTGAAACTCCACCAGCGCACTTCATCCTTGTTCGCCGCAGCGAGCATCTCCCCGGACTGTGCAACCACGGCTTCCCATCCACCGAGGTTATTCATCGCGACCATGCCGACCAGCAACAATCCGAAGATAATTACCGTGCAATGCACCACATTGGCAACTGCTGTGCCTTTCAGACCGCCTGTCACGGTAAACGATATAATCAGAAATCCGCCGATGGCGACCCCGACAACGAAGGGCAGGCCTGTAACACCACTAATGATGGAGCCAATGACATAGGGTTCAATAATATTGACTACAAGATATTCTGCCTGCACACACAGACTAGTTAACCATTGGCAGCGATAAGATCCAAAGCGGTGGTCGAACACCTGCCCAACACTGACTACTTTCAGGCGCCGATAAGGAATAGCAAAGAACAAGCCCACCAGGAACAGCGCAGCGAATGAGTTGACTGAATACCATAGATGACCAATACCGTCGCTGATTACATCTCCGGCAACACCGTAGGTACCTGCCCCGCCGATTCGGGTGCCGGCAACCCCCGCCGCCAGCATGAATACACCAAGCGTGCCCCCTCCTATGGCCCAGTCTGAGGCGCTGGTGTTACTACGATTGAGATAGACGCCAAAGCCGGCAAAGAAACCCAGGTAGAGAATAATGACGACTGCAGTAATACTCATGCATAGTTCCTGCTACTGTTATTAGTTTAGGGGCCCTGACCAGCCTTAAAAACGCCATAATGGCTCGGGCATACTATACCAGCGGCCCTCAAAGTATCTACAATCGTCTGCCGGTGTGGTAGAAACAGGAATTCCAAATGACAGAACCAGGTTCCAATGAGTGGCTAGCCCAGGTACGGGAAGAGATTATCGATCCTGAACGCCCGATTATCGATCCCCATCATCATCTTTGGATGAAGCGCTTCAACCGAAATTATCTGCTCCCCGAGCTTTGGAGTGACACCGGTTCTGGTCATAACGTACTCAAGACTGTTTTCATGGAATGCAGTGCCTTCTATTATCGGGAGGGGCCAGAACATCTACGACCCGTTGGCGAAACCGAGTACATCAGCAAATGCTGCAGACAGAGCCGGGAAGACCCGCATAATGCAACGGTTGCAGGCATCGTGGCACACGCCGACCTGAATCTGGCCGGTAACTCGGTAGAGTTGCTAGTTGAAGTTCTAGATCAACATGCCCAGAAAAGCGATGGCCTGTTGCGGGGTATTCGCCACGGCGGAGCCCGGGATAAACGCCCGCAGGATCTGTTTATTGCCTTACAGGCACCTGCTTACCTCTATGGCAAGGAATCGTTTCGCAAAGGGCTGCGGATACTGGCGGAACATGGATTAACCTATGACACCTGGCACTACCACCATCAAAATCTTGACTTCGTGGATTTAGCCCGCGATGTGCCGGAGGTCACCATGGTGCTGAATCACTTCGGTACACCTTTGGGAGTCGGCATCTATAGCAGCTGTAAAGATGAAATCTTTCAGGTATGGAAGCAGGAGATCGCTGAACTTGCAAAATGTGAAAACGTCTATGCCAAACTGGGGGGACTGGCTATGCCCGACAACGGATTCGGATGGCATAAGGCCGAGCGGCCTCCCACTTCCGATGAGTTTCTGAATGTACAGAAAAAATACTATCTACACACAATAGAGTGTTTCGGCCCTCAACGCTGTATGTTCGAAAGTAATTTCCCCGTGGACCGGCTCTCCATCAACTACCATGTGCTATGGAATGCATTCAAAAAACTCACAGCCGATTTTAGTGAAGACGAGAAACACGCACTGTTCTATGCTACGGCAGAACAAGTCTATTCCCTGAAGGCTTGAGGACCCTCTGAACAAATATATGACCGCTCTGGCCTACAGCCAATTCTGCTATCAAGGCGCACTGCCGCAGGAATGCGCCGACCTTGCAAGTCAGTGCAACGCAGAGAGCGGGATTGGCTGTAGGCCCCTTCGGGCAGGGCCTACCTGGAATTAATGCGCTTAATCACCGCGCTGCTGGTGAGTATGACCTTCTCTTCAACACGCAAGGTACAGCGGCTGAATACCATGGATCTGCCGCGCCGGACTATTTCGCATTCCCCCTCCACCAGATCGCCCTCAAAAGCCGGTGCGACGAATTCATTATTGCAGCTAACGGTGGCAACACTCTCACTCTCCCCCATGTTTGCGCCGAGGCAGAGCGTATAGTCAGCAAACGCCATTAAAATACCACCGTGCACGGAGTCATGTGCGTTCAAATTATGCTCTTGAACGCGGAATGCGCTATGCGGCGCCTCTTCGTCCATGAAAAAAAAGAAAGGACCGATGTAGTCTTCGGTCTTGTCGCCTACCCAGTGTTTATAGTGAGAGGGTATGCCGTAGTCTTCAGGCTTAAACGTCATGATAGTCCTGGTGTTGTTGCATCGTTAGTCATCGTCGCCATCAGGAATAGCAAGATCCGCTGCAGCACCGACAAGCTTGAAGGGCACCTTGACAACCTCGATGGTCGTATCGACCGCTACTCCCAATACGGCTGAGACACAGGAATTCAGTGCCAGACAGAGCACGGTCATAAACAACAACCGCTCAAACCTTCTCAATAATCTGCTACTCATAGTATTAGCTGCCAGTAGCCTACATCGACCTTGCCGCCGAACTTGCTACCGACTTCCTCAAATTGACCAATTTTCCTGAATCCCAGCTTCTCATGGAGTGCCACGCTGGCTTCGTTGGGCAGTGCGACACCGGCGATTAATACATGTATCGGCGTCTTTCTGATTTCATCGATAAGGGCTTTCATAAGGCGCGTACCGCGCCCTCCCCCGTAATATTCATGGTGCAGGTATACGGTGGTTTCCTTCGAAAAACGGTAGGCAGAGCGCGCCTTCCAGTCAATGGCGTAGGCATAACCGATGGGTTTGCCGTCTTCCAACAGCACCAGCCAGGGATTCTCATCAGTGACCATGGCAAAATGCGCCGACATGTCATCGCCTGTTACGGGTTCTTCTTCGAATGTTATGAGTGTATTGGTGATGCACCAGTTATATATTCCGGCCATCGCTTCTGCATCAGCGGGGATTACATGTCTTATCAAGCCACTCATGCTATCGCCCTTGCTAGCGTGGTCTGTTTACCAGCGGTTGTATACGATCAATACCCACGCCGCGCTCCACCAGCGCTGCGAACTCTTCGGCCAGATAGTTACTCTTATCTAGTGCCTCCTGAAAGCGAGCGATCCTCTGGTCATTATCGAAAAGTGCGAAATCCTGCCGGTCCGGTATCTTCTGACCCGGTAAACTCGAAACCCATTCGGGGGATGGGGTCACCAGCACCACGTTGTGAAAATTCTCCTCGTGTATATTGCGCCATGGCACGTGTTTATCGAACCAACCGGGAATAATGACATCACTAAAATGCGGATATAACACTAGCTCATTTCCCGCATTAAACATCAGGTCAAAATGATAATCGACAATTCCACCGTCCCAATAGAGCCCTCGCTGTGCTCCAGCTATGTCCCGAATTCCCTCCAGAACGAACGGTATAGCACCACTGGCCATCATGGCATCGAATAGATTCTCCTCGGTCAGTGACACACACTGGGTATCGATATCATCCAGCCCAGACCAGGGTGACAGTTCTCCCATATTGTTGAACACGGTGCGCTGAAAAAACAGCGACAGAGATTTTCGACTCACGCCATTGGCAATTGCACTCGAGGCCAACATAAATTTCTGAGTCAATTTATTGTTAGATGAAGCTAAGCCTTTGCAGCGGGCCGCCAGTATATGGGTGCGGAATATCGGGTTTTCAACGATCTGTTGGATTCCGTCCGTCCCCAACACTCCCTTCAATATCGCACCAGCACTCTCGGTAATCTCCGCTACCGTGGGAACGTCTGAATAACGTTCCCCGCTATACAGGCTTGCAAGGCGCTCGATGGCCCCTATCGGGTCGGAGATCGCCAGGCAACACATGCGCCAGGCTCCTGCCGAAGAGCCCAGGGTATAGAGTGCTTCGCTGCGGGTGGCGAAAAATTCGCCATACAGATAACGGTCCAGCCCAAATAACACGAACCATTTTGGACCTCCCCCCGCGCCCACCAGCACTTTGAACTGATCCGCATGCAGGCCTTCGGACTGAATGCGCTTCAGTGCGGTGGGTCCGGCATAAATAGACAGGGCTGACATAGGCGGAGAATGATACAATCGGCGCCGCTAGCAATCTACAGGTGTCCGGCCGAATCCTGTAGAAATTCTGCACCCCCTCAGAGACGAAATGAATACGATACCGCTGAAAAGCCGTAAATCCCTTCTGTACCTGCTCGCCATTGGCAACACCATAGCGTTCGCCACATGGCAGGTAATGCTGAATAATTTTGCCGTAGAGCAGGCGTCATTTAGCGGCGAAGAAATTGGTATTCTACAGAGCCTGCGCGAGATTCCCGGCTTTCTCGCCTTTACTGCAATCCTGGTAATGATTCTAATTCGGCAGCAGACTTTTGCGATACTGGCCCTGATTACGCTGGGAGTAGGAACTGCTATTACGGCATTTTACCCATCGGCCCTGTGGCTCTATTTCACCACCATTATCATGTCGATAGGCTTTCATTACCTCGAGACCTTGCACAATTCCTTGAGCCTACAGTGGTTGAGTAAGGAGGAAGCACCCAGAATTCTGGGAAAACTTCTCAGCGCTCGGGCATTCTGTAATCTTTCCGTGCTGGGAGTAATCTACCTCTATCTAACGTTCTTCGCGTCCGATTACTTGCTGATCTATGTTCTGGCCGGAGGAACCGCCGTGCTAATCGGTTTATTCTGCTGGTCTGTCATCCCCCATTTTGAAGATCAGGTGGTACAAAGAAAAGAGCTGTTTCTACGCAAGAAATACTGGCTCTATTATCTTCTGACATTCTTTGCAGGTGCACGCCGACAGATCTTCGTGGTATTCGCCGGATTCCTATTGGTGGAAAAATTCGGTTTCCCGGTGGAAAACGTGGTGTTGCTGACACTGGTCAATGCCGCCCTGACTTCCTGGCTGGCGCCCAAGGTCGGCAGCCTGATCAGTTACATCGGGGAGCGAAGAGCATTAACCCTGGAATATGTCGGGTTGATTATTATTTTCATCGGTTACGCCTTCGTAGAGTCAATCAGCGTAGCGATCGCCCTGTACTTGCTGGATCACCTGTTCTTTGCCATGGCCATCGCCATCAAGACCTACTTCCAGAAAATTGCCGATCCGGCAGATATAGCCGCCACCTCCTCGATTAGCTTCACCATCAATCATATCGCCGCCGTGGTATTGCCGGCGTTGCTTGGATTGTTATGGGTGATAGATCACGGTGCCGTTTTCCTCATCGGTGCTGCCATTGCCTTCTGCTCGCTGTTATTATCCCAGCTAATCCCGGAACACCCCAGGCAGGGATGTGAAACTCGCCTGAGCACTCAGCAGACACCACAAACGGTAGATTAGACATGTAATTAACGGTTACTTAACGTTGCTGCTCTTGTTTCCTTCCTCACCGCAACTATATCTTCCCTGACCATCGTGTTTATTGGTTTTGCCAGTATTTTCGGTCCTGAGGAATAGAGATGCATTACCGGCGTCACGCCCTTTACGCGCTTATCTCCACCACTATACTGGCGTGGAGCCAGGCAATTTCCGCCCAACAGGAAACAGCGATTGAGGAAGTCGTCATCTGGGGACGCTCCCTGCAACAGCTGGGGACTGCGGATTCAGCCTCCCAGGGAGTGGTCGGATACAACGATTTCTCCACCCGGCCTATTGCACGCGTGGCGGAACTGGTTGAGGTAGTCCCCGGCATGATCGCCACCCAACACAGCGGCCCGGGTAAGGCCAACCAGTACTTCCTGCGTGGATTCAACCTGGATCACGGCTCAGATTTTTCAACTTTCTTCGATGGCATGCCGGTGAATTGGCGCTCCCATGGTCATGCTCAGGGTTATATGGATTTGAATTTCATCATTCCCGAAATCGTCGAGCGGGTGGATTTCCAGAAGGGACCCTACTTCGCCGATACGGGAGATTTTTCCCTGGCGGGTTCCAGTTCCATGAAGACCTACGATGCACTGGAAGAGAATTTCACCGAAATTACTTTCGGCTCGGAAGACGAAATTCGCCTGGTAACAGCCAATTCAATAGCCCTCGGCGACGGTACTCTGTTATATGCGCTGGAACATCAGCAGACCGACGGTCATTTCGACCTCGAACAGGACGTTCGCAAGTACAATGGTCTGCTCAAATACACCGGTGACATAGCTAACATTCCCAGTCGCATTACCTTTAGCGCCTACGATTCGAAATGGATCTCAACCAACCAGGTGCCCGAACGAGCGGTAAGCAGTGGCCTGATCGATCGCTTCGGCTTCATAGATCCAGACCTCGGCGGTAATTCCCACCGCTACTCTTTGTCAGGAAACTTCGAGTTGGAAAATTGGGATCTTAACCTGTACGCCAGCTCTTATTACATGAGTCTGATTAACAATCCCACCTATGAGTTGAACGACCCCGTAAACGGGGATGAATTCGAGCAGGAGGATCAGCGTCGCCTGTTTGGTGGCTCGCTACGCAATGAAACAGACACAGAAATCTTCGGAATACCGGTAACGCGCGCCATAGGGTCCGACGTTCGTTATGACGATGTGAATGAACTGAATCTGTTCACCACCGTGGGCCGACGCCGCATTGGCAGTCTCAGGGAAGATCAAGCCGAAGAACTCAGCATCGGACTGTTTGGCGAGTTGCAGTTCGCTGTAACCCAAAGGCTCAGGGCAACGGTGGGTGTTCGCATGGACTACTATGATTTCGAAGTCGATGCCTTACGAACTGCCAACTCCGGTAGTGATAGTGATTCTCTGTGGCAACCCAAGATCGGACTGGCTTATCGGTTCAATGAAAACCTGGAGTTCTATGCCAACTATGGTCATGGCTTCCATTCCAATGACGTGCGGGCAGCGGTTAATACCATCGACCCGGCGACTGGAGATGTCACTGACTCTCTGGATGTACTGGTGGAGGGCAAGGGTAGTGAAGTGGGTTTTCGCTACGATAATTTACAAGGATTCAATATTTCCATGGCAGCTTTCGAATTACGCACCGATTCTGAACTGGTATTTGTCGGTGATGCCGGGACAACAGAGCCTAGTGATCCGACACGACGCGATGGTGTGGAACTCAATTCCTTCTGGGAAATCAGCCCCCGCCTGGTGTTCGATCTGAGTGCGGCCTATTCAGACGGCCATTTTCGCGGCCTGCCCTCAGGCATGAACTCAATCCCAGATGCGCACGACAGGGTTATTGGTGCGGGTCTAACCTATGTGGGCCTCGACAACGGCTGGACTTCCAGTCTGCGAATGCGTCACTTCAGTGATGCGGCTCTTTCAGAAGATGAATCTATTAAGAAGGACGGCTCGACTCTGCTGCACTTCGGTGTCTCCTACGCACAGCAAAGCTGGGAGTTGGGGCTGGACGTACTGAACCTTCTCGACAAGCGAGACGATGACATTGCCTACTGGTTCGAGTCACGACTGGCCGGTGAACTGGCAGGGGTGGAAGACATTCATTTTCATCCCTCGAATCCACGCACGATTCGCCTGTTAATGCGCTACAAGTTCTAAGTAGTCACTCCAGCCAATACCGCCAATCAGCCAACTCACCAGCACGTCCCTAACTTAAGCGATATCAATCATCGCGGCATAGCTGGTTGTACCTGCCTCAAAAAGGATTAAAATCACCCCCTTTGTACGCATCAGCCAGCCAACCCTAGCGCGAAGCAATGTGAGCTTATGAAGGCCAGTACCCCAATAGTGAAACACCTGGTACTGGTCGGTGGTGGCCATAGCCATCTGGCAGTTATGAAACGGCTGGGCATGAGACCTGTGCCGGGACTGGCTGTCACTCTGATCAGTCGGGATATCAACACCCCCTACTCAGGGTCACTACCTGGCCTGATTTCCGGCATCTATGAATTTGATGATATTCATATCGATCTAAGACCCCTGGCACAGTTTGCTGGAGCGCGCCTCATTCAGGATGAAGTCTCCAGTATCGACCTGGTCAATAAGCGAATTGTTTTACAATCGCGGCCGGCAATGGAGTTTGATGTATTGTCACTCAACATTGGCTCTAAACCGGACGCCCACCTGATTCCTGGCGCAGTCGAGCATGCCATCGGCGTTAAACCGATCGACCGGTTCCTGCGGCGCTGGCAATTGATATTCGAAGCCGCCGTATCCACAATTCGAGATTTGAAACGCGAATACACCCTGGCTATCGTTGGTGGCGGCCCGGCCAGCGTAGAACTGGCTTTTTCTGTACAAGTCAGAATTTTCAAAGAACTTGGAACCAAGCTAACCGAAGCATCGAATCTAAATATTAAGATTGTCAGTGCCGATGAGAAACTGTTAAAGCTGCATAACCAGTCCGTCCGCAATTTTGTGAGCGCAGAATTACAACGTCGAGACATTGAAGTATTACTGCAAAGCAAGGTCACAAAGTTTAATTCTGGAGAAATTCTGTGTGAAAATGGCAACACTATCACGGCAGATTCTATAATCTATGCAACCAGGGCAAGTGTCCCACAATGGCCATTTGAGTGCGGTTTAAATGCCAGCTCGGACGGTTTCATTGAGGTTAATGGTCACCTCCAGTCGACCTCCCATGACTTCGTGTTCGCCGCCGGTGACGCAGCGACCATAAAGGGCGAGCCCAGACCCAAAACCGGAGTGTATGCAGTCAGACAAGGCAAACCGCTAGCGGAAAACCTGCTGCGCTTTGCCACGGGACGTCGCCTGAAGACCTACCGGCCACAGCGATATGCACTGGCGCTGATGAGTATGGGCAACAACAAGGCGATTGCTTCGCGCAATTCCTTATTCTATCAGGGTGGCTGGGTGTGGCGCCTGAAGCATCGTATCGATAGAAATTTTCTGCGTAAGTTTATCGAGTTGCCCGCCATGAAAATACCAATGGAACTGACGGCCGGGCTGGTGGACAAGGCAACCGAGCAAAGGCTGAAAGCCCACGCCATGCGCTGTGCAGGCTGTGGCGCCAAAGTGGCAGGAGACGTATTGCAGGAGGTACTGCAACAATTACCCGTCATAGACAACGATGACATCCTATCCAGTCACTCAGCTGTAGAGGATGCGTCGATGATCGCTCTGGAAGACGGCCGGGTATTGTTACAGAGCATCGATCAATTAAAGGCATTTGTTAATGATCCCTGGCTGTTTGCAAAAATCGCTACTAATCACTGCCTGAGTGATATCTACGCGATGGGATCGGTGCCGCATTCTGCGCTGGCCGTGGTTGGCCTGCCCTTTGCTTCGAAGCAGTACACCCACTCGCAACTCAAAGAACTTATGCTCGCCTGCAGTGAGGCTCTGCAGGAAAATGGCTGCACATTAATCGGCGGTCACTCGGCCGAGAGCAGCGAATTGCATTTCGGGCTCTGCGTCAACGGCTTCGCCGATGAGGACAAGCTACTCGGCAAGAGCGGCATGCAACAAGGAGACATCCTGATACTGACCAAACCACTCGGTAGCGGAACACTGTTGGCAGCTGACATGCGCTACAAGGCATCGCACCGGGATATGGATGCAGCACTGACGCAGATGACCCAATCCAGTAAAGACGCTGCGGCCTGTCTGGTTAAACATGGTGCAACCGCCTGTACCGACGTCACTGGATTTGGCCTGGCTGGGCACCTTCTCGAAATGCTGAGCGCAGACAATGTCGAAGCCCAGATCAGCCTCGAAGATATTCCAGCGCTAGCCGGTGCAATTAATTGCCTGGGACAGGAAATCTTCAGCTCACTGCACCAGGACAACAAACTGGTTGAGGAATTCATCGACGGGAAAACGGAATTTGCAAGCAATCCCCATTTCGAATTGCTGTTCGATCCGCAAACCGCGGGAGGTCTGTTGGCCAGCATTCCCGAAACTGCCGCTGAGAGCTGTTTGCAGGAGCTGCGACAGTGCGGGTACACCCACGCAACGGCCATAGGCAGAATTGCCGGCTCGGGTGCCGAGCAACCCACCATTGTGCTTCGCTAATCTATCTACTTGATTTTAAAAAGAATTATCCTGAGTAAAACAGCGAGGCTGGAGCTCACCAGCCCGCTAAGGTATAGTTCGCAGCCATGTTCCAGGAGTCCCCATGAAGCTGTCCTACGTGAGTGTCGCAGCCGTGTTTGCACTGAGCGTCAATGCCTACACCCAGGATAATAGCGCCGCCGGCAATGTGCTGGATCGCTATGGCGGGCTGGACATCGAACGGGTTGGCCCGACTATCGACAGAGACCTGGCGCAGAAGATGTTTCGTCGTGGCAATACCTATAGCAATTTGCAACGCTATGAAGAGGCTATCGAAGAGTACCGTAAGGCGATTAGCGCCGATCCCAACTATGTCGAGGCTATTCGTAACCTGGCCAACACCTATTATTTCCTCGAGCGCAACGACGATGCGAAACCCTTATTGGCTCGCTTCATCGCATTACACACTGATGTCACGGCGAGTTTGATCGCCGCCGTGTCCACGCTAGGGTCACTGGAAAGACAATCAGGCAACTTTGCTGTTTCCATCGATTACGATCTACGCGCTATCGAACTGGATCCGCTGAATGATTCCCAGGTTCACATCATGGCGAACACCTATAACAACGCCGGCGAAGCAGACAAGGCATTGCAGATATACAGTGCGGGAATTGACGTGATGCCAGGCAATGCCTTCTTCGATCGGAACCTGGGTAGAATTCTCGAGCAGGAGGGTCGGCTGGATGAGGCGCTGCTGGCCTATGAATCTGCCGTCGCAAAGGATCCCGAATCTGAATTCTATGCCAAGTTGGTGGACAGTACACGCCGTCGCCTGCAGCGCTAGAGCCAATCCTGCAGACGCGTCTCCCGTTCCTCCTCACTAAGCCGGGCCAGCTTGTCGACCTCATCAAAAAACTGCTCCAAGTCGCCGCCTGACTGTCTCAACAAGTCATCAAAAAACGGCACCAGGTCATTGTAGGAACTTACCGTTGACAGCTGCGCATTGTTCAGCGAGCTAGAGAACCAGCTGTCATAACCAGCATATCCATCCCAGCTCTGCTTGAGCTGTTCATAGTCATCCCGTAGTTGTTGTTGCATGCGAGCTTTTGCGACGCGCATGTCCCTTGCATCGGAGTCAGACTCATAGAGCGTATCGAGCTGCTTACGGTGTCCGGCCACCAGATCGACAAACTGGCGCTGCCGATCGACGTCTGTTTGTGCCAGGGCAATGGTTTCCGCCTGGTTTCTGTGCAGCAACCACCGTTTCAAGCCTTCTCTTTCGATGGCGGTGGCGAAGCTTTCGTTAAAAGTAGTGTCACCTGGCACGTAGACTACTTGATGAGCCAATTCATGAAAGATCAATCCTGCCAGCTGATAATTTGCCCGGGTCAAGACAGTGCTTAACAGCGAATCATCGAACCACCCAAGAGTAGAGTAGGCATCTATGCCACCGGTGTACACATCGAATCCATCGGCCGCCAATTCCGCCGCATACCGTTCTGCTCCGGATTCGCTAAAGTAACCACGATAGGAAACGCAGCCGGCAATCGGATAACACCAATTTACAGGATCGGTTGAAAACTCCGGTGCGGCGAATACATTCCATACCACGTGTTCCCGATCGACATCGACATAGCTTGCGTAGTTTTCGCCCTCCGGCAGCTTGAGTTCCGATACAGCGTATTCACGAATCAGCAACACCTCATTGAATTTGTCTTTAAGATCGGTTGGTAGTGTTTGTTCCGATAAAAGCCGCTGGATGTCTTCCCTGCCAAAGACGATAGCGAGTTGCCCACGTGCAGCCTGGGTGTAGTAACCGACAGTCTCACAGGAAAGCAGCAACGCAGAGAACAATACCAGCACCCCCAGCTTGATGAGATTTGCCCGTTGAGTCAGATTACCCCAAATCATCTTCACCAGCCCCCTGAACAGTGACAAGCAGATTGCGCCCACCTCCGCTGTCGCGGTGCTCACCCAGGTACAGACCTTGCCAGGTGCCGAGTAGCAGCCGACCATCCCTGATCGGAACGCTGAGCTGACAGCCCAGCAGGGCTGACTTCAGGTGAGCAGGCATATCGTCAGCGCCTTCGTAGGTATGTTCATAGTAAGCAGCATTTTCAGGAGCCAGTTGATCGAAATGGGATTCCATGTCGCGAAGTACCGAGCTGTCAGCATTCTCATTAATACTCAGGGAAGCCGACGTGTGTTGCAGCATCAGGTGCACCAGACCGACTTTGATAGAGGCTATTTCCGGGAGTTGCTGCAGCACCTCATCGGTAATCAGATGAAAGCCACGCTGGCGTGGGGTGAGTTGAATCTGCTTCTGCAGCCACATGGAGAGATTGGCGCCTAGCGCGCTACCAACTCGACTTCAAACAGATTGGCCCAGTGTTTACCAGTGACAAACAGCCGCTGCTGTTCCGCATCCCAGGCAACCCCATTCAGCACTGCTTCATTGCTGCCCAATTCGGTCAGGTCGGAAAGCCCGGTGAAATCGATGACTGATGTCACTTCGCCACTTTTCGGATCAATTCGCACAATGAAGTTGGTTTGCCAGACATTGGCCCAGATTTCCCCCTCGATAAACTCGAGCTCATTCAAATTGGGCAATGGATTGCCGTTGTAGCTTACGTTGATTTTTCGCGTGGGTGTAAAAGTCTCGGGTTCGAGAAACTGTAAAACCGAAGTGCCATTACTCAGGATGAGTTCTGACCCATCGTAGGCCAGTCCCCAACCTTCGGTAGGATTGTAGTGTGACCCCGCCGTGTCGAAACTTTCCTTTTCATACACAAACACCATATTGGATTGCCAGGTCAGCTGGTAAATCTTGTCACCCACGATCTCGATGCCTTCACCAAAATAGCGCCGATTCAGGCGCTTTTCCATTAGCACCTGACCATCCTCAAGGTTTATCTTGCTCAGCGTAGAGAGGCCGTTCTTGCCGGTCCCCTCCCACAGATAACCCCCTTGATAGACTAATCCCTGGGTAAAGGATTCGATGTTGTGTGGGTAAGTATTCAGAACCGTATAGGAGTATTCCTGCACCGCCTCCTGGGCGAACACAGGGGCCGCTGCGAGCGACAGACACACAAGCAGGCATGAGCCTCGCTGATTCATATCCAATCTTTTCATAGCTGTTATAGAATGATTGCCTTTAGCACAATAGTGGAGTGACCTATGGCTGACGATTGCCTGTTCTGCAAAATTATCGCAGGGGAACTCCCTTCTAACAAGGTCTATGAAGACGATGAGGTCTGCGCTTTTCATGATATAAACCCGCTTGCCCCCGTTCATGTCCTGGTAGTTCCCAAGAAACATGTTGTCGACATGCTGGCCGCCACGGAAGAAGACGCGGTATTGCTGGGTAATTTACTGCTAAAAGCAAATGAAATAGCCGCACAGCTGGGCCTGGCGGAAAGCGGATTTCGCTATGTGATCAATACCGGCCCGGACAGTCGCCGCACTATTTTTCACATCCACCTGCATATTCTTGGTGGCAGGCAGATGGAACTGACTATGGGGTAGGGGGAATACGCTTATTGGGCAGTCATACTACCAAGCGATTCCCGGTTCGCATCGAACACGCCCAGCTCGGTGATTATCCCGGTTACTAAGCGTGCCGGCGTTATATCGAATCCGAAATTGCTGACTGCCACGTTCTCTGGAGCCACCCTCACCTGCTTTAGCTGCCTGTTCTCGTCCAGTCCACTGACATGACTAACCTCAGAAGCGCTGCGTTCTTCGATTGGAATAGCCTCTTGGCTTGCAGAAAAATCGATGCTGGAGACGGGAACTGCGACATAGAAAGGGACTCCGTTATCGCTGGCAGCCAGCGCCTTGAGATAGGTGCCGACCTTGTTACAGACATCGCCATCCAGGGTGGTACGGTCACTCCCCACCAGACACAGGTCCACATCACCCTGCTGCATCAAGTGCCCTCCGGCATTGTCGACTACCAGAGTATGGGGAATTCCCTGCTGGCCCAGCTCCCAACAAGTTAGGGCAGCACCCTGGTTACGCGGCCTGGTCTCATCTACCCAGACATGTACTGGCACTCCTGCGGCAACGCTTTTGTATACCACCGACAGCGCCGTGCCCCAATCGACTGTGGCCAGCGCCCCGGCATTGCAATGGGTAAGTACATTCAAGCTGTCTTGACACCCTCGCTTGTCTTCCCATATCTCCTGCAATATCCCGACACCGTGCTCACCGATGGCTTCACAGACCGCGATGTCTTCTTTCTCGATGAGCTGAGCCATTTGCAGTGCCATCGCCGCGCGCTGCTCAGCCGGTAAGCCAAGCACCGCTTTTTCCGCCCGTTGTAGTGCCCATTGCAGGTTGACCGCGGTCGGGCGTGTCGCCAACAAGCTTCTTATGGCACTGTCGATTAGCTGAGGATCTTCCCGCAGCGCGAGATAGACACCGTAAGCAGCCGTTACTCCGATTAGTGGAGCACCGCGTACCTGCATAGTGGTAATCGCATCACAGGCATCCTCAAGACTGTCCAGGCTGATGATTTCGAATTCGTGAGGAAGCCGGGTTTGATCGATGATGCAGACCGTATCGATTGACCGTTCATACCAGATACTCTGTAAATGTTTGCCGTCAATAATCAACTAAATGACTCGCTCATTACCAGAATCTACGGGAAGCTGTGCTCCGGTGGTCTTGGAGAATGAAGTTCCAGCCAGCAACGCAATGGCCGTCGCGACATCGGCAGAAGAAACTTCCTGCTGCAGCACGTTGGCCGTTTTGTATTCATCAACACTCAACCCGTAGTGCGCAGCACGCCGGGCAAGTACTTCATCGGTCCATAGTGCCGTGTCATACACCGCATTCGGATGCACTGTATTTACCCTAATACCACTCTCTCCGAGCTCCAGTGCGGCGACTCTCGCCATCTGAGTCAGCCCTGCCTTGGCGGCGGAATACGCGGCGGCTCCAGGGCCCGGTGCGGGCACATTCTTGGAGGCGACAATCACCACAGATGGATCGAAACCATTTTTCTGAATGGGCAGGCAAGCACGCATGACTTTCATGTGAGAACTCAGATTGAGTGCCATGGACCGATCCCAATTGTCGTCTGACATGGATTCGATAGTCTGGCTCTCGGTAAAGACTCCCGCATTGCTCACCAGCATATCGATGCCACCAAAGCTGCTTACTCCCTGCAACACCGCTGCCGCGATAGCCTCACTATCGGTCACATCACAGTGCAGCGCCAGGACAGATGAGTTGCTGAACGATGTCTCGAAAGCCGGCGCGATATCCAAGGCGATCACTACGGCACCCCGTGCCATGAATTCTTCCACGCAAGCCCTGCCGATTCCCGACGCAGCGCCTGTAACCAGTGCCACTTTGCCTTCAAATTCTACTCTGACAGCGGCGGATTTAAGTTTGGCCTGTTCCAGTTCCCAGTACTCCACAGCAAACAGGTCCTGGCGCGGCAGGGCTGTCCATCCGCCCAGTGCCTCACCGTTTTGAATCGCTGCCAGGGTGTGACGGGTGATGTCCCGCACGATATCCAGGCGTTTGCGGTTGGCCGCCAGGTACAACACACCCCGGTTCTCCCAGACAGCATAGCGCGGCATGTGATCCAGGCAGCTGTGTTGCGGCAGCGCGTGTGTAGCAAAGTAGTCCTGGTAACTCTGTTTGAATTCCCGCAGCCCTGCCAGCGGATATTCACCGAGCACCGCGGCGAAAGCCTTGGCATGAATGGTATGGTCGGGGGTGAGTGGCCCCCGCGTCGCCAGATCTCCGCAATTTGGCAAGCTGGCAAAGCCTGCCGCCGCTTCGGAGGTATCGAGCTGCAGCAGAACCGGCCCCTCAAACAGCTTGCCGGCCGCCTGTCGCAGGGAGCTGAGTTGCAAAGCATCCACTCGAACGAGCCGATTGTTGGCGCCGGCGGGTGGCGCAGCATTGGCTGACCTGGACAGGAAGTCTTCGGCCCGGGTTACCAGGTCAATCATATTGTCGTAACTGACTTTGGCATCATCATCGAAGGTGAATAGTCCGTGGTGCAGCAGTACTATACCTTTGATTGTCGACCAGTCCAGAGATTGAGTTGCTTCGGCGACCTGCCTGGCCAGGACAAAACCAGGCATGACGTAGGGCAGGATCAACACGTCGTCGCCGTAGATTTCGTTTAATAGAACCTCTCCGTCTGGAGAATTGCTGATAGTCACGACTGCATCGGCGTGACTGTGGTCTACGTATTTATGAGGAATAAGCGCATGCAGTATGGCTTCCACGGAGGGTGTCGGGGCACTGGGATCGAGCAATGCCAGTCTCAACTGCCGCATCATTTCGCTGTCACTCAGACTTTGCAACTGCCCGAGCTTTAGCAGGTAATCCATTCGCACACCTGGAAATCCGGCTGCCTCTATGGTGCGCAGGTCCCAACCGGACCCTTTCACAAACAGCACGGGCTTCGGCTCACCAAACACGGACTGCCGGGTCGTCTTTACCGACGTGTTACCACCCCCGTGCAGCACCAGGTCCGGGTCCTGCCCCAGAAGATTAGACGTATAGACCCGCAGGCCCAATTCAGTGCCGGCTGCAAAGAGTTCCGCTGTGGCCTGATCCCATCTGTTTTTCATTGTCGTAGTTCTTTCTTGACCTGAAATGAAAAACGCACCATCTTTCGATGATGCGTTTCTACTACTGCGTCAGTTTGTACGGCTAGTTTGGTTCGACTATCGAGATACTCGCCATGCCAGCCTGGCGGGCGGCATCCATGATCATAACCAGGGTCGAAACATCAGATTCAGGGTTCGGTTGGATAATGACCGAAGCAGCCGGGTTTTCTGCCTTAAGCTGGTCGATATTGGCTCGAATCTGAGTGGCAATTACGGGACGGGGGTTGCCATTCAAAATAACTTCGTTGTTCGGTCCAATCTCGAAAAGAATATTCTTCTTATCGTCATCTTCAGGCGGCTGCTCGTTTTCATTGTTATCGCTACTGGCTGCACTAATGGCAGTTTCTGAAAGAAACGTAGCAGTAACAACGAAGAAAATTAACAAGATAAACACCACATCAAGCATCGGTGTTAAATCGATCTTGGCGTCATCTGCTGATCTTCGACCTGCAATCTTTTTCATCGTCGTACCTTCTATCGTTGCTTTTTTTGCACTTGCAAATGCGCAAAAAGTAACACTCTAAAGTGCGTAAAAACTGAATCGAAGCCAGAGTATATCAGCGATTGCGTCAGAAGCAACCAGCTGGGCTAACACCTTGTTCCGACAAACAAATAACAAGGGAGGCCGAAACCTCCCCTGTCTTTGCCGGGTGGAGTTTTATCATTCAACTCCCACTATAACTGTGGAATTTGACTACTTTTTCAGTGATGCGACTGTGTGTCTGATCAATTCACTCAGCTGTTTGCTATTCTTGCCGTCGCGAGAATTTACCCGCACACCGTGCAAGCAGTTCATCAGCACGTCGGCAGCAAACTCGACACTTATGCCTTTCTTCAGTTTGCCTTTCTTCTGAGCTTCCTTCAGTCGTAAAACCAGCGCTTTGCGAATGCTTGCCAGCGAAGCTCTTACCACTTTCTTCATGTCTCTGTCGTAGTTTATGCTTTCGCACAATGAATTTACCAACAGGCAACCCATACTACGGTGTTTGTTGGAAACATTGATTACTGCCTCATCGAAGTAGGCTGTAATTGCATCCCATGCATGCAATTTCTCATTTTTTAAAGAATTGGCGATTTGTTTCCCTACAAGCCTGTTGTATTGATCTACACACGATTTGAAAAATGTGTTCTTATCACCAAACGAGTTATAGAGAGTGCCTCTATTGATTCCAGTGCAATCTAAAAGCTTCTGGACCGAACTTGCTTCGTATCCTTCCCGCCAGAACTGCTCCATTGCGCTGGTTAAAACTTTGTTCTCATCGAATTCGACTGGTCGTGCCATATTTACTTACTCAATTCTGTTAAAGATTATAAATTCAGAAAATCCAAAAAAAAACACTGCCAGGCAGTGGATTTTTGACCCCCATTTTTGAACGCGCGCTATTGTATTACAGTCATTTTGGATTTACATCCACTGAACCGAATATTTTTGTTAATTGAATGGAAATTCCATTAATAAGGTGGGTTCCTAGGTGTATTTGATCAAAAAATGGCCAATATATGGCAATATCAGCTCTGTAAATCGCTCACTACAGCGACGATCAGGCCAATCAGGCCCCCGAATGCACAGCCCCATACCACCAACCAGCCGAGGTGCTTGCGGATCATTTCCTGGATTATCTCCTTCACCATCTGGGGAGTCATCTGCTTAAGGCGCTCGTCGATCAGGCTTTCCAGTCTGGCGTGGATCGCCTCGTCATCCAGTGCCGTCTTTAGTGCGGCCTGAATCTGCTCCTGGAATCCAGAGTCGGCAAACTGGTCCTTAATAAACTCGCGCATCTTCTCCACGAAGGGCGACTTTAGGGGATTGAGAGCATCCCGCCCTCCGAGCATACCCAGCATGCTGCTGAAGGAAGATGCCATGATGATATCCAGCAAGGATTCAAAAGCTTCATCCAGGTCCAGGCCATCGATGGCCTGTTTTAGGGAAGCACTCAGCTTATCAGAAGTCTCTGAGGTGCTGTGAAAAAACACGTCCAGGTCAGCATGATTAAAGAATTGATCCATTATCAGTTTCCTGATACCAAGCTTGAATTCCTCAAAGCGCAAAGGAATTACCCCGGAACCGTAGAGAAACGGCACCGGTTCGAACAGCATGTGTACTGCTAACCAGTTGGTGATGCCCCCGGAGAGCGCAAACAGGCCGGTATTCAGCACATAATCCTGATAAGGACTGTCTATGAATACGCCTAGCACCAGCAGGCCTGCGGCGATGAGATTACTCAGGAGACTCTTATTAATGGTGAGATACCGACTACTGGTTAGAGGACGAGGCATCATAAATGATATGGCTCAAATCGAGCAAGCAGATGGGCCATCTACAGCTTTTGCTGTTCGCGTATGGGCATACGGATTCTGATTTCCTTCAGGTAATCCATATCTATCTCGGCAAGAGCAATTCCCTCACCTTCATCGACTTGAGACAATATCGATCCCCACGGGCTTATGATCATAGAATGACCCCAGGTCTGCCGTTTTTCGTTGTGCCTGCCGCCCTGTCCGGCGGCGATGAGGTAGCACTGGTTCTCGATAGCCCGTGCCCGCAGCAGGCTCTCCCAGTGGGCAGCTCCCGTTACCACTGTGAAGGCTGCCGGTACCGTCACAATCTCAGCTCCGCGCCGGAAGAGTTCCCGATACAGCTCAGGAAAACGCAGGTCATAGCAGACGGTCAGCCCGAGAACACCCAGGGCCGTATCCAGGCAGACGACTTCGGTTCCGGCTTCAAAGCTGCGGGATTCTGAGTACTTCGCCTGCCTGTCATCTACCGTCACATCAAACAGATGCATCTTGTCATAGCGGGCAATCTGTTTCCCTGCGGCGTCGAATACCAGGCAGGCAGGCCGAACCCGCTCGTCTTCGATTATGTCCGGATTGTCCGTGGTAGTTCCTGCCGGGCGGGAAATCAGTGGTATGGTGCCCCCGACAACCATGAGCTTGTTACAGAGGGCTTGTTCTGACAAGAAATCCTGTATCTTTCCCGAACCCTCGACTTCTCCGTACTGGCGCATGGGGCCGCCTTCGAGGACTGCGAAAACCTCGGGCAGTAAAACCAGTTCAGCTCCCTGTCCGGCTGCTGCGGTGATGAGCCGGCCGGCTACGGTCAGATTCTCATCGACATCCGCACTACTGACCATCTGAATCGCGGCTACCCTGCTGGTCATCTCTGCTTCTCTCGTTGTCTATTGTTGGCGGTGATTATAAGGACTTGATCAGTTTGCCGCCCTTGATCACCGTAGTGACATTTTCCAATTCAGTTATGTCGCTTAGAGGACTGTTGTCGGTAGCTATGATGTCCGCCAGTTTACCCCCTTCGATACTGCCAATTTGTTCGTATTTAGAGAGCAGCGTTGAGGCACCAATGGTAGCTGCATAGATGGCGTCCATCTCTGAGAATCCCACTTGCACCATAAGTGCGAATTCCTCGCCATTCAGGCCATGTGGTGTCACAGCCGAATCAGTTCCGAAGGCTATGTTGACCCCCGCCTGGTAGGCGCGGCCAATATTTCCTGCCGCGGCAGCACCGGCGGCATAGGCCTTCTCTTTTATGTCGTCGGTAAAAAACGGATTACCTTCCATGGATTCTGGTAACTTGACACCTGGCATCAGGGTAGGCACCAGATAGGCACCGGTTCGCTTGAATAACTCGATCGATTCATCGTCGAGATAAGTCCCATGATCGATACTATCCACGCCTGCCCGCAGGGCAGCATTGATTCCATCCGCACCGTGCGCGTGAGCCGCAACCTTTATTCCCAGGTTGTGAGCTGTCGCGACGATCTCCTGCAGTTCGTCATCGGTCATCTGCTGACCTAAACCGGTTGAAGTATCCGACAGTACTCCACCGGTGGCAGTAATTTTGATCCAGTCGGCACCAAACTTAATTGTCTGCCGGGTGACAGCCCGACATTCGACAGCTCCATCACAGATGGTCTCTGGTGTCCAAAGCTCGAGTAGTTCAGGTTTATAGCCATCGACATCTCCATGACCTCCGGTCGCGGCCAGCGCACTGCCCGCCGCCAAAATCGTCGGACCGTCAATCAAGCCCTGGTTAATCGCATCGCGCAGCGCATAGATAGCTTCCGGGTCTCCGCCGAGATCCCGCACCGTGGTGAATCCGGCATCGAGTGTTATCCCGGCATAGTAAACGCCACGCATGGCTTCCATCGAAGTAGTAATGTACAGGGCATCGTTGCGCCCTTCCGGCGTGATCTCACTCAGCAGGTGTACATGCGCATCGATAAGGCCTGGCAGCACAAACTTGTCAGATAAATCGACGAGCTGAACCTCTCCACCCAGGGATGCCGGATCGACATATCCGTCCACTACTGAATCGATAAGATTGCCACGCACGATAATGGATTGCCGCTGTACAGGTGCCTCGCCGGGAACGGCTAGAAGATTTCCAGCGTGGATCAGCAAGGTTTGCTGATTTTGTTCTGCCGCGAAGACCACGGAACTGAACATTGTGAATACCGCAAATACAATTCGATAAAAACAGCTCACTGCCCGCTCCTTTTACTAAAAAGTTGCAATAGGGTTCAGCGGAGATCCCGCCCCGCCTTCTACAGGAATCGGCGCTGCCGTCAGCATAAATTCCCAACGGTTCTGCCTGGCCGCCTCTTCCGCTAATGCCTCAAGATCCAGGTTATCGAACAGCCTTACCCCCAGGGCGACGATGGTCAGTTGGTGTATGGGTAGGAAATTCCCCTCAACACCGGAAGGCATTGCATCGTTGGCATAGTCTCCACCCACCATTGCAACATCACGTTCTTTTAACCAGGGTGCTACGGAAGCATGTAGGCCGGCTGATCCCTGCCCGGCACCCTCAGGGGTAGACCAGCGCCCGGTGCGGACAAAAATCACGTCACCCGAACCCACTCGTATACCCGCCTGTTGTTCCCAGGCCTCCAGATCTTCAACATAGACAGGGGTTCCAGGAGGTAGGTAGTCCACACCCTTCAGGCGGGGAATATCCATAAGAATCCCTCGCGTGAGGATGCCCTGTTTCACATCGGTTATAGCTAGTTGGTGGCAACCCTCGGCATCGATTTCATCTTTGCTATAGCCGTTATACATCTTGCCCTCGTATAACACATGACAGAGGGAGTCGAGGTGACTGAGAATATTACCATGATACGAAAAGGAAACTCGTTCCATAACATATTCCCCCGGCGTATCGAGCGTGGAAATTTCCTGATCGAATGGACGTGGCGAACCGAGACTCGAATCTACTGAGTAATTATGTGCGAGTGAAACCGAGACTCCGGTTCGTACCAGCCGTGCCGCTGCAATGCGTTTCTCAGGAGTAATCAGGTTCAGCGCACCCAGTTGATCGTCATCTCCCCAACGGCCCCAATTGGACAGCTCGCTCATCCAGTTATCAATCATTGTGGCAGTGACATCGTGCGAGGTTTGGGCTAATGGAGTGCCTCCCGGGAATGCTAGTAAAAATGAGACCAGCAAAATTTCAAGTAAGCGCCTAATTGAGTATCGATTTTGCATCTTCCCATCCTCCCGTTTGTTTAGGTGACCGCTGATTTGTGGCTTAGTTTAATTACTATCGGCGATTCGTGGTACATCTTTGTGCTGCAAACCTGAAGACAGCTTCAACTCTTGCTCACATTGCATTAAGGTACCTGTAGTCCACTAATAATTTGGAACCGGATTCGAGTAGCAAGCTACTCTGACTTGCATCAGGAGCAGTCATGAAACAGAAAAATCAGATTGTCAATTACATTGCATTGTTGGCTTTTGCCATCATTTTTCCTGTGTCAATCGCCCAGGAAGCGAATAAACAGGAAGTCATGGTCCCGATGCGAGATGGTGTCAAACTGGCAACCAATCTCTATCTGCCCGAAGGCGAGGGTCCGTGGCCCGTGGTTCTAACGCGCACACCCTACAACAAAAACGGTGCCGATCGAAGTGCCGCAGTCTATAACGATAATGGCTACGCACTGGTTTCCCAGGACGTGCGCGGTCGATACGAATCGGAAGGCATGGACCAGCCCTTCGAAGTCGATATACCCGATGGCTATGACGCGGTTGAGTGGATTGCAGATCAGTCATGGAGCAATGGAAAAATCGGCATATTTGGTACTTCGGCACCAGGCATTACCTCAAACCTGGCAGCCGCGTCGGCACCACCCCATTTAACTGCCGCCTATGTGACAGTGGCACCGGACAGCCTGTTTTATCGCTCCCGTTTTGTTGGTGGCGTGTTTAAGGAAAGCCATTCCGGCGGTTGGCTCAGGGGACAGGGTATCAACGAAAAGCGTATCGCAGCCTACAAGGCGCGCGCGGTTCTCGACCAGGGGTGGATTGATACCGACTTTCTGTTTCACCGCCAGAACGTAGAGATTCCTATCTACAACGTGGGTGGCTGGCATGACATCTACGCAGAGGGATCACTCTACAACTTTCTGTATTTGCAGAACGATGGTAATACGGCCGCCCGGGGGAAACAGAAATTATTCATGGGTGCATTCGGGCACGGAGCCCTGCAAGGCGACCTAGCCTATCCCAACAGCGGCATGATCGCTGGCGATATTGAGCAGCAATTGCGCTGGTGGGATTACTGGCTGAAGGGCCAGGACAACGGCATCATGGACGAACCACCCATCAGCTACTACATGATGGCTGCGGCACGCAAAGACAAGCCGTCACCGTTAAATCGAGTAATCCATGCCGATCACTGGCCACCGGCACATGACAAGACCCGCTTCTATCTGCAACCGGGCGGCTTGGTAACCAACAGTGCGCCTACGGCCGACGCAGCTTCTCTGAGCTATAGTTTCGATCCTGCCAACCCGGTGCCCACAGTAGGTGGACAGAATCTAGGGAGAGATGTCGGTCCCAGAGACCAGCGTGAGATAGGCCAGCGACAGGACTATCTTCGTTTCCAGACACCGGTGTTGGAAGAAGACATCATTGTCGCCGGCCACATCGATATGGAACTATTCGCATCCACCGATGCATTGGATACCGATTTCGTTGTAAAACTGGTTGATATCTATCCCGACGGTTACCAGGCATTGATTCTGGACTATCCGATTCGCATGCGTTTCCGCGACGGACAAAATGCGGCTGACGTAAGCCTCGCCAATCCCGGAGAGATTGAGAAGCTGAATATCAATATGTGGAGCACAGCCCAGACTTTTGAAAAAGGCCACCGTATTGGCGTGCATATCAGCTCCAGCAACTACCCACGCTTCGCAGTGAATCCAAACAACGGCGCAGAATTAGATGATTCCAACACCCCGGCAAGAGTTGCCAACAATACGATCTATTTCGATGCTCAGCATCCCTCGGCAATTATTCTACCGGTGGTAACCGAGGAATTGTAGGAGTGAACCAGAAAGCCAGGCTCATCTGGGAGCCAACTATGAAAATCAAGACACTTCTTTCCATTGCACCGCTCATTGCCAGCGTTTTCATGACGCCACCAGGCTACGCCCAGAATGCTACTGGACCCATCAATATGGGCCCTGTCATCAATACCGCTGCGCGGGATGCCGAACCCACCTTTACCCCTGATGGTCAAACCATGTACTTCAATTGTTTCGACCGGCAGGGAACAGTGGGTTCCGATATTTGCGTCACCCATCGGCAAGGCACCACCTGGACCGAACCCGAGATCGTCCATGCGGTGAGCACCTCACAGTACCTGGAGGTCGAACCGCTGCTCTCCCCCGATGGACAGGAGCTGTACATAATGAGCAATCGGCCGGGCGGCGTCGGTTCCACCGATATCTGGGTGAGTGACCTGGTAGATGGAGAATGGACCGAGCCGCGCAATCTGGGCGCCCCGTTTAATTCAACCGACTCAGACCACTGCCTGTATTTCAGCGGCGAGAACTGGGACCTTGCCTATTGGACCTCGACTCGACCGGGAGGATTCGGCGGCAACGACATCTGGATGGCGGAACGGGTAGACGGCGTCTGGCAGGATGCGGAGAATCTGGGTGCCAGCGTAAATTCAGCAGCCGGCGAACACCATTCGCTGCCTTCGGAAGATGGCAAGTCACTCTATATCACCACCACCCGGGAAGAAGGCTTTGGCATGGAGGATATCTATGTCACTACCAGGGGCGATGATGGCAGTTGGAGTGAGCTGCTTAATCTGGGCCCGGAAATTAACTCCGACCAGCATGATCGCTGTCCGGCTTTCTCGGCGGATTTCGAATATTTCTTCTTCGATTCGGAGCGTGCTGGAGGCTTTGGCAACAAGGACTTGTGGTACCTACCTTATTCGCGCATCGAGGATATCCGCTAATCAAGCGTTTGTCGCTGGGGTCGCGCTTAGCATGGCTTACTGGGGGGTGTCGCTATCCAGTTCCGACTCCGGAGAGCCGAATGCCTGCTTGAACTCCGGCTGTAATCCTTCCCAGGGTCCCTCCAGTGTATACACGGCGCTGGTGAGACTATCCACCTGGTCGCCGAAGACACGATCGAACAGGTAGGCCCCGACAGCCAGCGGGATATTGGCAGTAAGCAGTCCCAGCCATGGAATATTGTCGCTGATCGGAAGCGTCACGAACATCTCGCCAAGAATGGTCTCTTCTGCCAGGTCGATCTCCCCGGTTATCTGATACAGACTGGAAGGACCAGAAATGACCAGCTGGTCCTCGATATTCACCAGGCCGTCCTGCAGATTTACTTGCGCGGATATTTCGTCGTAGGCAAGCCCACTGCGCAGCAGGTCATCACTGAATCGCAACCGGCGCATCAGCGCGTCGAAATTAATAATGCTGATCAGCTTCAGCGCGCCGCTACTGTCCGAACCCTGTAGAAATCGGCCATCTTCGATCTCCAGGTCGATTTCGCCGCTTAGATTCGAGGCAGCAAAGAATGCCGGCGTTCCGGGCCAGTTGATGTCGGTAAAAAATATCGCGTTATTACTCTCCAGGCTGGCAGCAAAGCCATTGGCTGTTAAGAAATCGGCCATGTCATCGGCATACAGAATGCCTCTCAGCTCGCTGCGATGCTGCTCACCATCGAAGCTCCAATTAAAGCGCGGCGCGAAACCAGCAGCATATTCATCGATCTCTCCTCCGTCGACGAAAGGTCCTTCCATGCCGACTCGCAATCCCCTGAAATCGAACACCAGATCGTTGACTTCCGCACCACCAGCTGTGGGATCGAGTGTAAACTGCCAACTACCATAGTATAGGGAGCCGATAGAGAGCTCACCGGTGGCAAAGTGCATGCGTGGCAGTTCGCTGGGATCTATATTAGCCAGCACATCGATGCGTTCTTGTTCCTCTAGTGCACCCGGTGTAGCAAGGGAGTCAGCAGTATCGTTAAGAGTTTCCTCATCATCGCCGGGCAACCGCAGGTACTCGAAGTCGAGGTCCAAATAATCTGTACTGTCGTAGGGAATCGTTACCCACCCGGCAAGCGAGTCACTGTTTAACTTGGTCAGCCACCCCTGGTCGATCTCGTCTGGTTCTATTCGCATGGCAACATCTGCCAGCTGCTGGTCGTAGAAGACAAAATTGTCGATCATGACATCGACGAATGCCACATTGTTGGCGAAACCCTGCGCTGGGTTTTCCACGGAAGTTATCCCGCTGAAGAAATCGGTCCATTGTTCCAGTTCGAAGTGATTCAGCTCACCGACAATTACCAGTCCCTCGGTTTCAGAATCGCCCAGCGTGGCAGGATCTGGGGCGCCCTCACCCACATACACCACACCATCCACTACCACGCCGCCCAGCAGCGCCAGATCGAATGCCAGCACCGAACCCAGGTTTCCAGAGACACCCTGTTGCTCGCCAAATTCCAGTTCTACATGTAACGGTAAGCTGGAAGAGGTCGATTTGTTAAACGGTGTCGGCAGAACCAGGCTCGCACCCATGAGATCGCTTTCGATCACCAGCTTGTTGCGCACCTCAGCAGTGTCGCGTTGGTCGATGCTTAAACTGGCATGAAAATCAATTTCACCGGCTGCCCGGGCAAGCAAATCCCGCACGAAACCGCTCTGTAACGGCCACTCGGCTAACTCCTCTGGACTGGAAATGCCGTCAGCATCTACCAGGATGGTCGCTATCTCACCCCTTCCACCATCTATCAACTGTGATGAGATAGTAAGTTCAACCGGTCCATCGAATAACTGACCACTGAGATTGCTCTCTTCCAACCCCAATTTGGTATCGAAGATTATCGGGCCGGAAAGCTGAGCCACCTCCAGTGCATAATCAGGGATCGAGATCTTGTTGTCAGTAACGGCGATGTCGAGCCTGACTGCTGTATCGTTCTCCGGCCGATTGAGCGGCACTGCAACTTCGATATCTGCAACGAACTCCCCCTCCGCCTGCCAACTGGCGAAAGTGTCCTTCAGCCCCTGCCCCAGGGGTGCCTGTTGCAAGTAGTCCAGAGCTTGGGAAGTGAGTCCGGCAACGTTTCCGCTCAATGTCAGCCAGTTCGCATCCGACTCGTCACGACGGATCTCACCGCTTACCGACTCTATTTCGAGACCAAGGCTGCTACCACCGAAAGCCTCGATATCGATGTTGTTATCGTCGGTGACGACATAGGCAGACAACTCCTCCAGTTGCGGCCATTCCTCACTGAAGTTCACCACTCCATTCTCGACCCGATAAAAACTCTGGAAGGTCTTGGTTACCGGGTCTGATCCGCGAATCGTAGAGCCGCGAAAAATCACGCCGCTGTCATACACGTCGCCGTCCTGGATTGCGTCATCGAGCCATTCCATACTGGCACGCAGACTATCTGCGATATTGGGTCCGTCAGGCAGGTACAGCGATTTCTGTTCCGCATCGACTCGCTGCGCTCCGACCAGCAACTCCAGGCGGGCGTCACGCTCACCATCGGGATAACTGTGGACAGTCGATGTAAATTGGGTGCGAGCGTCCACAGCGTCCGATTCAGCAACGATGATACTGCTGACCAGTTTAACTTCCTGCCCGTTGCTAAGATCGACACGAAAACCCAGGCTGCCATTTACAAAACTGTAATCCCACACGTCGGTAAAGAGACTGGGAATGTTGATGCTGAATTCATTGGATTCTATTTCTGCAAGCCCGAGTGCCTGCCGACTGTCATTGTCATAGTCCACCTCGACGTAGCCGTTGATGCCCCACATGTTCGGCGAGCCACGCACCGAGCCCACCTCAGCGCCGGCCAAGTTGCTCTTTACTAACAGGTGCTGGTTTGCGGCTCCGGCGAAAGGGTAATAGAGGCTGAAATTTTCCAGTGCTCCGTCCGGCGAATACAGTTGAATCTGCTGCTGGGCATCACTGCCCAGATAGCCGCTGCTGGCAGCAAATTCAGACACCAGTGCCAGGTCTATATTGTCCGCCCTCGCCGTCAGGCTGACATCGGGCTGCAGCTTGATATAGAGATTAAAGGGTCGCCAGAAATGGTCCTCCCAGGTGATCGACATATCTGACATGGCGAGCTCCCAGGAATCAGCTTCGAGATCGCGATCAACACTGGCAATGCCGCTGATGTTTTGCAAGGTAATTGCAGGCAACTGCTCGGTGAGGAGTGTGACGCTATCGATTTCTACATCGGTGACCCCTCGTGCGATCCGCCCCTCCCGCAGCGTCAGCCAGAATCCACCACCGCCGACCAGCTCCTCCACGCTGTATCCGGCAATCTGCTGACCACTTAACAATGCCGAATAATCCGATTCCGGGATATCGATATGGATCTGACCATCGATGTCTGCCAGCTCATCACCTTCGATTTCAAATGAGAAGGCGATCTGCTCACTACTCTGCTGAAGATTAGCATTGATGTGTAAAAAGTGAGACTGGCCGAGATTCTGAATAGTTGCCGAACCGTTCCCCAGCGTGAAGCTGTTACCCGTGTTGGTCTGGACGTTGATTGTTACATTGCGAAGATTCAGAGTGGCGATACGCTGAAAAGTCTGGAACAAATTATCAACACTGGCATTCTCAGCCCCGCCAAGGCTCATGCCGCTGAGTTGCCAGATTCCTTCTGCAGTCTGCTCGACATCAATCTCAAGGGTCTCGATAACGAAGTCGTCCAACACCCAGCGACGCTGCCAGATGCTGCGTGGTATATCGACGCTCACAGAGGCGCTCTCGAACTCCAATGCACTGGCCTCGGAGAGGAGCTGGGGCTCATTCCCTACCAGCAAGTGCAGGCCATTAATCCGAATCGAAGGATTGAATCCTTCAAAACTGCCGGTGAGCGATTGAATGCTGACCGGAACACCAGTCAATTCATAGATTTGTTCTTCGAAGAATCCGGTATAACCGGACACGGCCGGCATGAACTGGCGACCAGCACTGACGTAGGCGGCAATCAATATCAACGACACCACCACCAACAATAGCAACTGTTGGTATAGGCGCTTGAATATCTTGGCAAACATCGTAACGTATCGCTCCCACTCTTCGGGGTTGATTCCCTAGACCACTAAGAGCAAAAGGCCTAAAACCGGGATTATTGGTATAGCGCAGGCTTCCTGAACTGGAACTGAAAGCGACTCGAAGCTAGTTAAGAACTACGTCGAATTGCTCCTGAGTATACATAGGTTCCACTTCTAATTTGACCGTCTTGCCCACTATATCTTCCAATTCGGCGAGGGTGTCAGACTCCTCATCCAATAGTCGATCCACTACCACCTGCGAGGCCATCACCAGTAACACATCATTTTCATAAGCTCTCACGGTTCGCAAAATTTCCCGGAATATCTCGTAACACACCGTTTCGGCGGATTTCAGCATTCCGCGGCCCTCACACAGCGGGCAGTGGCTGTTTAGTATCTGGCCGAGGCTTTCCCGGGTTCGCTTGCGTGTCATCTCGATGAGACCCAGTTGTGAGATTCCGGTTAGGGTATTGCGAGCATGGTCCCCTTCCAGCGCCTTAAGAAAAGTGCGCTCTACCTGACGTTGGTGTTCAACATCCTGCATGTCGATGAAATCGACGATGATGATACCGCCGAGGTTTCTTACGCGGAGTTGGCGGGCTATTGCAGTAGCCGCTTCAAGATTAGTCTTCAATACGGTTTCAGCATGATTGCGGCTACCAAGGAATCCACCGGTATTCACATCGATCGTGGTCATGGCTTCGGTCTGGTCGATGATTAGATCACCCCCGGACTTAAGCTTCACCTGCCTGGCCAGCACCTTGTTGATTTCATCTTCCAAGCCATAAAGATCGAAGACCGGACGATCGCCTTCATAGTATTCGACGCTCGCCTTCAGCTCCGGTATAAAATCTTCCAGGAACTGGTTTATCTCCTGGAGAGACTCCCTGTTATCGATGCGGATCTTCTCCACGTCAGGGGTGATCAGATCCCGTACTGTCCTGATGTATAGCGGCACTTCTCGATAAACTCGATTTATACCATCTCCCCGCCCAATGCGTTCGTCGACCTTATCCCACAGACGCTTCAGAAATCTGACATCTTCCAGGAATTCCTCGACCGTCGCGCCTTCTGCCGCGGTACGTATGATAAAACCACCCTGGTTCTGCAGTTCTTCCTGCTCCAGGCAGGCACGCAACTGTCCTAACAAGCGTTCCCTCGCTGCTTCGTCTTGCAGGCGCTGCGAAATGCCCAGGTGATGGCTGCGTGGCAAATACACCAGATTTCGAGATGGCAAAGTAAGATGCGTGGTTAATCGAGCACCCTTAGTGCTGATGGCATCCTTGGCTACCTGCACCACCAGGGATTGACCTTCACGCAGTAATTCCTGGACGGATTTGCGTTCGGTGTTCCTGTTCTCGAATCCATCCGCACCGAGTAGAGCCATGTCCGAGACATGGATAAACGCGGCTTTCTCCAGTCCGATATCGACAAACGCTGCTTCCATGCCCGGCATGACGCGCACTACCTTGCCCTGAAAAATATCGCCAACGTAGCCACGCTTGTTATGACGTTCGATGAAGATTTCCTGCAGCAATCCATTTTCAATTAAGGCGACGCGGGTTTCCATGAGCGTGATATTAATCAGTATTTCTTCACTCAAGAGCACACTCCAACTCAGCCTGCCAGGTTGCTACGCCAAACCCGGCCAGTAATTGTGCTGTCTCAAACAACGGCAGTCCCATCACCCCACTGTAACTGCCACTAATACTTTTCACAAATGCCGCGCCGAAGCCCTGGATAGCGTAACTGCCTGCCTTTCCGGCGGGCTCACCGGTGTCCCAGTATCGCGCCGCCTCTGTCGTATCGATGCGGCGGAACTCAACCAGAGTGTCGGAGTAGAGCAAGCTTTCACGCTGGTGATTAGCTACCGCAACAGCAGACAGAACCCAGTGCGACTTTGCCGAGAGCGTCGACAGCATACTCAGTGCCGCTGCCTTATTGGCCGGTTTTCCAAGTACCTCTCCCTCACAAAGCACGATGGTATCGGCAGCCAGCACGACCGATGCATCTTCTGCGAGAAGTGTGTGCAATGCAGACCGGGCTTTTTCAACCGCCATGCGGCAGGCGTAATCGACAGGGGTTTCCTCGGGGTGTTTTGTCTCGTCGATGTGCTGTGCAGCAACGTTGAAGCCAACCCCTAGCTGGGTGAGCAGTTGTTGCCGACGGGTTGATGCCGAAGCAAGGATAAGTTGAGACGTCGACATGGATCGCCGCACTAGGTGCGCCTAATGGACATCGAAACTGCGGCGTATTTGTCTCAATAATTGAAACAGGGATGGCCAGATGACAGCGCTGGTTAGTGCCGCCATCAGAAACATCAGATTGGAAGCAACGCTCTGCCCGGTCATGATCTGTAACCAATTGCTCAACATCAGGCTAAGCCCCACCAGGGCCAGCACCAGGCCAGCCTGTTGTAGTGAAGAGAACATACGCAGCCGCAAGTGCAGACTCAGAGTCACATAAGCGATGATGACCAGCGCCATGGAATTCAGCCCCAGCACCGAACCTTCCAATATGTCCAGCATCAGTCCTGCACACCAGGCCGACCCGATACCGATGCGATACGGCAGCGCCATCACCCAGTAAATGAGCACCATGGGCACCCATTCCGGGCGGTAATTCATGGCCCATTCTGGAAATGGCACTATCGCCAGCAGGTAGGCAATAAAGAAGCTGAGAAAAATCACCCAGGTCGCGTGCGACTCTTGCTGCATGGCTACTCCTGCTGCTCCTCGACTACCGGCTGTGCCAAAGCGTCGGGCGCAGCGTCTTCCGGTTCATCGCTGGCAAAGACCAGCATGACATGACGGGTACTGGCCATCTGCGCCTTCGGCCGTGCCTTGACGGTGGCAAAATCCTGACCAGGATCAGAAAAAACGCTGATGATCTCCGCCACCGGGTAATTCTTGGGATAGACCTGACCCATACCGGAACTCACCAACAGGTCTCCCGCCATCATGTCCTGGGTCTGGGTAACAAATTGAAGTTCCAATTCCGTGGAAGTCGTGCGGCTGCCACGGGCCAGTGCCCGCTCCCCGTTGCGATTAACCTCAACCGGAATGACATGATGGGAATCGGTGATCAACAACACCCAACTGGTGTAGGGCAGCACTTCATCTACCTGGCCCATGAGCCCATTCGCGTCTAACAGCGGTTGTCCAAGAAACACAGCGTCGCTGGCACCCTTATTAATCAGCACCCGCTTGGAATAAGGATCTGGCGATACATTGATGATCTCGGCCGGCATCACATCTTCTTCGATCACCTGAGACGCTTCATTGAGCTCCAACAGCCGATTGTTTTCACTGGCAATACTTTCCAGTAGCTGTAGTTCCTGTTGGGCAACCAGCAATTCCTCACGCAGCTGCTCATTATCCTCCAGCAGATCCGTGCGAGAGACAAACACATCGTCGATCCAAAAGGACATGCGGGTGGGAATATCGGCTATCCAATAGACAGGGGTCGTCGCGTAACCCAGGCCGAAGCGCATTTTTTCCAGATAGCCGAAACGGCCATCAGCGAACATGATACAGACTGATAACAGGAGGAAGGCGAGTGCCCGGTATTCAAGCGCAACGCCTTTTATGAAGAGAATCTTGTCGATGGCTAGACTGCCTCAGGTTTGCAGAGCAGAAATTAGTGTTTCTGCTCCAAGCGGCGTAAATGGGCCGCTTCCGATCGATTCCCGGCCTATTCCAGGGTCAGGAGATCGATATCGTGGGTATCTATCATTTCCATTGCCTTACCGCCGCCTCGGGCCACACAGGACAAGGGGTCATCAGCCACGATTACCGGTAATCCAGTCTCCTCGGAAAGTAGTTTATCCATATCCTTGAGCAAGGCACCACCACCTGTCAGCACCATCCCGGACTCGGCGATATCGGAGGCAAGCTCCGGTGGTGACTGTTCCAGCGCACTCTTGACTGCCTGCACTATAGCGGAAAGCGTTTCCTGCAGAGATTCGAGTATCTCGTCACCGTTCAGGGTAAAGCTGCGGGGCACACCCTCTGCCAGGTTGCGGCCACGCACGTCGATCTCCCGGATCTCGCTGGATGAACCCACGTAGGCACAGCCGATTTCCTTCTTGATGCGCTCCGCTGTGGCGTCACCGATCAGGCTGCCATAGTTGCGGCGTACATGGGTAGTAATGGCCTCATCGAAACGATCTCCCCCGACCCGCACCGATTCAGAATACACCACACCATTCAGCGAGATGATGGCAATTTCCGTAGTGCCACCACCGATATCGACTACCATCGAGCCGCTGGCTTGCTCTACCGGCAATCCGGCACCGATGGCGGCCGCCATGGGTTCCTCTATGAGACGCACATCCCGGGCTCCGGCGCTGGCCACCGATTCACGGATGGCACGTCGTTCAACCTGGGTCGATTTGCAGGGGACACACACCAGAACCCGCGGGCTCGGTGGAAAGAAGCTGTCCTCGTGCACCTTGTTAATAAAGTGCTGCAACATTTTCTCTGTCACCTGAAAATCGGCGATGACGCCGTCCTTAAGCGGGCGGATGGCGGTGATATTACCTGGCGTTCTACCCAGCATCCGCTTGGCGTCAGAACCGACTGCGGTTACGGTTTTCTGGCCATTGTGGGTTCGAATAGCGACGACAGAAGGTTCATTAAGCACGATGCCTTCTTCGCGCACGTAGATGAGCGTGTTCGCCGTCCCTAAATCAATTGATAGGTCATTGGAGAACATTCCCCGAATTTTTTTAAACATGGATTTTCGCGTTCCTCAATTTAAGATTCCAATCCCGATGGCCATTCTTGTTAAGGCGGCAAGTACGCCTAATGATTTAGCGTATGCAAAGGTTTGTTGTATGCCTTTAAAGGATCGGTTCTGGCTGATGGAATCTCCTACAGCATTAGACCGCGAGATTTACACTAAGTTTGACCTAAGTAGAGGATTTTCAAGTATAATCCTGCGTTCTCGCGAATAGGCGCACTCTAGCAATGGCAACCAGTTAGAGCAAGGGGCAGGTCGTAAATAGTTGACCCAGCTTGAGTCCAGCACCCATTCCTTCCTGGCACTGGTTTTTCTGGAGTTTTCGAGTGGCCTTTGACAAGTCTGAAGTAGAAAAGATCGCACATCTGGCACGTCTGCATATCAATGAGGCAGAGGCGGATGAAGTGACCAAACGCATCACCGACATACTGGCGCTGATCGACCAGATGCAGTCCGTGGATACTGATGCTGTCGAACCCCTGGCGCACCCGTTGGACGTGGCACAGCGACTGCGTGCCGACAGAGTCACCGAAACAAACCACCGGGACGAGCTACAAACCCTGGCGCCGGAAGCTCAGGATGGTCTATACCTGGTGCCGAAGGTAATTGAATAGGATCCCGCAAGAAAAGCTACTGATTTGAGTAATGAACCTGAATCCCCATGATTGAAAAGACTGTCGCCGAATTATCCACCTCGCTTGCCGCCGGCGACATTTCCAGTGTCGAGCTGACACACGCATATCTGGCTCGTATCGCTGCGCATAATGACGTGCTCAATGCCTTTATAACGGTGTGCGAAGATTCTGCACTGGAGCAGGCGCAAGCGGCAGATGAAAAACGCGCGGCTGGTGACAACTCACCCTTGCTGGGAATTCCGCTGGCCCACAAAGATATTTTTTGTACGAATGGCGTGACTACCACCTGCGGCTCCCACATGTTGAGCAATTTCGTAGCTCCTTATAACGCCACGGTAGTTGAGAAATTCAATACAGCCGGTGCAGTGATGCTGGGCAAGACCAATATGGATGAGTTCGCCATGGGTTCATCCAATGAAACGAGTTACTTCGGACCAGTCAAGAATCCCTGGGACACGAAAAGAGTGCCAGGTGGCTCCTCTGGAGGCTCAGCCGCTGCGGTCGCCGCCGACCTGTGTGCCATGGCAACCGGTACCGATACCGGAGGCTCGATTCGTCAACCCGCCGCCTTCTGTGGCATTACCGGTTTTAAGCCCAGCTACGGTCGCGTCTCGCGCTGGGGCATGATTGCCTTCGCCTCCAGCCTCGACCAGGCCGGCACCTTGTGCAAGAGCGCCGAGGATGCCGCGCTGATGACCAATACCATGGCTGGTCTGGACAGCAGGGATTCCACCAGCATCGACAAGCCAGTCGAAGACTATACGGCCACGCTGAATGACCCACTCGAGGGATTGAGAATAGGCATCCCAAAACAGCACTTCGCCGAAGGGCTAAGTGCAGAAGTCGAGCAGGCAATCCGTGCAGCACTGAAAGAATATGAGCAGCTGGGCGCCACCCTAAAAGAGGTGGATCTACCCAACAACCATTTGTCGGTCAGCGCCTACTATGTAGTGGCGCCTGCCGAGGCTTCGGCAAACCTGTCTCGTTACGACGGCGTGCGTTACGGCTATCGCTGTGAGAATCCTGTCGATCTTGAAGACATGTACAAACGTACTCGCAGTGAAGGATTCGGCGACGAGGTGAAACGCCGCATCATGGTAGGCACCTATGCCCTGTCAGCCGGATACTACGACGCCTATTATAAAAAGGCGCAAAAGATCAGACGCCTCATAAAGAATGACTTCGACGAAGCCTTCCAGGAAGTGGATGTGATTGTCGGCCCAACTTCACCCCATACTGCATTCGAACTGGGAGCCAAGACCGACCCGGTGGCTATGTATCTGGAAGACATCTACACCATCGCCGTCAATCTAGCCGGGCTACCCGGCATCTCCATCCCTGCCGGCCTGGCGCAAGGTCTTCCAGTGGGCATGCACCTGGTGGGTAGCGACTTTGCCGAAGCCAGAGTCTTGAACGTGGCCCATCAGTTCCAGCAAGCCACCGACTGGCACCGCAAGAAACCTGCCTCGTTCTCACAGGAGGGCTGACTATGGAATGGGAGCCAGTCATCGGCCTCGAGGTTCACGCTTCACTGTCCACGAAGTCAAAATTATTCTCCGGCACCACATCTGAATTCGGTGCGGATCCAAATACCCAGGCGAATATTTTCGATCTTGCCCTACCGGGTACTCTGCCGGTATTTAATGCAGAGGCGCTGAAAATGGCGGTGCGTTTCGGCCTTGCCATCGGCGCGGAAATTGGCAAGCGCTCGGTGTTCGATCGCAAGAACTATTTCTACCCCGATCTACCGAAGGGCTACCAGGTCACACAGTTGGATTTTCCCGTGGTAGGCAAAGGTTCTCTCAAGATTTTCCTGCAAGACGGCAGCGAGAGAGTAATCGGTGTCACCCGAGCACATATCGAGGAAAACGCCGGCAAGTCTCTGCATGAGGAATTCCACGGCATGTCCGGTATCGATCTCAACCGGGCTGGAGAACCGCTTCTCGAAATTGTATCCGAGCCCGAAATCAAAAACGCGGAGGAAGCCGTCGCCTACCTGAAAAAATTACATTCGATCGTCCGCTACCTGGACATTTCCGATGCCATCATGGCGCAGGGTTCCATGCGCTGCGATGTGAACGTGTCGATTCGTGCTAGGGGTGAGACTGAGCTGGGCACTCGAACAGAAATCAAGAATATCAATTCGTTTCGCTTCGTCGAGAAGGCCATCAACTCAGAAATTCAAAGACAACAGGAACTCATCGAAGATGGCGGCAGAGTCGTGCAGGAAACCAGGCGCTACGATGCCGACAAAGATATCACCACTTCCATGCGTAGCAAGGAAGTCGCCAATGACTACCGCTATTTCCCTGAACCGGATCTCTTGCCGGTGGTAATCGATGACGCCTACATCGAATCGGTCCGGGCCGAGTTGCCGGAGTTACCGGACGCCAGGAAAGCGCGCTTTGTGCAAGAGTATGGGCTTAGCGAGTTTGACGCCGCTGTATTAACCAGCACTCGGGAGATGGCCGAGTATTTTGAAACTGTCGCTGATCAAAGCGGCGCTGTACAACTCGCCGCCAATTGGGTTAGCGGTGACCTGCAGGCACTGCTGAACAAAAACAACCTGGAAATCAGCGAGTCGCCCATAGCGGCAGACCGACTCGCCACCCTGATTGCCCGCATAGAAGACAACACCATCTCCGGCAAGATCGCCAAGACCGTATTCGAAACCATGATCGAGGATTTGGCCAGTGTGGACGATATCATTGAGAAGAAGGGCTTGAAGCAGGTAACCGATAGCGGTGCGATCGAGAAACTGGTGGACGAAGTCATCGCTAACAACCCGGATCAGGTGCAGCAGTTCAGGGAAGGCAAACAACAGGTGCTGGGGTTTTTGGTCGGCCAGGCTATGAAACTGTCACAGGGCAAGGCAAATCCAGGACAGGTAAATCAACTCCTACAAGAAAAATTAAAATAGTCCTATGAAAGAAGGAAAAAAGAGCGGCGTCGAACGAACCCAGATCGCGACTCGTGATGAGGAGTGGTCGGATGAGCGGCTGAAAACTTTTCTTAAGCAGCAGCCACCTGATGGTATGCCGGCCGATTACAGTATTCTCCTCAAAGCCTATCGCGGCATGACTGTCGAATTATTTGCGCGCTTTATCTCTCTCTATATAGAAGCAGGCAAAGACATTAACGTAGCACTGGAAAACGGCAGCACCTTCCTCGACCTTGTCTCACAACATCGTAAATCCACACAGTACGCAAACATATTGGAATCTGCCGGTGCGGTGCGTAGTTCTGACTAGTTCTGAACCCGCGCCAGACGTGCATCAAACAGCGGCTCTCTGATTTCCAGCCCGGCTCGATGCAGCGCGACAGCCGCCTCGATCTGCGTCACAATCTGAAGATTATCCGCCGCCACATCGAATCGCTCGGATGGATCTCTTAAAAGATTGTAAAGCTCGGGCGTCTGCAGCACCGTACGCTCAGGAGGCTGACCATAAGCACCTTCAAGAATGTAATGCAATTTCCAGTTACCCACCCGGTAGGCATACAGATCGCCACCGCGGTAATACGGCATTTCCCTGCGCAGGCTCTGACCTCCCTCGAGAAGTACATTAGACAAATCCACGCCATCGATGCCGGTTACGTTGGTCTGGCCAGACAGCGTCATCGCCGTGGCGAATAAGTCCAGTGTCGAACCTATCTCACTCACGATGCCGGGTTGAATGCGGCCCGGCCAGTAGAATACCGTGGGTACGCGCACACCACCCTCAAAAGTTGATCCTTTGCCCATGCGCAACAATCCAGCCCGCCCACCTTCTTCTTTCATGGTGAGCCAGGGTCCGTTGTCACTGGTAAACACGATCAGGGTGTTATCAGCGACTCCAAGGCGTTCCAGCGTACGGCGAATCTCTCCCACACTCCAGTCAATTTCTTCAACAACATCGCCGTAGCGTCCGCCGAGACTGCGACCGGTAAATTCATTGCTGCGAAACAGTGGCGTATGAGGCATGGTATAGGGCATATAGACGAGAAACGGCGAATCGACATTGCGCTGCATGAAGTCGATGGCGGCCTCGGTATAGCGGCGTGTCAGCAAGCCCTGGTCGGTAGGCTGTTCTATGGAACTGTCTCCAGCGGCATTGCTGCTGATCAATGGTGTATTAAAATATTCGGCCTGGGGATCGGCATACTTGGCGGGTCGGCTGGATGTAATACGGGCCCGCTCTGCTACTTCTCCAGCTATCGCCATGGCGCGCATTTCCTCGAATCCCGGGTCGCCGACCCAGTCCATGTCATTGGAGTAGGGCACTCCCAGCCACTCATCGAAGCCATGTTCAGTGGGATAGGCATGGGATGCGTCACCGAGATGCCACTTGCCGAAGATCCCCGTTGCATAGCCCTGCTGCTTGAGCGCTTCGGCGATCGACACTTCCTTATCCGGAAATCCACCAGGTTCGTCGGGAAAATAGACCCGGATGCTGTCGCCATAGAGCCCGGAACGAACTGGCAGACGGCCAGTTAGTAAAGCGGCACGGCTTGGAGAGCACACCGGAGCCGCGACGTAGAAGTCGGTCCATTTCTGGCCCATCCTGGCCAATTCATCCAGTTCCGGAGTGCGTATGTAGGGATGGCCAAAGCTGCTGAGATCGCCATAGCCAAGATCATCGGCGAACAGGATGACGATATTGGGGGGTTGTGATTGCGCAGCGGAGTCAGTCGATGCATCGGCCGCACAGGAGGCAGCAGCAACCATGACTAGCAGTATGGTAATTATTTTTTGCACTGCGGCACCCCTTCAATTTCACCCGTGGCTAGTTGCGTCTGGACTTGGGCCTGCCTCTTGCCTTCAAAGATCCACCTGCGACTCTCGCTTTAAACCGGGATTCCCGCACATAGCCCGGCGCTTGTCCCAGCAGGCCATCATGGGGATGGATGCAGTCAAGTTTGTTGCCTAACTTATCTTCGATGGCGGGCAATAGAAAGGAATCTTCTTCGCAGGCGAAACTGATGGAGGTGCCTATAGCGCCCGCCCGTCCGGTTCGCCCGATACGATGCACGTAGTCATCGGCTTCTTCCGGCAGTGTGTAATTGATTACATGAGTCACATTTTCGATGTGCAGACCCCGCCCCGCGACATCGGTGGCAACCAGCACCTGTAACTTTCCGGCTTTAAAGGCTTCCAGCGTGCGAACGCGTTTATTCTGGGGAATCTCGCCCGACAGCACGCCGCAGTTGATGCCATTGCGATACAGGTCGTCGGCCAGTCGGCGCACCTGGTCGCGGCGATTACTGAACACCAGCACCTTCACCGCATCAGCTTCGGAAATAATGTTGAACAGCAGGTTATATTTATTTGCAGTGGTAACCAGGTACACAATCTGATCGACAGCCTCCGCCGCAACGTGTTCAGGTTCCACTTCCACCATGATAGGTTGCACAGCCCAGTGAGAAGCAAGTTTGATAATTTCCGGTGTAAAAGTAGCGCTGAACAACAAGGTTTGGCGGCAGTCCTTCTTTGGTGTGCGGGACACGACTTGACGGACCTGGGGAATAAACCCCATATCCAGCATGCGATCGGCCTCGTCGAGCACTAACAGCTCCACCAGTCCCAGGTAGAGCTTGTCGTTCTGTACAAAATCCAGCAGCCGTCCTGGCGTGGCAACTACAATGTCCACCGGTTTCGCGTCCAGTGCTCTGTACTGTTTATTGTAATCTTCGCCTCCTACCAGGGTAACGGTATGGAGATCGCAGCCTGTCGTAAGATCTACCGAGTCGCTGGCAATCTGAATCGCTAACTCGCGTGTGGGAGCTACTATCAGGGTACGGGGCTCGGACAGGTATCTTTTTTCTTCGACTGGATTGCTCAGCAGGTCATTGATGATGGTAATCAGAAACGCCGCCGTCTTACCTGTGCCGGTTTGGGCACGGCCAGTCACATCATGCCCGGCGAGAGTGTGCACGAGGCTCTCCGCCTGAATTGGTGTACAGAATTCAAAACCGAGTTTGTCTATCGCGTCTCTGAGCGGCTTCTTTAAGTCGAAGCTGTCGAAGGTTTGAGGTTGTGTGTCAGTCGTCGTTTCCATCTTACTGGTGTTATCTTCTAAAGTAGCAGCAATAATGCAGAGCGGCGCATAATAGCGACTTGCCCCAGGCATTGTCGAGGATTAAAGGGTTTCGATGGGTCACAGAGACTCCCCACAAGCCGGGCACGACTCGTCGCGGGGCAGCTTCATCTCACGCCATTGCATGGTTGCAGCATCGAGCAATAACAGCCTGCCAGTGAGATTCCTGCCAATACCAGTGATAACCTTGATAGTTTCCATGGCCTGTACCGAACCGATGATTCCGACCAGTGGTGCCATAACACCATTGTGGGAGCAGCTGGCATCATCGTCGTCACCTTCACTATACAGGCATTGGTAACAGGGGCTTTGAGGATCCTGGCTATTAAAGACGGCTACCTGACCCTCCATACGAATTGCAGCCCCCGATACCAGCGGTTTGCCATGTTTTATACAACTACGGTTAATCGCAAAGCGGGTCGTGAAATTGTCACAGGCATCCACGACGACATCGGCTGCTGCTACTGCCTGGTCCAGTGCCTCACCCTCCAGACGCTGCTCGATGCGCTTAACCCGCACATCCGGATTTAATCCTTTCAGGGTAGCTTCGGCGGACCCAACCTTCGACTCCCCCAGGTTGGTCTGACCATGGGCTATCTGGCGTTGCAGATTAGTGAGCTCCACCGTGTCGTCATCGACAATGATCAAGTGTCCGACACCCGCCGCGGACAGGTACATGGCGACGGGGCAACCGAGCCCGCCCATTCCAATTATTAACACGCTAGCGTCGACCAGCTTCTGCTGGCCAGCGACATCCATCTCAGGCAGCATGATTTGCCGACTGTAACGAAGTAGTTGTTCGTCTTTCATTTTCTAGTTTCTTGTCTCTAGGGGCCCGCCCAACTGGCGCAAATCATTCGATCGATACCAGCATAGTCTTTGTAGCCGCAAATATTTTTAAAGCCCTTCTCGAGAAGATGGGTCTGAAGCCAGGCCTGTTGGTCGAATCCGTGCTCCAGCAGGAGCCAGGCGTCTTTCTTTAGACACCGCCTGCATTGATCGATTATCTTCTCCAGCGCGCCAAGCCCTTGTCGATCTGCAATCAGAGCCATCGAAGGCTCAAATGGAAGATCTCCTTGTGTGAGATGTTGATCGCCTTCGGCAACGTAAGGCGGGTTCGCCAGAATTATGTCGAACTCACCCTCAGCCAACTCATCACACCATGAACCTAGCTTAAACTCAATATTGTGCACGTTGAGCAACGCTGCGTTAGATGCTGCCACGGCCAGTGCCACATCGCTGAGCTCGACCGCCGTCACCTGCCAGGCCGGATTTGCCTTCGCCAATGCAATGGATATGGCACCGCTGCCGGTGCCGAGATCCGCCACGTGCATAGCATCGACGCCAGACTGACTGCCCAGTTCCAGGGCGCGCTCTACCAGCAGTTCTGTCTCTGGCCTGGGAATAAGCACACGGGAATCTACCCGCAATTCAATACCCCAAAATTGTCGGGTACCCAATAGATACGCAACAGGCTCACCCTGGGCTCGCCTGCCCAGGTAGCCGCGAAAGGTCTCCAATTGCCCTGTACTGAGAGTCCGCGTGGGCCAACTGAAAAGATACTCACGGCTCCTACCCAGGCAATGTGCCAGCAACAGCTCGGTATCCAGCTTCCAGCTATCGCTAACTCGCTGCAAGCCAGCCCCTTCTGCGAGTGCTTCACGTATCGAAATCGACATCAGTTTTCGACGGCGAGACCTGCCAGCTGATCAGCCTGGTATTCATTGATCAGGGGTTGGATGATCGAACCAAGGTCTCCCGCCATAATCTCCGGCAGATTATAGAGGGTGAGTTTAATGCGGTGATCCGTCACCCGACCCTGGGGATAGTTATAGGTACGGATTTTCTCCGAGCGATCGCCGCTGCCTACCAGCTTGCGCCGGGTGTCTGATTCTTCCTGTTGTTGTGCAGTCTGCGCCTGATCGAGAAGCTTGGCCTGTAGTAGAGACATGGCGCGGGCCTTGTTCTTGTGTTGTGAGCGTTCATCCTGACACTCCACGACTATTCCGGTGGGCAAGTGGGTCAGGCGGATCGCCGAATCTGTCTTATTGACGTGTTGCCCGCCGGCACCACTGGCACGATAGGTATCGATGCGCAGATCGCCCTTGTTGATGTCTATCTCATCCACTGCGTCCAATTCCGGCATGATGGCGACGGTGCACGCAGAGGTATGAATCCTGCCCTGGGTTTCCGTCTCCGGTACCCGTTGTACACGATGCGCCCCGGACTCAAACTTGAGTTTCTCGTACACGTTCTTGCCTTCGATGCGGGCGATGATTTCCTTGTAGCCACCGTGCTCACCAGACCGCTCGGTGACAATTTCGAGTTTCCACTTCAGCAACTCGCTGTAGCGTGAGTACATACGAAAAAGATCACCCGAAAATATCGCCGCCTCATCGCCGCCGGTGCCGGCACGGATTTCCAGAAAAACATTGCAGCTATCCTTGGAATCTTTCGGCAGCAGCAATTTCTGCAGATTGACTTCGAGTGCCTCCAGTTCGGTATTGTTGCTGGCTATTTCTTCCTCGGCCATGGCGCGGATTTCGGGATCGGCGTCCTTCTCCATCTCCTTCGCCTCAGCGAGATTGTCGGTAACAGCGCTAAACCGAGCATAATGATTAACAACATCTTCCAGTTCGGCATACTCCCTGGACAAATCTCGAAAACGGTTCTGATCGGCAATAATATCCGCATCGCTGAGCAATGCTTCAAGCTCATCGAATCGGTCTTTCAGATTGTCCAGTTTGCTGTGAATGGAATCTTTCATGGAACTCTCTACTGCTTCTGGCTACTACATTTTGAAAGCTTAAAAATCGTCTTCTTCACCCAGGTCATACAGTTCCCGGGTAAGGCGCAGCAACTCATCTCTGCCATCGGCACTGGCCTTCTTCATCTGCACCGAGGGGGAATGAGTAAGCTTGTTGGTTATGCCCCGCGCCAGACTCTCCAACACTTTATCCGCCGATTCGCCTTTCTGCAGAGCATTGATGGCGCGTTGCACCTCCAGCTCCCGAATGGTATTGGCCTTCTCTCTAAAGGCCCGCAAGGTTGCCACGGCATTTAGGGATCGCAGCTGCTTTAAATATCCTTCGACACCCCGTTCGATTATCGACTCGGCCTGGGCGGCGGCGTCCGCTCGGCTCTTCTGACCATCCTCAATTACGTCGCTTATATCGTCCACGCTGTAGAGGTAGGCATCGGCGACTTCGGCGACTTCGGCCTCGATGTCTCTGGGCACCGCCAGATCGATCAGCAACAAGGGCTTGTGCTTGCGCTGCCTGAGGGCACGCTCGACCGCACCCTTTCCTAAAAGCGGTAACTGGCTGTTCGTTGAAGACACCACAATGTCGGCAGCGAAAAGCCTGTCCGGAATCTCCGAGAGCAAGACGCCATGGGCTTCGAACTTGGCGGCAAGCTCTAAGGCATTATCCAGTGTGCGGTTGGCGACGACAATCTGCTGCACGCCTTTATCGAACAGGTGTCGAGCCACCAGTTCAATGGTTCGCCCGGCGCCTATCAACAGAATATGCAGGCTTGCCAGGTCAGAAAAAATGCTCTCTGTCAGAGCCACGGTGGCGTAGGCAACTGATACGGGATTTTCGCCGATCGCCGTGTCGGTTCTTACTTCCTTGGCAATGGAAAAGGCTTCCTGGAAGGCACGCCTGAGATTCGCACCGACCAGCTTGAGGTCGCTCGATACCGCGAAGGCAGATTTGATCTGGCCAAGAATCTGTGGCTCACCCAGGACCATGGAGTCCAGGCCACAGGATACCTTCATCAGATGGCGCACCACATCCTGCCCGGCAAAGAAGTAACTGCAGTCGGCAAGTTCTGCAGGCACCAGCTTATGGAAGTCGGCCAGCCAATTGAGAATCAGCTGCTGCTCATGGGCCAGCAGGGTGTCCCCGCTCGACTCCGAGGCGGCGGTAGTTTCGGTATCAGCCACACGGTAGTCAAGATACAACTCGGTACGGTTGCAGGTAGAAACAATCACGACCTCATCAACCAATTCCAGCTCAGCGACCTGAAACAGTGCTTCGCCGATGATTTCAGGCGGAAACGCCACCTTCTCGCGGAGTGCGATGTTGGCAGTCATGTGGTTAATACCCACCAGTAGAAGCGCCATGAATTTCCCGTATGCGCTGGAATAAAAAGCTCGATATGTTACTAAATATCGGCCGTGGTTCCCATTAGAGCTTGATTCTAATACGCTTTTACAGCCTCTGTGATGCCCCATCAACAAGCTGCTACAATGCTCCTACTTGAGCAGAATCGAGTCAATTCTGGTATGAGAACACTGATTTCCTTAGCTGGCCTGTTGTTGAGTGGCATTCTTGCTGGCTGCGCTAGCGCTCCGCCACTGCCTGATGTGCCTGAAGATGCCACACTGGCTGGTGCCGTGGCAATCGAGGTCGAACCGGAAGAAATAGATTACGGCAGCTTCACCGAGGACCAACTCTATCAGGCAATCATCAGCGAACTCGGCGCTCAACGTGGCCAGGTGGAAGATGCCAGCGAGAATTATTTCGACCTGGCCATGGCAACCCGCGACCTGAATATCCTTCGCCGAGCCGTGCAGTTCGCCTCCGTAACCGGGGACATGAACGCACTGATGCAGCTTGGCCTGCTCTGGTCCGAGCTGGAACCGGACAATCCACAACCCCACCTGATGCTGAGTTTCCAGTTCCTGGAAAATGGCAGTTTCGATCAGGCGTTGTCCCATATGGCGCGAGTCATCGACCTTGGCGGCGACATGGACTTCTCTGCTCTAGCTACGCGCACTGCCAGACTGGATCCGCGCTCCCGGGGAATGCTTATCGAAAATCTCCGCCAACTGACTCGTGAGTTCGGCTACCAGGAATCGATTCGGCTGGCACTGGTGCAACTGCTGGCACAAAATCGCGAGTTCGAAGATGCGCTGCTGGAATTACAACTGCTGGTGCAGCTGGTTGAGCTGAATCCGGCGATAGTCCTGCTGCAGGCGCAGATCCTGCAAAGCATGGGCAGTAGCGATCAGGCGCTGCGGTTAATGCGCAACGGAGTGCGGGAATTCGACGACGACAAGTCCCTGCGCGACGGTTATGCACGGCTGCTGATTCAAAATGACAACTATGCCGCGGCCCGGGAACAGTATCAGATCATCGTCGACCAGAATCCACAGGACTGGGAAACGCTCTATTCCATTGCCTTGCTCGATCTGGAAATGGAAGATTTCGAGCGTGCCGCCCGCAGCTTCACGCAGCTCATAGGAGTGGATCAACACACTGATGAGAGCCAGTACTACCTGGGCTACATCTACGAACAACAGCAAGACTATGCTCGTGCTATCGAGCATTATCGCCAGGTTCGCATCGGCACCAATAATTTCCTCGCCGCCCAACAACAGGCAACCCGTTTTTCCATTCAACTGGGTGAACTGGACGATGCTCACCAGTGGCTGATGAACCAAGCTCGTGGCCGATCCCAACTGGAAATCCTCTTCGACACCATCGAATCGGGCATGCTGATCCAGCATGGCTACACGAGTGAGGCAAAGGAATTGCTGGATACCGCATTGAATAAATTCCCCAACGAGGCCGATCTGCTGTTCGCGCGGGTGCTCTACTTCGATTCCCAGGGCAACCAGGCCGGTTCAGAGACTGACCTGCACCAGATTATCCGCATGCAACCGGAAGATTCCCGTGCTCTGAATCACCTGGGCTACATGCTGGCAGACCAGACCACCCGCTACGCCGAGGCCCTGGAGTTGATCGAGCGTGCCATTGCCATCGCTCCGGATGATCCAGCCATAATCGACAGCCTCGCCTGGGCTCAGTACAAGCTGGGACAATACGAGGAAGCACTGCAGAATCTACGCCGTGCCTTCGCCGCCTTTCCCGACCATGAGATTGCCTCCCACCTCGGTGAAGTCCTATGGATGATGGGCCGCCAGGATGAAGCGACCCAGGTCTGGCGAGACGCGCTCGAAATCCAACCGGACAGCGACCTGATCAGGGAAGCCATCGATCGACTCAATCCCAGCTAATGGATTCGGGTGCATTTAATTTAACCAACCCTCCAGCAAAGCCCCATCCGATGAACGCGCTCTTGCTTCCTTTTATTACGTCTTCCAGGAATCGGCTCAGAATCTTAATCTCCATGCTGCTGGTTTCACTATTGGTGACTGCCTGCGGCAGCATCGCCCCTCCCGCCATGGAGAACAGCAGCTGGGTTATCCATCGTGACCAGTTACAGGAACTGGATTCCTGGCAAATGAGCGGCCGGGTAAATGTACGCTACAACAATGAATCCCATACGCCGCGCATTCGATGGCAGCAGCAGGAAGTGGAATACAACATACGGTTGTGGGGCACCTTCAACGCGGGCAACACCACCATCGTCGGACGCCCTGGCTTCGTAACCATGGAGAACGACGGCAATGTGCTTACGGCAAACAGCCCGGAAGACCTGATTCTTGAGCAGCTGGGATATGAGCTTCCGGTATCCTATCTGGAATACTGGATCCGCGGCCTGCCGGCACCGGAATCCAATGCCGACCTGATTTTTAACGAACTGAACCAGCTCGCGCAGATGACTCAGGACGGCTGGACCATCATTTACACCGACCCACGCCAGTATGGTGCCATCTCCCTGCCACGCTGGGTCGAAGTCACCCGGCCCCGCAACGATATCCGGCTGCGCTTCGTCGGGCTTAATTGGACTCTTAACGATTCAAGCGCCGAAATTATCAACTAATGTCAGCTACCAGACTCACCCTGCAGGCACCGGCCAAGCTGAATCTATTTTTGCACGTGACCGGCCGCCGCGCTGACGGCTACCACGAGCTACAGACCCTGTTCCAGCTACTGGATTATGGCGACAGCCTCGATTTCGAGTCCGTAGACGATGGCACCCTGAGCCTGCAGGTGATGCCAGGTCCGCTGAGCGATGCCGTACCCATCCATGACAATCTTATACTGCAGGCCGCCCGAAGCCTGCTGGAGTGGACCGGGCAAACCGGTCTGGGAGCAAGAATATCCCTGAGCAAACACCTACCCCTCGGGGCAGGCCTGGGCGGCGGCAGCAGCGATGCGGCAAGCACCCTGCTGGCACTTAATACGCTGTGGCAATTGCAGCTGACTACCGTGCAGCTCAGTGAAATTGGGCTGCAACTGGGTGCCGACGTGCCGGTTTTCATCCAGGAAAAATCCGCCTGGGGCGAAGGAATCGGAGAACAATTGCTGCCCGTAGAACCGGACCCGGCCTGGTACCTGGTGGTGACGCCGGATTGTGTGGTTTCCACTGCCGATATTTTTTCTCACGAACAATTGACACGGAACTCCCCAGCCATCAAAATTGCCGACTTTCTGGCAGGCGGGGCCCGAAATGACTGCGAACCGATAACTCGAATGCTGTATCCTCAGGTGGATCAGGCGTTCAAATTCCTGAGCCAATTCGGCCATACCAGGATGACTGGCACGGGTTCCAGCGTCTTCCTGAGTTTCCCGGATAAGGACTCTGCCACTGAAGTCGGCGCGAAGTTACCGCCTGACTTGCAGGGATTTGTTGCACAGGGTATGAATTCACGTGCAACGGAGTGAAATGCATAAGGAAAGTGGAAGAGTGTAAAAAACTTATTGGGGTGTAGCCAAGTGGTAAGGCACAAGGTTTTGATCCTTGCATGCGTTGGTTCGAATCCAGCCACCCCAGCCAATTTGTAGATCAACAACTGAGTAGCAGATTACCCGCAGTATAGGAAGCAAGCGTGGCAAACAACTTAATGGTCTTTACCGGCAACGCCAATCCAGCACTAGCGGATGCGATTGCCAAAAATATTGGCGTTCCCCTGGGGTACGCCAGCATCAACAAGTTCAGCGATGGAGAGGTCTCGGTTGAGCTGAATGAAAACGTCCGCGGTAAGGATGTCTTCATAATTCAGCCGACCTGTGCGCCGACTAATGACAGCATCATGGAATTGCTGTTGATGGCGGATGCCCTGCATCGGGCTTCGGCGAACCGAATCACTGCGGTGATTCCCTACTTCGGTTACTCCAGACAGGATCGCCGGGTACGATCGGCGCGGGTTGCCATCAGCGCCAAGGTTGTCGCCGACATGATCAGCGCAGTGGGTGTGAACCGGGTGCTGACCGTTGACCTACACGCGGAGCAGATCCAGGGATTTTTCAGCATCCCGGTGGACAACGTGTACGGCTCACCGGTATTGACGGACGATATCGAGCGACAGAGTTACAAGAATTTACTGGTGGTATCACCGGATGTCGGTGGTGTAGTCCGCGCCAGGGCAGTCGCTAAACAGCTCAACACTGACCTGGCGATCATCGATAAGCGGCGACCCACGGCCAACGAGGCCCAGGTCATGCATATTATCGGTGACGTCGACGGCCGCAGCTGTCTGATTGTCGATGACATGGTGGATACCGCCGGCACGCTGTGCAAGGCTGCCGATGCACTGAAAGAACATGGTGCCACGAAGGTCTTGGCTTACTGTACCCATCCAGTACTGTCAGGCCCGGCGATTGAGAATATCGACGGATCGAACCTGGATGAGCTGGTGGTGACAGACACGATCCCATTGAACGATGTGGCGAAGAAGTGTACCCGTATCAGGCAATTGTCGATGGCCAAACTGTTAGCCGAATCGATTCGCCGCGTAAGCAACGAAGAATCCATTAGCGCGATGTTTGATAATACCTAGCGGTACCTATCAACTCTCATCACGCGGATAAACCGGGGCAGAAGTTTCACAAGAACGACTGCCCTTCTTAAATTAACCCTCCACCGGATTGGTCGCAAATCAGCTGGAGTAAAGAACGACACTGTTCAGCATTTTGAACACCGTTCTTTAAAAGGAGACTCAACATGTCGAGTGAAGAATTCGAATTATCAGCGAGTGTTCGAACTGACCTGGGGAAAGGTGCGAGCCGCCGCCTGCGTCGTTTGAACAATGAGATCCCAGCCGTTCTGTACGGTGGGGAAAAGAAGCCCGTGTCATTAACCATTGCCCACAAAGATATTGCCAAGGCACTGGAAAATGAGGCGTTCTTCTCACACATCATCACCCTGAACATCGACAGCAAGAAAGAAAAGGTGGTCATCAAGGCGCTTCAGCGTCATCCTGCCAAGCCTTTCATCATGCATGCCGATTTTCAGCGCGTCAGCATGGACAAAGAACTGCACGTGAAAGTGCCTATACACTTTATTAACGAAGACAGGTGTGTGGGTGTAAAACTTGGCGGCGGCATCATTCAGCGGACACTGAACGAAATCGAAGTGGCCTGTCTGCCTAAAGATCTGCCGGAGTATATCGAAGTGGATATGCTGGAAGTCGATCTTAATGGTTCTGTGCACCTGTCGGAAATTACCCTGCCTGAAGGAGTCGTCAGTGTGGCCCTTTCCCATGGTGAGGGTAGCGACCTGAGCGTCGCATCAGTGCAGTTGCCTAGAGGCGTAGCCGATGAGGACGAACTGGAAGCAGCCGAGGGTGAAGAAGGTGAAACTGAAGATGAATCAGCTGAAGAAGGTGATACACCTGCCAGCGAGGATTCCCCTGGAGACAGCGAATAACAATTAGCTGTGATCGCTAGGTAGCGCCTATGTCAGGCAATCCTCTGAAACTGATTGTGGGTCTGGGAAATCCAGGCCCACAACACGATTCCAATCGTCACAATGCCGGCGTCATNTTTTTACACCACCTGTGTAAAAGCTATGGCGGCCAGCTGCGTGGTGAGAGCAAATTCTTCGGAGAATTCGCCACCATCAGCATCGATGGACAGGATGTGAAACTGCTGTTCCCCACCACCTTCATGAATCACAGCGGCAAGTCCGTCGCTGCGGTTTGCAGGTTCTACAAGATAGAACCCGAGAACATGCTGGTGGCCTACGATGAAATCGATTTCGATGTAGGAGTAACCCGCTTTAAAGAAGGCGGGGGTCATGGTGGTCACAACGGCATTCGCGACATCATTAATGCTCTCGGAGGGAACAAGGATTTCTACCGCCTGCGCATCGGTGTCGGCCATCCCGGTCACAAGTCCATGGTNTCCAATCATGTACTGAGTGATCCGTCGCGCTCGGAGGCCGATGCGATCATGGCCAACATCGAAGATTCGATTCGCGCTCTGCCGAAAGCCATCGAGGGCGAATGGGAAGACGCCATGCTGCAACTGCACACCGAATAAGGACTCACTGAATGTCTGTAAAATGTGGAATTGTTGGCTTACCCAACGTGGGTAAATCCACGCTATTCAATGCCCTGACCGAAGCGGGCATCGCTGCCGAGAACTTTCCCTTCTGCACCATCGAACCGAATTCAGGAATTGTCTCCATCCCCGATGAGCGGCTGGACAGCTTGACCGAAATCGTCAAACCGCAGAAGACGATTCCAACTACAGTCGAATTCACCGACATCGCAGGCCTGGTGGCTGGCGCCTCCAAAGGCGAAGGCCTGGGTAATCAATTCCTCGCGAACATCCGCGAGTGTGATGCCATCGCCCACGTGGTGCGCTGTTTCGAAGACAGCAATGTCACGCACGTTTCCGACATCATCGATCCCGCCGCCGACATCGAAACGATTAATACCGAGCTGGCCGTGGCCGACCTGGAAACTNTGGAAAAAAACTACGATAGAGTGATTCGAGTCGCCAAGAGCGGCGACAAGNATGCGCAGCGGCAGGCCGCCCTGCTGGAAAAAGTGAAGGCTCACCTGGATGAGGCGAAACCGGTACGTACGCTGGAGCTGTACAAGGAAGAGCAAACCGATCTGTATCCCCTGCATTTACTGACAGATAAACCGGTGATGTACATCGCCAATGTGGACGAAAGCGGTTTCCAGAACAACCCCCACCTCGATGTGGTGCAAAGCATCGCCCAGACCGAGGGTGCCGAAGTAGTCGCCATCTGCAATAAACTCGAAGCCGAGATCGCCGAACTGGAAGATAACGAAAAACTGGAATTCCTGCAGGAACTCGGCATGATCGAGCCTGGCCTCGACCGGGTCATTCGCGCCGGATACAAGTTGTTAGGACTACAGACCTACTTCACAGCTGGCGAGAAAGAAGTGCGCGCCTGGACGGTCAAAAAAGGCGCCACGGCTCCGGGTGCCGCCGGCGTAATCCACACAGACTTCGAGAAGGGATTTATTCGTGCCGAGGTGGTTTCCTATACCGATTTCGTCGAGCACAGGGGTGAATCCGGCGCCAAGGATGTCGGCAAATGGCGTCTTGAGGGCAAGGAATATTTGGTGCAGGACGGCGACGTGATCCATTTCCGTTTCAACGTCTGATCTTGACATTTCGGACCGAAATCGCCAAAATTCGCGGCCTTTCGGCAAACTCCAGGCTTTAGTCTGCAGTACAATAGGAAGCCGGCAAACGAACAAAAGCTATGTAGCTCAGCTGGTTAGAGCACAGCATTCATAATGCTGGGGTCGGTGGTTCAAGTCCACCCATAGCTACCAAACATCACTCCAGTAAACTCTGGAAAACTCCAAAGAAGTCCTTAAAGCCCAGTATTTATGGGCTTTTTTGTGTATAATTACTCCATTGAACTCCACAGAACTCCTGCAGTATCCAAGAAATTTGACGGTATTTATGACGGTATCTGCACTAATTAAAAAGTACATACCGTCAAACCTTAGGGGATTGTTATGCAAAAGCTAACAGCCACCGCAGTGAAACAAGCTAAGCCTAAATCTAAAGCATATAAACTGTGGGACGGTGGCAGTCTGTATCTCTTGGTAAACTCTCAAGGTAAGTACTGGAGATATGACTATCGATTTGCAGACAAACGAAAAACTCTTGCGATCGGTGTTTATCCAGATATCAGCCTTAAAGTAGCGCGAGATAAGCACCAAGACGCAAGAGAAAATTTAGCAAACGGTATTGATCCAAACTCGGCCAAACAAGCTCAAAAAGCAGCACATCAGGACGCACTAGCAAATAGCTTTGAAGTTATTGCATTAGAGTGGTTACAAAAACGGGGGGCTAAGTCGGAAGGTGGTGACAAAAGACTAAACAGATTACTCCAAAAAGATTTGTTTCCTTTTATAGGTAAACGGTCTATTGCTGAAATTACATCGCCAGATTTACTTAAGACCTTACGCCGAATTGAAAGCCGAGGTGCAGTAGACACAGCGCATAGAGCGAAACAAATAGCTGCTATGGTTTTTCGGTATGCAGTAGCAACTGGGCGCGCTGAACGTGATCCCAGTGTCGATCTAAAAGGCGCTCTGGCCCAACCAACAAAAACCCATTTTAAAGCCATCACAGAGCCTAATGAAGTTGCTCCGTTGATGGTGGCTATCAGAAACTATCAAGGCTCCCCTGCTGTTATGGCTGCTCTTAAACTCTCTCCCCTACTCTTCTGTCGTCCAGGCGAACTACGCCATTTAGAATGGAAAGAAGTAAAATTCAAACAAACGCGCATAGAATTACCCGCTGAGAAAATGAAAATAGGAGAGCCTCACATAATACCGTTAGCAACACAGGCAATAGAAATATTAAAAGAACTCCACTTGATTACTGGGAGAGGTAAATATGTTTTCCCTAGTGCCAGAGGTGCGAGCCGACCCTTATCTGATAATGGCGTACGAACGGCATTAAGAACCTTAGGCTACACCAACGAACAGATCAGCCCTCATGGGTTCAGAGCAATGGCAAGGACGATACTTGATGAAGTACTTAACTTCCCTCTCGATTGGATTGAACATCAACTCGCCCATGCTGTGAGGGATCCTAATGGCAGAGCGTACAACCGCACTAAGCACCTTTCGCAACGTCAACAGATGATGCAAACGTGGGCTGACTACTTAGACGGCCTTGCTAGCGGGAATAATAATGTTGTGCCCTTCAGGAGCAGTGTAAATGAGTAAACCCATCTCTATTCACAAACGAAGAGAGCGCATTAAACATCTAGGGGAACAGTTAAGTTTTCGCGAGCTAACCACGGAAGACAAGGAATTTTTATCAGAAGCTCTCATACAGATAGGTAACGGTGAAGACCCCGCTAGTGCACTCGATGTAAAAGGTACGCCAGGAAGGAAATCTGGCCAGGAGGCAAGGGATGCGGAGATACGGAAAGAGTTTGCAAAAATCGTGATGCGCGAGCAGAGAAAGGCAGGCAAAAAATTAACTGAAATTATTTCCGAATATGGGGAGTATGGGTCAAATATTTTCGGCCTTACCGAAGAAACTTTAAAGACATACTACCAAGACGAAGACTAATTCCAGCGGGGGACTGAAATGTAGGGTTTCAGTCCTTCGACGCTCTGCTCGCCTTGTGGTCTTATCATGGCTTCATTCCACCCGGAGCCCACGATGCCCACTAACAGCCATGACAATCCGCTAGAAAAAAATCTGGAACCTTTGATACCGATAAAGCATTCGCTAGAAGACGGTACTCTGCCCATCAGCGAATCCAGTCTTTATGCCGGCATTGCGTCCGGTAGGTATCCGCGCCCTATAAAGATTGGTAGCCGCAACTTTTATACCCCCAGCACTCATAAAAAAATACGTGCTTCTTTCGAGCCTATTAATGTGGAGGAGCTATCATGATTTTCTATAATGATATGAACGACGACCTAAATATTTTTGACTCTGAATTTTTTGACACCCAGAAAAACCAAGACCCTTTGTTGGAAATAGCCGTCGCTATTGTGGAACGCGGCTACCGAGGTCTAGTTGTACATACGAAACATCTAGCGTCAGGAAAATATTTCTTCGGAATCAACTTCCGCGAAGATACACCGGAGGGGAAGATTTTCAGCCGAATCAAGGCTGATTTCCATAGAGGGCGGGCGATCCCCAATTCACGCGTGGTGCTTAAAAAAATTAAAACCGACTACAGCCGAAAGATTACGTTGTGAATTTCGCCGTCGACTACGTCAAAAATGGCCTCGCTCTTGTCCCTATCCCGTTGGGAACCAAGGGGCCCGATCAGCCAGGGTGGAACCTACCAGAAAATGCTGTAACTACAATCGATGCCGCTGCAAATATAACCGGTAATGTCGGGCTACTGCACGCCTACTGTTCCCAACCGACTGCTTGCATTGATCTAGATGATCTCGATTCAGCAACTCAGCTGCTAGGTGTTGCGGGTATAGATATTAAATTACTCCTTGGGGCACCGGACGCTGTTCAGATCAGTTCTGGTAGGGCTAACCGGGCAAAGCTTTTGTACCGCTTGCCGACTAACATCCCTTCACTGGAGACAATTCAAATAGTAGACCCTGTGAACTGTACCATGGTCTTGGAAATGCGTTCTGCGTCTAAGTCTGGGCGGTCAGTCACTGACGTTTTACCTCCTTCTGTTCATCCAAAAACAGGCAAGGAGTACACATGGACCGGACGGGGGCATTGGTCAGAACTACCGGAATTACCACCTGTGCTCATCGAATTCTGGGAGTGTAAACTGCAGGAAAAAGGAGGTGAGCAAAAGGCCTATATTTCTGGTCCCGTGACTTACTCAGTATTAACCCTTCCTCCAGAATCAATCCAACATCTTAGAAGTGCTTTACTTTACATGAGGTCGGATTCACGTTCACATTGGATCAAAATTGGTATGTCACTGCATGAATTAGGAGAAGTTGGCCGGGGCTTATGGCTTGAATGGTCTGCTACTTCCGAAAAGTTTGATGCCGCTGATGCCGCTAAAACTTGGGACTCTTTTTCACCAACAGCTATCGGTCATAAATTTATCTTCGCTCAAGCGCAGCGCCAAGGTTGGATAAATCCAACTAAAATTTATACTGATGCCCCTGACATTTCTGTTCAACCCAAACCCACACCAGAATATAAAGCTACGGGACCACAAAAACTCCCGGGATCATTGAAGCCAGTTCCAGCTCTTAATCCTGAGCACCTACCAGCTTCGGTTAGAGACGCAGCTGTTGATATTGCCGATCGCTTACAGTGCCCCATGGATTATCTTGCTGTGAGCATGCTGAGCGCAGCTGGAGCAATTGTTGGTAACCAAATCGGTATCTATCCGCTGTCTAAAGACGAGTCATGGGAGGTGTTCCCATGCCTCTGGGGTGGCGTCGTCGGTCCGCCGGGATCAAAAAAAACCCCTGCACTTAATGCTGCGCTAGCTCCGATTAAATTGCTGGAAGCAGCCGCTTTGGAAAAATACAAATCTGCGTATGCGCACTACAAGACTGATAGTGATCAATACAAAAGTGACTTTGCAGACTGCAAGAAAAAAGCATCCAAAACTTTCCCCATGGAACCTATAGAACCGAAACCGGAGCGCTACGTTGTTCACGATACCACCTATCAGAAACTGGGAGAGATTCTTGCCAACAA
>PBYU01000010.1 GCA_002730035.1 Gammaproteobacteria bacterium | reverse complement strand
ACCCCAAGGTGGGCATCCTCAAGAAGCTCCCCGTGGATTTCAAGCAAACGACGGACGATTTGTCACATATCTATTAGAACAAATAGCAGATTTTGTGAGCGTCAGACCACTCAGTGGCTAGTTAGGTGATCTAATTGCTATGCGTTTTCAGGCACGGATTTATCAAATTTGGGAGCGCCTTCCGGCATAATCTCCCATTTTGCCTTCGGGCCAACATAAATATGCCGTCCAATTTGGACCTCTGGATCTCCATTGACTCATCCAGGGGTAACGCCATGCACCGATCCATTAATTAGGCCGCATAGAGTCGATCCACACTTGCTCCAGAACTGTAGACCGAACCCCTGACTGGATTCGTACAAAGTTAGCAATCTTTCACCGGCAACCCATTTAGATTCTTCAGGGTTTATCAGCGCATTACCTTTGATTTGTTTGCTAATATTTGGCCAAATCCTCTGACTCATTCAAAAATCTACTTGCGATAGCTAAGTAATCATTGCAACGAAGCAACTGGCAAGACTTTGCCATTCCTCGCTGGGTGTTAGACGCCCACGCAAAGGGGCGATTAATCTCACCATCTGAGCTTAGAATCAACAGCCCTTCAGATAACTTGCAGGTCGACGACTTTAAATAATATGCCCCACCCACCTGCCGGCCAGCATCACGCCGGCCCATAGAAAGAGCGAAAGGCTGCCAGCGATTTTGAGTCGGGCTGGGGTGGTGGCTACGCTGTCCCATTGCTCGATGTTCCTGTAAACACGAAAGTGGAAATAGGCCATGTTAATACCGGCCAGTGCGAGTAGTACCATTTTCGATTGAAAGGCGGGATTGAGGACGTGGGATGCGGCACGTGTGATGAACATGCCCAGGCCGGTGCTCGCTGCGATGGCAAATGCGCCCCAGGTCCAGGGTACGAGTTCGCGGTTGAGAGTGGTAATAGGGTAACGAGTTGCGGCAAGCCCCAGCAGGCGCAGGTCAACCCACAGAATGAACCCGACTACCATGGTTGCGGCGATAACGTGGATAGATTCCAGGAAGGGGAACAACCAGGTACCGCCGATCTCCCAGCTGATTGGCCAGTTCTCGATGTCGATCCATTTGGGTGAGCGCAGGAAATTTGAAATCATTACTATGTCACGCCGGGAAGTAGATGTATTCGGAATAAGCGATCCAGCGGCCGGCCATCGCTACCATGATCCATAATCCCAATGACAGCAGGGCTATCGCTCTAGCCGTCCAGAGTCGTTTGGAATTCAGTTCCCAGTAGTCTGTCTGAGCCTTACTCATCAGATGGAAAAACAGCGTTAACAAGATGGCAGGTATCAGGAAGCTGAGCTTCCATCCGAATATCGGGTTGTTGAAATAGCGATTTGGCCGGCCAAAGAGAAAGAATGACCCTGACACAAAATTACTGGCCAGTGCCCACCAGAACCAGGGCATGACGCGTCTGGACATCTCACTTATCTTCTGGCTGGGCACCGCCAATCCCAGGATACGGAGATCCAGCAGTACGACCGAACCCATGACCACGGCGATTCCCAGAATATGCACAGTCTGGATGATGGGAGGGAAGCCGGGAATATTGCGCAATGCCCACAGGGCACCTGCTTGCAGAAATGAGCCGGAGAGCAATCCGCCCATGCTGGTAAAAAATTCTGGCATTGCTTCTAGTTATTGATAGTGCTTCTGATTATTGTCAACGCTTCTTGTTATGGCTGTGGACGGATGCAGGCTGAGAATAGCACGAATAGGCGCCTTGCTGGCAATGCTGGATAAGAATCGAGATAAGTCTGAAGATTTCACCACCCATTCGATTAGCTACACACTNAAAGTACCCACTGTCAGGATCGGGGTATTCGGGGCTGGGGTTTTAAGCCTGCTCTTTATTNCCTGGCAGATACTTTCTGCCTGATGCAGTCCCCGCCTGATCCAATCCCTGCCTTGAGGCCATAGCCCGTAGGGCTCGGGGCAGAGGGCCTGCTTCTACAGGTTCTTATCGGTTACTGCGCCTTCTGAGGCGGAAGTCACATTGGCGGCGTACTTTGCCAGTACGCCGCGGGTATAGCGCGGTTCGGGTTTCTGCCACTTGGCCAGTCTCGCAGCAATCTCCGCATCGCTGAGTTGCAGTGAAACATTATTGGTTTCGGCGTCGATAGAGATTCTGTCGCCAGTTTCGACAATCGCGATGGGACCGCCCTCGTGCGCCTCCGGGGTCACGTGTCCCACAACGAAGCCGTGAGAACCGCCAGAGAATCGCCCGTCTGTAATCAGTGCCACGTCTTCGCCGAGACCTTTGCCCATGATCGCTGCAGTCGGGGATAACATCTCCCGCATGCCCGGCGCGCCTTTCGGACCCTCATAACGAATCACCAGCACATCGTTTTTAACCACGCTGCCGTCGAGGATGCCTTGCAGGCATTCTTCCTCGGACTCGAACACCCGGGCACTGCCGGAGAAGTTGAGTCCTTCCTTGCCCGTTATTTTGGCAACCGCACCAGTTGGAGCGAGGTTACCGTGCAGTATCACCAGGTGGCTGTCCTTCTTGATGGGATTGTCCAGTGGGCGAATGATGTCCTGACCTTCCGGATAGGGCGCAACGCTGTCCAGATTCTCGGCGAGCGTCTTGCCAGTAACCGTCAGACAAGAGCCATCCAGCATGCCAGCATCCAGCATGAGCTTCATCAAAGGTTGTATTCCGCCGATCTTGATCAACTCTGACATCAGGTATTTGCCGCTGGGTTTCAAGTCCGCCAGCATGGGTATCTGCCTGCCGATGCGCGTGAAGTCGTCCAGTTCCAGTGTTACCTTCATGGTGTGAGCCATGGCCAACAGGTGCAGTACGGCATTGGTGGAACCGCCGAGGGCAATAGTCACCTTGATGGCGTTCTCAAAAGCGCTACGGGTCATGATGTCGGACGGTTTAATGTCATGCTCAATAAGCCGCATGACGGCATCGCCGGCACTGATACAGTCGTATTCCTTCTCCCGGCTTATGGCATCTTGCGCCGAGCTGTTGGGCAGGCTCATACCGAGCGCCTCGATGGCCGATGCCATGGTGTTGGCGGTATACATGCCGCCGCAGGAGCCCGGACCCGGGATGGCTGTGTCTTCGATCTGCTTGAGTTCGATATCGGACACATTGCCGGCAGCTCGGCCGCCAACTGCCTCAAAGACAGAGATAATATTTGTATGCTTCGGTCCCGGCTGGATGGTACCGCCATAGATGAACAGCGAAGGCCGGTCCAGGCGCGACATGCCCATTAACAAGCCCGGCATGTTCTTGTCGCAACCACCGATTGCGATGATCGCGTCATGGCCCATGCAGCCCGACACGGTCTCCACACTATCGGCTATCACTTCACGGGAGACCAGGGAATATTTCATGCCCTCGGTTCCCATGGAAATACCATCGGACACGGTGATGACGTTATAGATGATGCCTTTGCCACCGGCAGCATCGGTGCCTTTGTTTACGTCTTCGGCCAGCTTGTTGATGTGCATATTGCAGGGTGTGACCATACTCCAGGTGGAGGCGATGCCAATTTGCGGCTTCTTGAAATCTGCGTCCTCGAAGCCCACAGCGCGCAGCATGGCGCGACTCGGGGCCTNTTCCATACCATCAACCACTACCTTAGAATGTTTGCGTAAGTCCTTGTCAGTCATCAATTTACCATCTATATGTTAAGAAAGTGATTGAACCTTGCCCTNGCTGTTTGTGGCGGCAGTCCGATTCAGGTTTGGGCCCGGTAGTCTGCCGCAGCGTGGAGCGCCAACCACACCAGCGCGAGCCAGTAAAGAGGGCGCTAATATACACCAGCACGGCACTGATCGCATTCCCCCGGAGCCTGCAGGTCAAGCAGGCCATAGGATTCTCGATTGCGTTGGTGCTCGGTTCGGGCCGCTGGCCTTTGGCCCGGCAACGCCTTAGTAGGGGAATTTGAAGCCAAAACTTTGTAAATGATGAGGTCCGAAAACGGCCAGTAATTGAATCTAAAAGGCGTATCATAGCTGNCATTGTTTCGATAAACACAGGACAGTATCGGCAGGATGTTACTCAATNCCGATGATTATGAAGATGCCCGACAGAGTCGAGATGCTCGATTCGATGGGCGTTTTTTCGTGGGTGTGTTGACCACGGGTATCTACTGTCGGCCAGTGTGCCCTGTAAGGNTTCCGAAGAAAGAAAACGTACAACTCTATAAATCAGCAGCATCGGCCGCTGCTGCCGGCTTCCGTCCCTGCCTGCGCTGTCGTCCGGAATCCTCCCCAGGCACACCGGCCTGGAGTGGCTCGTCGTGGAAGGTCTCCCGCGCTCTGCAGTTAATCGACCAGGGTTTTCTGGATGATGGCTCGGTAGAAAAACTGGCCGACCAGATCGATGTTGGTGCGCGCCAGCTCGACCGTCTTTTTCAGCACCATCTCGGTGCCTCGCCGGTTGAAGTCGCCCAGACGCGACGCCTGCATTTTGCGAAGAAGCTTATCGATGAAACGGAAATGCCGCTGTCGGAGATCTGTTACGCGGCCGGCTTCGGGAGCGTGCGTCGCTTCAATGCCGTGTTCAGCAAGATTTACGATCGCTCTCCCAAGCAGCTCCGTGAGAAGCGCAGCAAGCGTGCTATACAAGGGCAGCCGGCGATAGAGATGACACTTTTCTATCGGCCCCCGTTCGATTGGCAGTCCCTGCTGGCGTTCCTAAAATACCGCTGCATTCCGGGCGTCGAATACGTTACAGATGAGTCTTATCAGAGAACAATTTGCCTGGATGGAGTCACAGGCGATTTTGGCGTCCACTTTTCAGCTGCCTCGAACCAGGTCACAGTAACGATCAACTTTCCGGATTCGCGCCACTTGTACCAACTAATTGACCGCATTCGCTGCATCTTTGATTTGCGTGCGGACAGCGCACAGATCGATCGACACCTTGCTAAAGACCGGCTACTGAAACCGATGATTAAGCGATTTCCGGGGCTGCGTGTACCGGGATGCTGGGATGGATTCGAGGTTGCCGTGCGGGCAATCCTGGGGCAGCAGGTAACGGTCAGGGCGGCTTCCACGCTGGTGGCCAGAATTGTCGAGCGTCACGGCAAGGTCTATGAGTCGGAAAATCCACATCTGACCCACGTGTTCCCCGCTGCGTCCTCACTGGCGGAGGCAGACCTGGACGGACTGGGGATCGTCGGCCAGCGTATTGCGGCAATTAAGTCCGTCGGGAAATTGGTCGGCGCAGATGCATTACAGATCGATTGCATGACCGATACCGAATCCTTCGTCGCAAAAATTTGTCAGATCAAGGGCATCGGCGAATGGACGGCGCACTACATCGCAATGCGAGCGCTTAATGACCCGAATGCCTTTCCTCACTCTGACTTAATACTGCGCAGAGCGGCAGTGACGCCAACCGTAAATGACCGTGTAGAACTTACCGCAAAAAAGTTGTTGGCTCGGGCCGAACCCTGGCAGCCCTGGCGCGCCTATGCGGTTATCTTACTGTGGCGAAATTACCAGGTTACTGTCCGTGACAAGTAAATCCGAGGCGAATAGCTTACTCTACAGAATACCAGACCATGACTACTTATTATTACTATCACACAACATCCATCGGTCAATTACTGCTTGCCGGCGATGGTGAATACCTGACGTTGTTGGGTTTTCCAGAGGGTTCGATGGCACGGCGACATGAGGCAACATGGACCAAAGACTGCAAGCCATTTCGGGAAGTGATCTTCCAACTGGACGGCTATTTTGCTGGTGACCTGCAGGATTTCGATTTGCCGCTGGCTCCGCTGGGAACCGAGTTTCAGCAAACCGTGTGGAATGCCCTGATTGAAATCCCCTATGCCGAGACCTGGAGCTATGGCGAGCTGGCCCGGCATATCGGCCGACCGAAGGCCTCCCGGGCTGTCGGTGCGGCGAACGGGCTGAATCCCATTCCAGTGATTATTCCCTGTCATCGGGTGATTGGTAGTAACGGCAAGCTCACTGGATTCGGTGGTGGCATCAGGACCAAGCAGTTCCTGCTGAACCTCGAGTCAGAAGCCGTGTCACCCAGTCTGAATTTTGGTTAGCGCCCGGGCAGCTTCAAACCGGAGCCGTCTGTATTCCGACAATGGTTGGGAACTCACCGCGGCCGTTGCTGTCGCAGATAAAGATGTTCTGGCTTTTTATTCGAAGTCTCCGAAGGGGTAGTGAGTGAGGCCTGCGGCGTTGAATAGCCTGTCAAAGAAATTATAAGTAACACAAGATAAAATAAACACTGCACAAGCGGTGACGGGTCTTGCTATGGCTAAGGTGGTCGACAAGCAGAAATTTATTGTGGCACCGATGGATGCTGCTATGGATGAGTCTATGCAAGGATCCACGCAGGGATTGGTAGACAGGCCCGTGGGATCCACCTGGCAGGTTTCCAGGAGCAGCCGCAATCTGTTGATCTCAGTAGCGGTCAGCCTGCTATTCCACACCACACTGCTTATGAGCATCGCAAAGCTCCAGGTGGAATTTAAAGAGCAGCCCATTCCCGAAGTAGTCGAGGTGCGCCTGGTAGCGGCCAACCCCCTCACGCCAGCACCAATTGCTGCTACGGAAGAACCTCCCCTAGCAGTCCCTGAACCTGAAATCAACGAGTCTGCTGCGGAAATTTCTGACAGCGAAGCGCTGTTCACGGAAGAGATTGTGAGTAACGAAGAGGCCCTCAGCGCGCCGCTCGAACCAGAGCCGGTGCCGCAACCGGATGTCGAAGAGATTGCGCCGATTGAGCTACAACCCTCACGCATTTTCGTGCCTTCTGTTGTCACAATTCAGGAAACACTACAGCAGAGAAGGGTACGGTCGGAGGGAGATTCAAAGACCTGGCTGTACGACTGCAACATGCTGGAGGAAGAGTCGACAGTTTATACCTGCGATCCCGAAGATCGGCGCGACTACCGTGTTATCGAGAGCAATCCCACCTACCAGGCCTTGAATCCCATTCGCGAAATTAGTCGCTCACTGCGCAGCTTGCCGGTCGTGACAATCAACGCGCCGGCGCTGGCCGCCAGACTTGCCAGTAGCGATATTCCGAAGGGATTGAGCGACTATGTGCTGGAAGAACTGCAAGCCGGCATTACCCATAACTCGAACCTTGGAAATCGCACCGTCGATCACATCAATCTGATGACGGACAGAAGTGCGGCTGCAGCAATGGCACGTCAGATACTCGGCGATGGCTGGGTAGTGACAAGAGCTAAAGAACTGCAACAACGTAAGGTACACGCCCGCTAACCGGCACAAAAAACTGGTAGCACTTGCGGATTCGATCCCTTTTATAATGCGCACACCTGCAACCAAGTCCAGAAGGTATCAGCCGATGGATTTTCTATCCGCCCTGTTTGGAGACAAGGCCTGATTCTTATAACGCTACCGCGTTAGTTCCTCTCTCCGTACTTTAACCGGTCTTCCAATACCTGTTCTACAGGTCTCAGGAATTCATCGATGCTCTTCTTGAACTAAGACTTCAAGAGAATCGACCAGGAACCCAGGTCTTCAATACTCCGCCCGATGCGCATCAATCATGTATTGCTGCGCCAATAATATCTTGCGACGGTAGTGAAATGACAACAAGTAGACTCAAAAGTGGCTGGCAGCTATTTCGGCAGGCGCTGGCCGGTGACTCGGATATCAACTATACCGAGGGCTCCATCGCGCGCGTGACCATCCTACTGGCGATTCGCATGATCCTGGAAATGGCCATGGAGTCGGTGTTCGCGATCGTGGATATCTTCTTCGTCTCCAGTCTGGGTACCGATGCCGTGGCAACTGTCGGTCTCACCGAAGCGGTAATTACCTTGCTGTATGCCATAGCAATCGGGCTCAGTATGGGAGCTACAGCGATGGTGGCCCGGCGCATCGGTGAACAGGACTCGGAAGCTGCATCCATCGCTGCTGGGCAGATTATCTGGATTGGAATTTTCGTCTCGGTCGTGGTTGGACTGATCGGAATTTTCTTCGCCCGCGATATCCATTGATGATGGGCGCCGAGGAATCTGTGGTTGAGCAGGGTGCCAACTATACGCGGATAATGTTCGGTGCCTGCTTCAGCATCGTGTTCCTGTTTCTGATCAACGCGATCTTCCGTGGTGCCGGCGATGCGACGATTGCCATGCGTGCCCTATGGCTCGCCAATGGCATCAATATCGTGCTCGATCCATGTTTTATATACGGCCTGGGCCCGTTTCCAGAACTCGGGGTTACCGGTGCCGCGGTTGCTACCAATATCGGTCGCAGTATCGGTGTGTTGTATGGCTTGTATCACCTCATCAAGGGCGACGGTCGGTTGCAAATGCACTTGACGAACCTGAGATTGCGCCTGGATGTGGCATGGTCACTGTTTAGAATCTCGGCTGGCGGCATGGCCCAGTTCCTGGTGTCCACGACGAGTTGGGTATTCCTGTTGCAGATCGTGTCCAGTTTCGGCAGCAGTGCGGTGGCGGGCTACACGATCGCCGTGCGTGTGGTCATGTTCAGTATTCTCCCGGCCTGGGGCCTGAGTAATGCGGCAGCCACCCTTGTCGGTCAGAACCTGGGAGCCGGATTACCGGACCGTGCCGAGACAACTACCTGGAAGATTGCCAAGTACAATTCGATGTACATGGCGCTGGCGTCGGCTTTGATGCTGTTATTCACCCAACCAATCATCGCCCTGTTTTCCCAGGAAGCCGAAGTGCTCGCCTACGCAGCGCAGTGCCTGTGCATCTTTGCCTATGGCTTCATATTCTGGGGATTCGGTATGGCAATAATTCAGGCATTCAACGGAGCAGGGGATACCATGACATCAACCTACATCAATATCTTCTGCTTCTGGATTGTGCAGGTGCCGCTGGCCTATTCGCTGGCATTAGGACTGGACTTCGGTCCGGTTGGCGTGTTCTGGGCGGTGTTTGTTTCAGATGTTCTCGCTGGTATAGTAGGCGTCGCCTTTTTCCTGCGTGGCAAATGGAAGCTGAGGATGGTGTAAACAAGTCGAGCTACACTGGAATACCGAATTAACCGGATAAAATTGACATGCGAAGTAGTCAGCAACAGATCATATCTTTTGTCTCGAGTCGCCTGCAGAATGACAAGCCGGTCTGGCTGTGCACCATATTGAAGACCTGGGGCTCATCGCCGCGACCCGTTGGCGCGATGATGGCCTGCACTCTTGACGGTGAATTGATCGGCTCCCTGTCGGGAGGGTGCATCGAGGAAGATTTTCTCGAGCAGTTACGCGATGGCAGTCTCAAGTCTCAATATGATACAACTGGCGGCCCGTTCACGGTGCGCTACGGTGAAACTGAAGCCGAGCAGGCCAGGCTGAAATTACCTTGCGGTGGGCAGTTGCACGTGCTGCTGGAGTTTATTACCGCGACCGGACCAAACCAGGCTGTGTTCGGCAAGCTCACAGAAAATCTGGAAAACCACAATAAGATAAGCCGCGTGGTCAACCTCGATTCTGGAGAGATCTGCAGCGACGATCACAGTGGTGAAGATGCGGTCGTCATGAAAGACAATTTGATGATCAATAGCCTCAGTCCCATGTACAGCTTGTTATTACTAGGAGCTGGAGATGTTGCCCGTTACGTCGCCGAGATGGCACTCGCGCTTGAGTATGATGTCATGCTTTGCGACCCTCGCCCGAAGTATCTGGACAATTGGCATGTGGACGGCGTCGAAACCACCTCACGCCTGCCGGATGATGTAGTGCGGGACCATTTCAGTAATCCTTACAGCGGCATAATTGCCCTGGCTCATGACCCTAGAGTGGATGATATGGCATTGATGCAAGCATTAAAGACGGATGCCTTTTATATCGGGGCGATGGGCTCAGAGCGCACCTCGGCTGCACGTCGTGAAAGACTACCGGAACTGGGTCTCAGCAAGGATGAGATCGACATACTGCATGCACCGATCGGATTCCAGATTCAGTCTAAAACCCCTGCCGAAATCGCCATCTCCATCATGGCCCAAGTCACGGCTGTGCGCCATGGAATCGACTGCTAATGAAGGGACCCTCTGAACCCCCCGGCGCAAAAAAAAACGGGTAGCCTAGCTACCCGTTTTCGTTTTAGTCCTGCGAGACAGCTTACTGCCTGATATCCCGTTCGATTCCTTCCGCTTCCATCGCCTCGAGGCGACGCGCCCCTGCCAGGATTCCAATTATTCCATAGTTGCCTTCATGACAGGCATATTCGTAGACCGGCTCATCCATAGTGGACAGAGGGTATTCGCCAGACCATTGTGCAGTGTAGACGGTCGGATCATCGACGGTGAAGCCGTAAACAAGCTTGTTCGGACCTTCCCGGCGAAACGTCTCGAGAACTGTAAGGTTTTCAGTCGGTGCGCCCTGGTAAGTGTGCCAGGGATTGTAGTTCTTGGTTTCTACGATAAGTGTGTCGCCTTCCCAGCGACCGATGGAGTCGCCCATCCATTTCTGATGTGCGTTAGACGCAGAGCTGCGCTGGTCGGAGATTTTGATGATTCGCACATCGTGCACCATCTCCACGACGATTGTGACATAGCCCGGTGATTGCACGATCTGCATGTGGCTGTTGTACATCACCGGAGACATGACCGGTCCGGAGCTGTTGCCGAACGCCACCAGGCAGCGCTCTCCGAGGCCGCGGCCTTCGGGACCGTCGTTACGGGCCCGTGTATTGGCGCGCAATTCCTGCATGCGCTCACGAAAGCCGGCTATCCGTTCCGGAATGCGGCCATTAGGGGGATCGATGATTGCGGAAGTGCGAAATTCGCCACCGATAGTGGGGAGGAACATACCGCGATCGGTCCAGAACAGGTCGTAGTTACCCACCGGTGGCAAGGCTTGCAGTTCAGGCGCGGGTCGGTTCGGGTCCAGTGGCACGTTGTCTTCTTCGACCCGTTGCTGGGCGGCGCGCTCCAGTTGCAGCGCCTCTTCCTGGGTGTAAGTCTGCTTAGTACCAAGGTCTCTGGGTCGCTGAAAGGGCATGACTGTATGGTTCTTCCAGTTACCCTGGAAATCAGGTGCACCCCATGCCGTGCGCGGCTGCACATAGTCTTGTGCAAGGGCGCTGCCGGAGAGGGTGAATATCAATGCCGCGGTCAGGCTTGAAAGGCGAAAGTACATCTTAAATCTCCATGAATATTGTTCGCTAAGTCATTAAAATAAATAACTTTATACTATTTTTATTAGGGGTATATTTTACGCTGATACCCGCCTCAGTTACAGGACTAGTTAGTCATATTTTGTGACAGCGACCGTTTCAGGGTCTGTGACTGCAAGCCGCCGTGGCACCCTTATTCAACCGCTAAGCTAGCGGTGCCCTGCACGGCCAGGGTTGGGCTGCTTCCAGTTGCTGGGCCAGACCGAGTAGTCGGGCGTCAGCACCCCAGGCTCCGGTAAACATCACTCCCACCGGCAAGGCGCTCTCGGTTCGGTGCAGCGGCACGGACATGCTCGGCTGGCCGGTGCCATTGTACAGTGCAGTAAATCCGCTGTACTGCTTGAAGCGGTCAGTATATTGCTTCATGTCACTGCTGTTCATATTGAGCCAGCCGATCTTCACCGGGGGCTTACTGAGCACGGGAGACAATAGCGCATCATAGTGATGATGGAATTCTGCCATCTGGCGTTCCGCGTTCTTTACCGTGTCCACAGCCGCCAGGTATCGTGTCGCTGTTACGTCCCTGCCAGCTAAAGCCATGACCAGCGTAGAGGCTTCCACAGGTGCGTCTTGCAACTCCAGGCCGAGTGCTTCCAACCTGGGACTCAGGGTCTTGAAGAGATAACAGTTAATCATTGTCCCCATTGCCGAAACGACCGGGCGATAATCGACAGGATGACTGATTTCTTCGACGCGATGGCCGAGCGACTCACATAGCCGCGCTGCGTTCTGCACCGCCGTGCTGCATTCTGCATCGATTGCCTGATCCAGCGGGTGCTCCGCTTGAACCCCGATACGTAGCTGCTCTGATGCACTGTCCAGCTGCTCGTAGAACGAGCGGGGCGAAGCAGGGAGGGCGAATTGCTTGGGTTCGGCCAGTGTAATCAGGTCGAGGAAGGCCGCGCTGTCCCGTACTGTCTGGCTTACAACGTGGCCGACACTCATGCCGCCCCAGCAGGCAGCCAGCGAGTCTTCGATTGCAGTGAGCCCACGGCTGGGTTTGAGTCCGAACAGACCACAGCAGGCGGCTGGAATTCGGATCGAACCGCCGCCGTCCGTGGCATGGGCTACCGGTGTTATCCCAGCAGCGACCGCCGCTGCCGCACCGCCACTGGAGCCACCAGTGGAGTGTTCGGTATTCCAGGGATTGCGTGTTATCCCATTGGCGACTGATTCGGTGGTCAGCGTGAGTCCGCACTCCGGAGTGCTGGTCTTGCCGAGTACAACGAGTCCGGCATGCAGATATTTGTCCACGATCCTGGCATTTTGTCCGGCGGTAAAGTCCGAATACAGTCGGCTACCATAAGTTGTCGGTAGCCCGGCTACGTTGGCGAGGTCTTTTATCAGGAATGGCAGCCCGGCGACGCGGCTTTGCTTAAGCAGTTCGGGATTCTGATCGAATGTCTCTGCCTTGGCGAGCGCGGCTTTGAAGCAGGCAATGTTTATTGCATTAATTGCTGGATTAGTTTTCTCGGCCTGCTCGATGGCGCAGGACGTTATTTCCGCATTACTAAAATCCCCTTGGCGAACGCCCTGGGCAAGAGCTATAGCATCCATGCCTAAATAATCTACAAGAGATAGCATTTGGGACCCTCTGAATAAGTATATGATCGCTCTGGCCTACAGCCAATTCTGCTATCAAGACGCACTGACGCAGTCAGGTGCCGACCTTGCAAGTCAGTGCAACGCCGAGGGTAGGATTGGCTGTAGGCCCTTTCGGGCGGGGCCTGTCGTGCCCCGCCGCGTCGTGGTCGTACTTGCCAAGGATGTGGCCATTCCCTGCGCACGACGCCTAGCGGCAGAGCACGACAGACTCCCGCAGAGTGGCCATATACTTGTTCAGAGGGTCCTTAAGAACCGAGCAGAATTAGAACTTATTACTTTCATCTTCGTCGTCGGAACCGTCCTTATCGATCATCATTTTCAGTAAATCATTGAATCCCATAGTCGTCTACCTTCTGCCGTCCCCGGAAAAATTCTGGCTGGTTTTTTAGAATCTGCGCTCAGTGTACCAACCCACGTCTGCGGCTGCCTGGTCGACCTTGTCCGCTACGTCCAGTATAAGCGCGAACAGCGCCATACGCACTAGCACGCCATTGTCAGTTTGCCGAAATATGGCCAGATTCGGATGCTGATTCAGGTCATTATCGAGTTCATTTGCGTCTTCGCGGGAATCCCGCGGCAATGGGTGCATAATTACAGTATTGGGCTGGCAGTTACGGGTGTAAATGGCCTGGTTGAGGCGGAATCGGCCACGGTAGATATCGGCTTCTAGCCTATTGGTGAAACGCTCTTCCTGTATGCGGGTGAGATATACGGTGTCGTTGTCGCTGAGGCCAGCCTCCATGTCTTCTGTTTCCACGACTTCGTGCCCGTTGGCCTGTAACTCGGCGACGATAGCGGCCGGCATGCGCAGTTCTTGCGGGGAAATCAGCGTTAGTTTGATGTCTTCGTAAAGTAACAGTAGTTGGGAAAGCGAATGCACGGTACGACCATGTTTCAAGTCTCCCACCATGGCGATGTGCATGCCGTCGATCTTACGCTGCTTCGACTCAAGTTCTTTTTTAATGGTGTAAAGATCCAGCAGCGCCTGTGAGGGATGTTCATTTGGGCCGTCACCGCCATTGATGACCGGTACCCGGCTGGCCTTGGCGAACTCTGCCACAGAAGCTACCTTGGGATGGCGCATAACGATCACGTCGCTGTACCCGCTGATGACTCTGGCGGTGTCATACAGGGATTCGCCCTTGGTAATGGACGAGGTCTTCACATCAGTGGTTTCCCTGACATGACCGCCCAGCAAGTTGAAAGCGCAACCGAAGCTGACCCGGGTGCGGGTGCTGGGTTCGAAGAACATATTGCCGAGAATAGCACCGCCCAGGACATTGCTTACTCGCTTGCGGTGGGCATAGGGTTCCATATTGTCAGCGACTTGAAAGACCTTATCGACATCGGTTCTTTCAAATTGTTTTACGCTGATTATATGGGCGCCGCGGAAATCCATGAGGCTATTCTAGAGATTCATCTTGTTCTATGATCCCCTTATACTGGAGGAAGTCATGCATTAGTCTTTTGAAATCAAGGCGATACTACTACAAATAGGGTGCGGAGAGAATGACCAATGCGATTCGTAGAGTGTGGGGAGATGGGGTAGTATTTCATTAGCTACTCTCGTAACTGCCTTACTTCATGGCTCTGTCTAGCCCCGTTACTTCCAGTGATCACAGCACACAGTCAAGATGGCCGGCTTTGTAAGGAACATGGAAAACCGCCTAACCTCACAAACGTTCTGCTTAGGTAAGCGATCAGCATCATGACTTCGTCTTCTATTTACTGGTACGACTTCGAGACTTTCGGAATCAATCCCCGGCAGGATCGGGCATCACAATTCGCCGGAGTACGCACCGACGAAAATTTGAACATCATCGGTGAGCCGCTGGTGATGTATTGCAAGCCAGCTGACGATTTTCTTCCTAATCCTATCGCCTGCCAGATTACCGGGATAACGCCACAGCATGCACTCGAAGTCGGCGTAAACGAGACAGAGTTTATCAAGCGAATTAACCAGGAGTTTTCTGAACCGGAAACCTGTGTGGCGGGTTATAACAGTATTCGGTTCGATGACGAGGTGACGCGTCAACTACTCTACCGCAATTTCTTTGATCCTTACGAGCGGGAATGGAAAAATGGTAATTCCCGTTGGGACATAATCGATATGATTCGTTTGTGCGCCGCGACTCGGCCAGAGGGAATTAACTGGCCCAGCAAAGAAGATGGCACTAACAGCTTCAGACTGGATCAACTCACTCTCGCTAACGGCATCGAGCATTCAGCAGCGCACGATGCCCTGGCCGATGTCATCGCTACCATCGAAATGGCAAAACTAATCAGGCAACGACAACCGAAGCTGTTCGATTATGTCTATCAACTACGCAACAAGCGACGAGTCCAGGCGGAACTCGACCTGACCACGCGCAAACCGGTGCTGCATGTCTCCATGATGTACCCCGCCCGACACGGTTGCCTGGCATTGGTCATACCGCTTTGTAGTCACCCATCGAACAGTAACGGAGTCATTGTCTATGACCTGCGGGTAGATCCCACACTGTGGATGAAACTTTCCACGCAAGAAATACGCACACGGATATTTACACCCAGTGATCAGTTGCCAGAAGGTGTTGACCGGATACCGCTTAAGACTATTCATATCAATAAGTGCCCTATCGTCACTTCTCCAGCGGCACTGGATTCGGAACGAGCCGAGTTATACGAGGTTGACCTTCAGGCCTGCCGGAAAAATTGGCAACTATTGCAGGCAAACCCTGACCTCTGGAAGAAGGTCAGCAAGGTATTCAGGGAAGAGCAGCCTGGCAGCGAAACGGATCCCGATTTCATGATTTACAGCGGTGGTTTTTTTGAGGACAACGATCGCAGTCTGATGAATACGGTGCGGGCAACCAATCCGCATGACCTTGAGCGGCTCGATCTACCTTTTCGGGATCGGCGCCTGCAGGAAATGTTGTTTCGTTATCGAGCACGAAATTATCGGGAAACCTTAAATCAGGATGAGTTGGCCCAGTGGCATCAGTTCCGAATGGGTAGACTCAATGATGAGCATGCTCGCATGCGTTATGAGCGAGATATGCAGATTGCGCGAAACACCGCGGATACGAAAACCAGCGAAGTGCTCGATGCGTTGCATGAATATGTCGAGGGGTTGAGTGGCAGCACTACTGAATAGGCAGAACTTATTCAGAGGGTCCCTATTATCGGTACACAAATCCTGGCAGAGGAGATAGAATTCTCCTGGCTTTAAACGGTACAGCAAGACTAATCAGCAAACAGCACCAGAGTATTGACAGAGGAATAGGCCGCATTGGATCAGTTCAAAGATATCAGGCCTTATCTCGATGACGAGATCCGACCGGTACTGGANAAACTGATTACCGANCCGGAATTCCTCACCAGTATTGCCAATTTCTATTTTCCTCGCCTGGCNAAGTTTTTTCCCAAAGCTATGGAGAATGNGGCACGCAAGAAGCTACAGNGCCAGTTAAAGGGCGTTCATAACGTGGCGACCATGCAGGACGTAATTGCGGTCTACATGGATAAGATGATTCACGATACCTCCACTCAGTTAACTCACTCCGGGATGAACAATCTGAAAGAAGGGAAGGGCTACCTGTTTATTAGCAATCATCGAGACATTGCAATGGATCCGGCGTTCGTGAATTACATGTTGTACCACGCCGGATATGAAACACTGCAGATCGCCATCGGGGACAACCTGTTAAAGAAACCGTTTGTGACTGACCTGATGAGATTAAACAAGAGTTTTATCGTCAAGCGCTCACTCAAGGGACGCGAACTATTACAGTCCTTGAGCTTACTATCGAGGTACATCCACCATTGCATAGCAGACAATCAAAACGTATGGATTGCTCAACGTGAGGGAAGAGCTAAAGATGGCATCGACAAGACTGATCCGACGATATTGAAAATGCTTGCGATGGGAAGGAGAGACCTTTCCCTGAATGAAAGCTTGCGAGAATTACATATCATCCCAGTGAGCATATCCTATGAATATGATGCCTGTGATGTTTTGAAGGCGGAAGAACTTTTTGAAGTGGATAAATCTGGAACTTTTACCAAGACAGATGGCAGTGATATTCACTCTATCGTCACTGGCATGATTGGATATAAGGGCCACGTGCATGTGGCCTTTGGTAAGGAATTAGGAGTTGCAACAGATGATCCCGAAACCATTGCCGAAGAGATCGACAGACAGATTCTGGAAAATTACGAGCTGCGGGATATCAATTTTCTGGCACTGGAAAGACTCGTTCAGGATGGAATGATTCCCTTGCATCGCCTCGGAGATGGTGCCGAGTCTCATGAAATACAAAGCGATTCGCACAAGAAATTTGCCAAACGATTGAAGCAGGTCGATCCCAAGCTGCACAAGCACTTTCTGTTTAGCTATGCCAATCCGGTACTTAGCAAATACCAGGATTAAAAACTTGGAAGGTCCTCAGGGTCCCAAACTTCTAAGGATCAGAGAAGTTTCTTGACGGCCTGNTCCAGGCGTTGGGAAAGCTGTTGATGGGCTGAGACTTCCAGCGGGCCTATACAGAAACTTTGCAGTTCGGCGTCCAGCGCATATCTTGCATTTTCTTTGCGGTCGGGTTTGAGCTGCCCAAATCCATTTTTGAGCTGGGCCAGCTGAATCNGCATACGCAGTGCCTGGTCTTCTTTCGGCGTTTCGATATTAGCCCGAATCTCCAGCTCGANACACAGACTCCGCGCCTGTTGCTCACACTGTTTTGCCAATTTGTGCAGTTCATCCTGAGACTGTGTTTTGAGTAGCTGCTGCATGCGCGCTTGAAGCGCCTGTTCGAATTCGGGTTTGCCGCTGGATGCAATATTTTCCCAACTGCTGCTATCCAGTCCAGTCTTTACCTCCGTGAATTGCTGCTCATTCTTACNGTTGAAGAGCTGGCTCTCGAGATTCTCCAGAAACTTCGCTTTCTCGACGATGCTGTCTTTGAGTAGCTGGCGTTTCTTGTCTGGTAGAGTCCGGTAGCGGCTGTCGACTTTTCTCTTGATATCATTGAATGAGTCGATCAACTTCTTACNCTGCTTGCGGATTCTGGGGTCGAGTGCGTTGGAAAATNCTTGCAGCAGATCCTGATATTCTCCTCGGGCGCTGCGGAAGGCACTGTCCTCGAGCTTAAACACATTCTGCAGAGATTCCACCGCAGCGGACATGGTTGCCTCGGCCTTGTTCAGTTCTTGCTTGAGTACAGCNGTCTTCTGGTTGCGCTCTTCAAAAATCTTGTCGCACGCCTTTCTGAAGCAGTCCCAGTATTTCTTGTCTTCCTTGTAAGAAGTGGGGCCGAGCTTCTTCCAGTTCGACTGCAGTTNCTTGGCTTCCTGCATGGCTTGCTGTTTATCTTCCAGCGTAACGANTTTTTCTGCNAGATCGATGAGTTCCTGTTTCTGTCGGCCATTGTCCCGCAAGGTGTTCTTTCGCNTCCTGCGTAGCTGGTTAATCACGTTATAGAAACGCTNCTGAAGCGTCTTTATCTTCGATTGCTCAACCGGTGCATATTTCTTCCAATCGGTTTCGGCTCCGCTGAGAAGTTTGTTGAGTGCAGCAATATTGATGTTTTCCTGCTGCATCTCAGTAATCTGGTTTTCCAGATTGTTGCAGATTTCACGGCGTTGCTGCAGGTTGTTTGCCATGTGCAGCTTGCGTTCCTTGAAATAGGCTTTGCAGGGCTCGTAAGCTTTATCGGAGAATTGTTTGAACTTGCGCCATTGTGCCTCATTCTGATTGGAGCGACCCAGCAGTTTCCATTCCTTGTGCATGGTGGCGATGTGCTTGGAACGATCGGAAGCATGCATACGGGACTCGACCAGGTGTTGCATCTGCTTGATGAGTTCTTTTTTCTTTTCAGTGGCAGCGAAAATCTTCCAATCTCGCAGTTCATTGAGTTTGTCCTTGTGTTCATTGGACTGAGACTGCAGTTTCGCACGGATCTTGCCACTGGTGTTGCTGATGTTTCCCTGGATTTTGTCCCAGGCGGGCAAGGCATCGTGTGACTGGCCTTCTTCCAGCNCCTTTTTTAGCGATTCGAGTAAGGTCTCGGTGTTCTTCTGCAGGTGTTGTTGGTGTTCACCATTTTTTTCGAACTTTTCGCCGATTGCCTCATGCAGTAGCTGCGTTCTGGCGGTCAAGTCTGTGTTTGTGTCACCGATCTGTTTGACCAGTTTATTGAGATTATTGCGAAAGCTGCTGAGACGCGTCGTATTCTTAAAACTCAGTTTTGCAATTTCCGCTTCCAGTGCGCCAATGTCTTTCTCTGGATCGACTACTGTCGGCTTGAGTTTTTGGGACTTCTTATCGACTCTTGCCTGCTTGTTTACTTTGGGTGCGTCTGGTGAAGCTGCCGATTCCACGATCGACGAGGGTTCGGTCGGCTTTTTTAAGGCAGTAGAAGTACTGTCCTGGCTCTTCGTCTGAATTTTTTCAGCACCGGCTGGGTTCAATCTTTGGTCCAAGGTTTTGAACACAGTCTTGTCTTTGCCACGCACTTTTTCGAGCAACTCTCGTATTAAGGATTCATCTTCGAGAGCTAGCGCCGCATTCTTTCTGGTATGCACACTTCTGGCGAACAGACAGAGATCCACCAAATCTGCTCCCTCACTCAGCCGGGGGACTAGCGTCTCGGCGATGGGTCGGGAGCGGGNAATCAGGACGATCTGTTTAATGCTCTGTGAAGGCAATTGTCCGGCAATCGCCAGCAATTCCGCTGTTTCTATACCTGACTCCTGGTTACCAGCCAGTATGTCGAGATATTCTTCCAGTGATCCCTGCTCAACCAGCCGTCGCAGCGCCTGCAGACGTTGCTTCGGGTCTTGATGCTCCCAGGAATTAGTGGGTAATTTTTGTGTGGGGTTGCTTGCCATTGACTACTTGGGCGTGAGTTAAGTACTACTAGAAGACACAATACTAGCAGAACTTCTTTCAACAGAAAGCAGCGTTGTTGTAAGACTCTCTACTAACGGGCATGGATTTTCCAAGATCTCAGGGGTAACTGCGTGATAGCTGCTATAATTACGGCCACTCTTGCTTCACTATTTACGGATTGACATCAAGGATCATGCTGCATGCTGGCGGATGAAGTTAAAGACGGAATTCAGTCCGCCTATCGCCAACTGCTAGACTCCCGAGACCTCACGCCGNGCTACGGGCAGCGGCAAATGATCGCAGAAATTGCTAATTCTCTCTCCNTCCTGGCAGGTGAAGAGGCCGCTGCGCCGCCGATTTGCGTGGTTGAGGCGGGCACCGGCACCGGTAAAACCCTGGCCTATCTGTTATCGACTATTCCCGTCGCCCAGCAACTTGACTACAAAGTGGTAGTTGCCACGGCCACCGTCGCGCTTCAGGAGCAGGTGGTGTTCAAGGATATTCCCGAAATACTCGAAGGTTGCGATCTGAACTTCAGCTTCAAGTTGGCCAAGGGGCGNGGCAGATACCTGTGCCTGTCGAAATTGGACATGTTGCTACAGGGCNGTGACAGCCTGCAGGCGATGATGGATTTGTATGGAGAAGAACTGGAAAATCCCGGCACGGGTGACCAGGCGCTGTANGCTGAGATGCTTGATAAACTCAGCGAGGGAGCCTGGCAGGGAGATCGGGACGACTGGAAGCAACCAATCTCTGACGCTAATTGGCGGCCGCTTACCGTCGACAGGTACCAGTGCGCCGGGCCCAAGTGCAGCCATTTCCGCAATTGTTGTTTCTACCAGGCGCGCGACTCTCTCGACAAGGCAGACTGCATAATCAGTAATCACGATCTGGTGTTATCAGATCTCGCCATGGGGGGCGGCGTGATTCTGCCGGAACCAGCAAAATGTATTTATATTTTCGACGAGGCACATCACCTGCCATTCAAAAGCAACAACCATTTCTCTGCCTTCACCCGAATCAAGGCTACCCAGGGCTGGCTCGAGCGTACTCAGAACCTGCTGCAGCAACTACTAAAGGAAGACTTACTCGAAACGTCGCAACAGGAGCGGTTATTGAAGCTTATTGCCGAGATCAGGCAATCGCTTGAGGAAGGCTGGTTACTGTTAGAGCAGATCCTCGAGTCGCAGGAAAGCGTCGATAGCTATGAGAATCGTGCCCAATACACCTTCGAGTTAGGTAAGGTGCCTGCTGAACTGCAATCACTGGCTACGGATCTGGCGAATCGCTTCAGTCGGCTGACCGCTGACTTGAAGGATATCGCGGAGAACATGCGCCAGGTATTGGAAGATGGCGACAGCACTCCACACACTCAGCTGGTTGAGCAGTGGTACCCCGTGTTGGGGACCAATATCGATCGCGCGGAAGCAAACCTGGGCCTCTGGGCAAGCTACGCCGCTAGCGACGAGGAAGGCCGGGCACCCTATGCCCGCTGGCTGAGTTTCACCGAGAATGACTCCGCCAGCGATATCGGCCTGTCCTCCAGCCCGGTATTGGCTGCGGAGAATTTGCAGGAACGCTTATGGCAATGCTGTGGTGGGGCCGTACTCACTTCGGCAACACTGTCGGCCCTCGGAGAATTCAGCATGTTGACAATGCGAGCTGGCTTGCCGCCCCATACCCACTATCTCAGCATACCCAGCCCCTTCAATTTTGCCGAGGCTGCAAAGTTGGTCATCCCTAAAATGGGTTGTGATCCTTCCGAACCGGACCGGCACACGGCCGGTATGATCAAGGCGTTACCGAAGTTGCTCAAAAACAAGCCGGCAGCGCTGGTGTTGTTTTCCAGTCGACGGCAGATGCAGGATGTCTTGCAGGGCCTGCCACAGGATTGGTCGGGCCTGGTGTTGTGTCAGAATGATTACCAGAAAGCCCAGCTATTGAAATACCATCGACAGCGCATCGATGGGGGAGAGGGCAGCGTCATTTTCGGACTGGCGAGTTTTGCCGAAGGGGTAGACCTGCCAGGCGCATATTGCCGTCATGTGCTTATCGCGAAAATTCCATTTGCAGTGCCGAATGATCCGATTGAAATGACGCTGTCTGCCTGGGTTGAATCCCAAGGCATGAACGCATTTATGACGCTTGCCGTCCCGGATGCGGCGTTTCGGTTGGTGCAGGCGAGCGGCAGACTATTGCGCAGCGAAACTGATACCGGTCAGATCACTCTGTTCGATGAGCGCATCGTTAACCGCCCTTACGGTAAGCAGATACTGGACTCCATGCCACCCTACAGCCGTGAAATATTTGAGCTGGATATTTCTGACTGAACCAGTAGGGCCTGTTATCGTCTGGAGCGCTTCTTCAGGCGAGAGAAAAAATAGCCTGCACCAGCGCCGAAAACTGCACCGATCAGCGAAGTAACGAGCACACTTCCCAGGATGGGACCCAATCCCACGCCGACGATCAGACCCACGGTGATGCAGAGCGCATAGGTTCCCCGCACGGCACTCTTGGTTGCTTTCCTGGATTTCGATTTACTGGACATAGGTTAATCTCCAATTACGGTTAATTTATACGGCGAACCGAATAAATTANGGTACTCAGTCGAGACGTACGCAGGGGATCGACTGCTCTTTCACCAATAGTATCCACTACATCCATGCCTTCGACCACCCTCCCGATGACGGTGTGTTTGCCGGTCAACCACGGCGAATCTTGCAGTGCTATGAAGAATTCGGGGCCGTTGCTGTCTGGACCTCGATTAGCCAGTGCCACCACGCCACGCCGGATAGGTCGGGTCGGATGATTTGTCAGGTAATTAAAACCCTGCTGTTGGTACNCTTCTTTTACTGTGAGTTGAAGTAATTCTTCGAGTACTGNGTATTGCCTCTCCAGCAGCTCAGTCTCGCTGTCGATATCCATGCTGTCATACAGGGGCTGCAATATCTGGGTTTCNAATTCGGCGCGGCCGGCGATGTTGAGCAGTGAATTGAAGCTACCATCGGCCTGCAGGGCAGGCTGTGCATCCAGGCCCAGGGCATTGGCATTGATTTCATCCGGCAATTGATCGGCCGGTGCGCCTAATGGATTGTGCTGGGGTGAACCAGCCTGAATCACNAATCCGGGAACGACACGATGGAATCGCATACCGTCGAAGTAGCGTGGGCGATAGGAAGTCTCAGTATTTGGATCGGTTATTTCGATTTCGCCNGCAGCAAGCGCCAGAAAATTTGTCACGTTAGCCGGTGCCTCGTTGGACAATAACTCCAGATAGATGTCCCCCTGGGAAGTGGATAGCAGCAGCAGGGGATTCTGGGGGTCTTCAGTGGCCTGTCGTGCGGATGCTTGATCGGCACTACCCACGGGGCCGCCTAGCGACAGCATTAGCAGAGCAAGCAGGCGAATAGTGGTGAAGCTGTAATTAGTCATGATTCTCAAGGCAGATGCCTATTGCAGCAGATGATGATCTTGCGGCAGATTTTTGGAGATCCAGATTGCCAGCTTGTGGCGCATGTTTTGTACATCTTGATGCTGGGCAGCCAGTGGCTGGATAACTTTGTCTTTAACCAATAACAAGTAGATCGCCCGTGTCTTCAAGTCTATGTGATCAGTCGCCTCGAACTTGCCGGCTCCCCGTGCTTCGAAATAACGTGAGCCGACTCGAATCGCCTCCTTCAAGAGCTCTGCTTCATTTCTGATTTTTTTAAGACTCATGACCTTTCCTGGCAGGCAGTGTCATCCAGCTGCTTTTTAATGCTCAGTTTTGTCAACATTTTCCAATCGCTGTTGGTGGTCGCAGTGCAAGAATTGTATGGGCAAAGAGGCAGTCCACGCAAATTATCAGTCTGGCATTGCCACGCCCTACACGAGTCTGACAATTCCGCGTGATACAGCTATGTCGAGCTATCAGGTAGGGTTTTCGACTGAAAGCGAGCCAGGTCGTCGGGTGTGTCGATATCCCAGAGGATAGCTGCATCATCGACTTCCTGCTTAATCACCGAGGCCGGATGCTGCATTACTACCGGCCGACCACCGGAATCTCCGCTGAGCAGCNGTAACTCGCTGAAAAACTCANTGCCGAACCCGACGGGGTTGCCGGGATGCGAGCGGTAAGTTGGTATGACAATGTTATCCGTACTGAGGTTTTCGGCGAGGCTGAAGTAGGTGCGTTGTTNGACAAACGGCATATCTGCCAGACAAATCAGGCAGGCATCCCAGTGCTGGACCAGACTAATGCCAAAGGCCAATGTAGCCCCCATGCCTTTTTCAGCCCTATCGAAAGCATGTATGTCCAGATCAGCGGCCGTAAGCTTCGACACTAATTCGGGGCGGGTAACGACGGTTACCGCACTAACCGCTGCGCGAATGCGCTGTAGTGTCTCTGCAAATACCGTATGACCATTGTTAAGCTCGGCGCATAGCTTGATACTGCCATACCGGNTGCTAAAACCGGCGGCCAAAACCAGGGCGCCTACTTTAGCAGCCATGATGAGACAGGTTTTCCGAGGCAAAAAAATGTCGTTGCCATTGCTGACAACGACAAACCGAGATAGGTACTGCTANTGCAGGGTCTTGCTGCTCTTGCGAACNGGTTCGGTCTCCTGCTGTTTGATTTCGACGACAAAACTCTCTCTCTGCTGATTCTCGCTTGCTTGCGGTGTCTTGTTGGATTGCTGCTCGATTTCCTGGGCGGCAGCAAGCTCTTGTTGGNCGGGCTGCTCTTCTCGCTGTTGCTCTTCAATCTGGGCTCTGAGTTGCTCACTCAAATGCTGGCGAAGCCTGTTTACCACACTGGTCATCACTTCGATGGTCTGGCTCAACTGCTCGAGCGTGATCAGCGCCCGTTCAGGATCGTTGTCCAGCTGGTCCTTGTTACTCATACCGCCATTGTCCCCATAGTGGTGATTAACTTTTTGCTGCTGGTCTGTCGGCCAGGCTCGATTCCCGGTTCAATCCCAGGACAACGCACCGCCCGTCTGATACTCAATAACTCGGGTCTCGAAAAAGTTCTTTTCTTTGCGTAAATCCATGATCTCCGACATCCACGGAAAAGGATTGGCGACACCGTTGAACTGCTCCGTCAATCCGATCTGCACCAGGCGTCGATTGGCAATGAATTTGAGGTACTCTTCCATCATAGCCGCGTTCATGCCCAACACGCCGCGAGGCATGGTATCCCTGGCATATTCAATCTCCAGCTGCGTGGCCTGCAAAATCATCTGAGTCGCTTGCTCTCTCATCTCCTTATTCCATAACTCGGGATTCTCAAGTTTGATCTGGTTGATCATGTCGATGCCAAAATTCAGATGCATGGATTCATCGCGCAGGATGTACTGGAATTGCTCCGACGTACCGGTCATCTTGTTGCGCCGACCCATGGAGAGTATCTGAGTNAAGCCGCAGTAGAAGAAAATTCCTTCAAGGCAGCAATAGAATGCGATCAGGTTCTTCAACAAATCCTGGTCTGCCTCCTGAGTGCCAGTCTGGAATTTCGGATCACTCAGTGTCTGGGTGTATTTCAATCCCCAGGATGCCTTCTTGGCCACCGAGGGAATTTCATGGTACATGTTGAATATCTCGCCTTCGTCCATAGCCAGGGATTCGATGCAATACTGGTAGGCATGGGTGTGAATGGCCTCTTCAAATGCCTGGAGCAGGATGTACTGACGACATTCTGGATTGGTGATTAATCGGTAGATTGCCAGAACCAGGTTGTTAGCAACCAGCGAGTCGGCTGTTGAGAAGAAACCCAGGTTGCGCTTGACGATAAGCCGTTCATCTTCAGTCAAACCATTCGGATTCTTCCACAGCGCGATGTCTGCGTTCATGTTTATTTCCTGCGGCATCCAGTGATTGGCGCAGCCGTCCAGGTATTTCTGCCAGGCCCAGTCGTACTTGAAAGGCACCAGTTGATTAAGGTCTGCCCGACAATTAATCATGCGCTTGTCATCGACTTTTACGCGCAATTCCGAACCTTCCAATTCTTCAATTCCTGCCGTTGTGTCCAGCGATTCCAATTCGGTGATGGCCCGCTGTAGTGCATCGGTATTATTTTGTTCATCCGCGACATCCAGGCCGGATCGGTACCCCGCGGCCTGAGCGACTGGGTCGACGGGCGCCGAAGTTGCATCAAGCCTGACTGCAGGCTGCTCTATTTTGGGGNTGTTTACAGCAGCGGCAGGGGCCTCTTCCTGATTAAATTCATCCCATGACAACATTGTTTACACCTCGAATTCTATTTTCTCTAGTTTCCAGTCTCTAGCCTCTCACTGGCAGGCCTCACACTCCGGGTCATTGAGCGAGCAGGCCGCGGGTACCGCTGCAGCTTCATTGGAAACCTTGTTCAGTGTGGTATCCGAGATAGTTGATTTCTCGGTGGTAGTGGCTGCCAGGGACCGTAGGTAATAGGTCGTCTTTAAGCCGCGCAGCCAGGCCATGCGATAGGTGATATCCAGTTTCTTGCCACTGGCACCNGCGACATAGAGGTTCAGAGACTGGGCCTGATCGATCCATTTTTGACGTCGGCTGGCGGCATCGACCAACCAGCGAGGCTCAATCTCGAATGATGTGGCATAGATCTGTTTAATCTCTTCGGGGACCCGATCGATTTTCTGCACGCTACCCTCGTAATACTTCAGGTCGTTGACCATGACCCCATCCCACAGCTTAAGTTCTTTAAGGTCATTAACGAGGAAGGGATTCACTACAGTGAACTCGCCTGACAAATTGGATTTCACGTACAGGTTCTGATAAGTCGGCTCGATTGATTGGGACACCCCGCTGATATTCGCTATCGTGGCGGTTGGCGCAATGGCAAGCACGTTGGAATTACGCATGCCATTCTGACTGATGCGCTCTCTCAGTCCATCCCAGTCGAGACGCTGCTCCATGTTGACGTCGAAAAACTCTTCTCCTCTGGCCTGCTGCAGCAGCTTCAGAGAATCGATAGGCAGAATGCCCTGATCCCAGAGGGACCCCTCAAAGGATTCGTAGCGGCCACGTTCTTCAGCCAGTTCAGTAGAAGCGCTAATCGCGTAATAGCTGACCATCTCCATGGATACGTCGGCGAATGTCACGGCCTGCTCAGAGGCATAGGGAATGCGCTGCGTGTACAAGGCGTCCTGGAAGCCCATGACTCCCATGCCGATCGGTCGGTGCTTCAGGTTTGAATTTTCCGCCTGCTGGACCGAGTAATAGTTAATGTCGATGACATTGTCGAGCATTCTCACCGCCGTGGTGATTGTGCGCCGCAGTTTCTCCTGGTTAAGGCCGTGCTCATCCACGTGATTAACCAGGTTCACCGAACCGAGGTTACACACGGCTATTTCGTCCTGGCTGGTATTCAGGGTGATTTCAGTGCACAGGTTGGATGAGTGAATAGTGCCGACGTGCTGCTGCGGCGACCTGACATTGCAGGCGTCCTTGAAGGTAATCCACGGGTGCCCGGTTTCGAACAACATGGAGATCATCTTGCGCCACAGGTCGCAGGCTTTAATGGTCTTACAGGGTTTGATCTCTCCCGCTGCCGCCTTGCGTTCATATTCCTGGTAGGCGTCTTCGAAGGCTTTGCCGTGTAGATCGTGTAGCTCGGGTACTGTATTGGGTGAGAACAGGGTCCATTCCTGGTCATTAAAGACGCGCTTCATGAACAGGTCGGGAATCCAATTCGCGGTGTTCATGTCATGGGCGCGGCGTCGGTCGTCACCGGTGTTTTTGCGAAGCTCGAGGAATTCCTCGATATCCAGGTGCCAGGTTTCCAGGTAGGAACACACGGCGCCCTTGCGTTTACCGCCCTGATTAACAGCCACGGCAGTGTCATTGACTACCTTGAGAAAGGGTACGACACCCTGTGATTTACCATTGGTCCCCTTGATGTGTGCCCCGAGAGCTCGGACCGGGGTCCAGTCATTACCCAGACCGCCCGCCCATTTGGAAAGCATGGCGTTATCGCGAATCGCCGAATAAATGCCATGCAGATCGTCGGGTACGGTGGTGAGAAAACAGGAGGATAATTGGGGGCGCAGCGTACCTGAATTGAATAGCTGGGGTGTAGATACCATGTAATCGAAACTGGATATCAAATTGTAGAACTCGATGGCGCGTTGCTCGCGGTTATCCTCTGCCGAAGCCAGCCCCATGGCTACTCGCATGAAAAACACCTGTGGCAGCTCGAATTTGATTCCTTCACTGTGGATGAAGTAACGGTCGTACAGGGTCTGCAATCCGAGATAGGTAAACTGCTGGTCCCGCTCTGCCTTCAAAGCCTCGCCGAGTACAGTGAGATCAAATTCCAGCAGGTGAGGGGATAACAATTCCAGCTCCACCCCCTTCTCGATGTATGGCTTAAGGGTGGTGGCATAGCGATAGTGCATTTCAGACTGAGTCGCTGCATCGGTGATGCCCAGAAAACTCAGGGCTTCGGAACGCAACGTATCCATCAACAGCCTGGCCGTGACGTAAGAATAGTTCGGATCCCGCTCCACCAGCGTGCGTGCACACATAACCAGAGAGGTGCGTACGTCCTCCATCTTTACGCCAGGGTAGAGATTCTTGAGTGTCTCGTTGTAGATCGTATCGCCGGACACATCGTTCAGGCCTTCGCAGGCTTCGGTAATGATAGTGCGCAGTCGAGCCATGTCTAACAGGCCCTGTTGGCCGTCTTCGAAAGTGACGGTGATCTCGGGGAGTTTGGGTTGCTGCGCCTCCTCCTGCTGCTCGCGCAGACGGGTGTGCTCGGCCCGGTAAATCACATAACTCCTGGCGATCTTGTGCTCACCAGTGCGCATCAGGGCCAGTTCGACCTGGTCCTGTATGTCTTCGATATGGATGGTGCCTCCGGAAGGCATCCGGCGCCGGAAGATGACAGAAATCTGGCTCGCTAATTGGGCGACGGATTCATGAATTCGAGAGGAAGCTGCAGCATTACCACCTTCGACGGCCAGATAGGCCTTGGTAATGGCAACAGAAATCTTGGACTCATTATAAGCCACCACTGCCCCATTTCTTTTGATAACGCGCAGTTGCCCCGGCGCGGTTGATACCACTGTAATTGCGTCGTCATCTTTGGGAGTAGCGGTTTGAGGAGAGTCACCTGTTGTTCGTACATCAGTCTGCATTGAATACTCCGAGTGCTAACTACTTTGTGTTCTTGTTTGTATTGGATCTTGCTTGTTATCCGGGCGCGGTTTACGCTTGGCCGGACTGACCGTCACTACGGGGATGAAGGCGCTGGCTAAGATTTAGTCCTGCGAGTTAACCCTATCCTGACTAGAACCGCTGGCGATCAATCACCCCAAAGTTCACAGTCAGCAATCCCCGTCTGCCTGAGACCGTATACGAAATCCAACCCATCGGATTTCATATGCAGCTGCCAGGCAGCGTTAAAGCCATATACTATATATTGTGTTTTTGCAGCTGGACTTTAATTGTTTTTTTTGAATGAGCCGAGAACACGTGGATTCCCCAGAAACAATCTAAAATAACCGGGTTATCTCCCCCAGTTTTTATCAAGTGCTCTTCTTGTTATTAGCCTCGAGCACTGCCCCTAAGCACCCGATTTTTCAAATTATTTTAACCAACGCACACAGTAAGAGAAGGCCTTGATTTACGCTCTACTAATACAACATATAGACAAGCTATAAATCACCAACACAAGATAATGCGGTTATAGGGTGAATGCAAGTGATTTCTTTGTGTGTTTATTGTGGGTAAATTGTGAATAGCTTGTTGTTGTTATNGGAAAAATCCAATTGTTGGGGTGTAGGTCGGGGTGCTGGGATTGTTGCTCAAAATCTGTTCGGAAATCGCTTAAAACTTGTTCAGAATTGAGGCTGGGAAAGCAGCAACATCTCTCAACAGGCAAACCACAATATGTTGTGGTTTGCCGTCAGTTGAAAATTGTCGAGAAATCAGAGAGAAATCACCACATCCGTCAGTGTGCCAGCAATGTTTCCAGCAAGGCCTTCTGCGAATGCATGCGATTCTCCGCCTCGTCCCAGACGACGCTGTCGGGGGCGTCAAGCACCTGAGCGCTAACTTCTTCGCCGCGGTGCGCGGGCAGGCAGTGCATGAATAGCGCATCACTGTTGGCTAAAGCCATCAAATCGGGGGTGACTTCATAGTCAGCGAAAGCTTGCTGGCGTTTGAGCTGTTCGGCTTCCTGGCCCATGGAGGCCCACACATCCGTTACTACCAGGTCTACATCTTTAACGGCCTGCTTTGGATCATGCAGCACCGAGACTCTCTCGCCACCAGCGGAGACGAGTTCCGCTTTGGGTTCGAATTCGGGGGGGCAAGCGATGAGCAGCTCGAAATCGAAGACTGCGGCAGCGTTGATATAGGATTGGCACATGTTATTGCCGTCTCCAATCCAGGCAACCCGGCGTCCGCTAATCGCACCTCGGTGTTCGATGAAAGTTTGCATATCCGCCAGTAGCTGACAGGGGTGAAAATCGTCGCTGAGAGCATTGATAATCGGCACTTGCGAGTGTGCTGCAAACTGCTCAAGCTTGGCATGTTCGAAAGTGCGGATGGCCAGGCAATCAACCATGCGTGACAATACTTGGGCGGTGTCTGAAATTGGTTCTCCACGTCCCAGCTGAGAGTCAGAAGTGGCGAGGAATAGCGAGGCACCCTGCATCTGCGTCATGGCGACTTCGAAGGCAGCCCGGGTCCGTGTTGAAGATTTTTCGAAGATCAGGCCGAGGGTCTTGCGCGCCTGGCTGCCAGCCAGTGAGGGATCCCGTTTCAATTCGATGGCCCGTTCAACGATGCCCAGTACGTCTGCACGCGGCAGGTCCAACAGGGTTAGGAAATGCTGCACACTCATAGTCGTTCGTTACCTTTCAGAAAGCAAAAAGGGCAGCTCGCGCTACCCAGTGAAGAGGGACATTTTAGCCAGTTCTTTATCACGGAGCAATGGTGGATGAAGGGCGCGGCTTCTCTAATTGTGTTTACTGCGGCCTTTCGCTAGGCTCTGTGGCGTAATGAGTGAGCTGTATGCCATGCAACAGATGAATGCCATAGAACTGAAGTTGTTCTCCAGCCGGGTGTCTGCTATCTGTGAGGAGATGGGTCTGGTACTGAGGCGTGCGGCTTTCTCACCCAACATCAAGGATCGTCTGGATTTCTCCTGTGCCCTGTTCGGCGCCAATGGCGAGTTGTTCGCCCAGGCCGATCATATGCCGGTGCACCTGGGAAGCATGGCGTTCGCGATGGGATCGGTGGTTAAGGACAGGAATTGGCAGCCCGATGACATGTTGGTCCTCAATGATCCGTTCCTGGGTGGTACTCATCTTCCCGACGTAACGCTGATCGCACCGGTTTTTACCACCGATGATGGCGAGTTGGTCGGCTTCGTGGCTAACCGTGCGCATCATGCCAATATCGGTTGTGACACACCGGGCTCGATGCCGCTATCAAAGAGCCTGGAGGAAGAAGGCATCATCATCCCACCTACCTGGTTACTGCGGCGGGGTGAGCTACAGCCCGGCACAGGTCACCTGCCGGGTGTCGTCGGCGGCGAACTGCATGGCGACTTTGCCGCCCAGGCAGGTGCCGCCCAGATCGGCGTACTGCGTCTGCAGCAGCTCATTGCACGAATGGGCCAGCGGCATTATGCGCAGGGGATGAAGCAACTTAACGACTATGCCGATCGCATCGCCGCGCACACCATAGCGACGCTGCAATCCGGCTGTTACAGCTTCGAGGACTTCCTGGATGACGATGGCTGTGGCACCCGCGATATCACACTTAAGCTAAAGCTGAGCATCGTCGTAGAGGCGGTAGAGCTGGATTTGACCGAGTCAGCAGGCATGGTTGCGGGCAATCTGAATTGCCCGGAGTCGGTAGTAGCGGCCGCAGCTTATTACTGTTTCCGCTGTTTGATGCCCGATGAAGCTCCGGCTTGTGAAGGGCTGTTCAGGCGTATCCGCATCAGCACCCGCGCCGGATCCATAGTAAATGCCCGGCGACCCGCCGCAGTCGCTGCTGGTAACGTAGAGACTTCGACCCGTCTGGTAGATCTGGTGTTCGGGGCTCTCGCAAAAGCCTTACCAGAACGAATTCCCGCCGCCAGTCAGGGCACTATGAATAATGTCGCTATGGGCTACATCGATCTCGCAGCAGGAACTCGCTGGGATTATTACGAAACCGTGGCCGGTGGGCTCGGTGCCGGGCCGCACCATGCCGGCCTGGATGCGGTGCATAGCCATATGACCAACACCCTCAACACGCCAGTGGAGAGTCTGGAGATGCACTATCCTCTGCGCGTGCGCCGCTATGCTATCCGGCGCAATAGCGGAGGTGATGGCAGGCATCGGGGTGGTAACGGCATCGTTCGTGAATATGAATTTCTGCAAGCCACCCAACTCAGCCTGTTGAGTGAGCGGCGTCGCTTCGAACCTTGGGGCTTACAGGGAGGCGGCAACGGAGCGCGGGGCCAGAACCTGCTGAACGGCAAAGAGCTGCCAGGTAAGTGTACGCTGGACGTGGCAGCAGGCGATCGATTGACTGTCAGCACGCCCGGTGGCGGTGGCTGGGGTTCGCCTGATGATGATTAGTATTAGTCCGGGCCTCTGTAAAATCTGACGGATCGGGAGTCACTTTGCCCTGCATAGCTGACAAGCCCCAAGGCTTCGATGTAAACTTGCGCTCCCTGTCATTGAACTGAGAAAGTCGAGGCTGTTGGACATGAGTGAAGAAGGCACAACCGAACAAACCATCAAAGACCAGATTGAAAGCAACAGTATCCTGCTCTATATGAAAGGCAATCCTGAGCAGCCCCAGTGTGGATTTTCGGCTCAGGTTACTCAGGTATTGATGGCCTGCGGTAAGCGTTTTGCCTATGTCGATATCCTCAGTAATCCAGAGATTCGTACCACCTTGCCTAAGGTCTCCAATTGGCCAACATTTCCACAATTGTATATTGATGGAGAATTGGTCGGTGGCTGTGACATCGTCGCCGAGATGTATGAGAAAGGCGAATTGCAACCCATGGTCGAAGCCGCCGGGGGCGAATCTGAGCAGCCGGAGAGTGAGGCTGAGGGTTAAGTAAGCAAGCTGAAAGTGCCAGGTGTCTTTCTAAGGATGCCGGTACCAGTGCCTTTAATGCGGGATGGGCCAGCCGCCCAGTTCCTTCCACCGATTGACTATGCCACAGAAAAGCTCCGCTGTTTTTTCGGCATCATACCTCGCCGAATGAGCTTGGCGATCATCAAATTCAATTCTGGCAACCTCACAAGCCCGCGATAATACGGTTTGACCATAAGCCAGCCCGCTCAGGCTGGCCGTATCGAATGATGAAAATGGATGAAACGGGTTGCGTTTTAACTTGTGCCGTTCGCTGGCGGCATTGATGAATCCATGATCGAAGTGAGCGTTGTGGCCGACCAGAATAGCCCGCTTGCATCCGTTACTTTTCATCGCGTCTCGCACCAGTTTGAACATGGTTTGAAAGACTTCTTTCTCTGCGCGAGCGATGCGTAATGGATGGTAGGGATCGATGCCGGTGAATTTAAGGGCGGCCTCCTCGATGTTAGCGCCTTCGAAGGGGATCACACGGTGGAAATAGGTCTGATCGATAGCCAGGGTGCCTACCTCATCCATCGCCAGGATGACGGCAGCTACCTCGAGGATGGCATCGGTGCTGGAATTGAAGCCGCCGGTTTCCACATCGATGACTACTGGCAAATAGGTTCGAAATCGATTCGCCAGGAGAGATGCGTTGTCGCTATCAGTCATCTACGCACCACTTCCACTTTATGCGCACCCCCGCCACGTTATACGCATCTCTGCCACTTCAAGAGTTGGATTCGAGTTGCCAGGCAATTGTGTCGCCGGCTCTGATTGGAACCACTACATCGCCTGCCAGTCTATATTCAGACGGCATATGCCAATCCTTACGTAGCAGTGTGATTGATGACTGATTGTGTGGTAGTCCATAAAAATCGGCGCCGTAGAAGCTGGCAAAGGCTTCGAGCTTCTCCAGAGCTGCATGGCTGTCGAATACTTCAGCATAAAGTTCGATCGCAGCGGGCGCGGAATAGATTCCCGCGCAACCACAATCAGTCTCTTTGCTAGCCCTGCCGTGTGGGGCCGAGTCTGTGCCGAGGAAAAAACTGGGGTTTCCACTAATAGCGGCTTCGATCAGCGCCTGCTGATGGCTGCTTCTTTTTAACAGGGGAAGGCAATAAAAGTGCGGTCTGATCCCTCCCGCCAACAGATCATTCCTGTTATAGAGCAGGTGATGTGCCGTAATAGTCGCCGCTATGTTGGCGGGTTGTTGTTGGACGAAATCCACAGCATGGCTGGTGGTGATGTGCTCGAGAACCAGCTTCAGTGTAGGATAGTGCCTTATCAGCGGCTGCAGGATAGTCTGGATAAACTGCCGCTCTCGATCGAATATATCGATACAATGATCGGTGACCTCGCCATGCACTAGCAGTGGCATGTCGTGTTCTATCATGCGCTCAATGACCGGGTAGATCCTGCTTATTTCAGTCACGCCATTGTCGGAATTGGTGGTGGCACCTGCCGGGTAATATTTAACGGCGACCACGCAATCTGTCTCTCGGGCTTTGTCGATTTCCTGCGGTGACAATGAGTCGGTCAGATACAACGTCATCAGCGGCTGGAATCGATTTGCCTGCGGAACGTAGCTCAATATCCTGTCCCGATAGTCCAGAGCTGCGTCTACACTGGTAACTGGGGATTTCAGATTCGGCATGGTGATCGCACGGCCGAAGCATCGGGCGCTATGCGGTACTGTGGTGTGCAGGGCCTCATCGTCACGCAAATGCAAATGCCAATCATCTGGTAGGGTGAGGCTTAGAGAATCAGAATTCATTGCTGCTGCGCTTTAGCTGAGAACCGCTGTATTGTAGCCGATTACGGAAACCAGCTGAAATAAAGTCCGGCCATACCTCTGCCTGATCCTCGCGCTTGTTTCAGCAGTCGGCGGACGAATGGTTGCGACCCATTGTGTGCTGGCCGGGTGATGATGGTAGAATACGCGTCTTTTTTTTCCGGATCACAGAGGCCAGCTTCGATGGTTTGCTTTAGACAGATCCGATGGTTCAGCAACCGGGAGTTCCGCTATCAGGTAGAGGAACGCTCTATGTTGCGGGGGTAACTACATGAGTGGAATCGACAAGGTAGTATTGGCGTATTCGGGTGGTCTCGATACCTCCGTTATTGCCAAATGGCTACAGCAGACCTACGGCTGTGAGGTCGTCACGTTTACTGCCGATATCGGCCAGGGTGAAGAGCTTGAGCCAGCCCGCGCCAAGGCAGAAGCCATGGGCATCGAGGAGATCTACATCGAGGATCTTCGGGAAGAGTTCGTGCGCGATTTTGTGAATCCCATGTTTCGTGCCAATGCCCTTTATGAGGGTGAGTACCTGTTGGGCACCTCCATAGCCCGGCCGTTGATCGCCAAACGACTGATTGAAATTGCTGCCGAAACCGGTGGTGACGCAATCTCACACGGTGCCACCGGCAAGGGTAACGACCAGGTACGATTCGAACTTGGGGCCTATGCACTGAGCCCGTCCATCAAGATCATCGCCCCGTGGCGAGAATGGGACCTCACTTCAAGGGATCATTTGCTGGCATATTGCGACGAACACGGCATTCCAGTGGAAAAGAAGCTCGGCACCAAGTCTCCCTACTCTATGGATGCAAACCTGCTGCATATCTCCTACGAGGGAGACATTCTCGAAGATCCCGCTGCTGAGCCGGAAGAGACCATGTGGTTGTGGACGGTTTCTCCAGAAGAGGCGCCGGATAAGCCAAGCTATCTGGAACTGGATTATGTGAAGGGTGACATAGTGGCAATCGATGGTGAAAGGTTCTCACCTGCAGAAGTACTGAGTAAGTTAAATCAGCTAGCGGGTGCCAATGGTATCGGGCGGGCCGATATCGTCGAAAACCGCTATGTCGGCATGAAATCCCGTGGCTGCTATGAGACTCCGGGTGGCAGCGTTATGTTGAAAGGGCATCGTGCCATGGAGTCACTTACCCTCGATCGTGAATTGGCTCACCTCAAGGATGAACTGATGCCTCGTTATGCTTCTCTGGTGTACAACGGGTACTGGTGGTCACCGGAACGCCTGGCCCTGCAAGCGTTGATCGACTATTCACAGGAGTATGTGAATGGCAAGGTGCGGCTGAAGTTATATAAGGGCAATGTCATAGTCGTAGGGAGAGAGTCTGACGATTCTCTCTTCGATGAGGCAATCGCCACCTTTGAAGATGATGCCGGCGCCTATAATCAGGCCGATGCCGCTGGATTCATCAAATTGAATGCGCTGCGCATGCGGATTGCCGCGCTGAAGGGCCGCAAATAGTCGCCAGTTGCGCGGGGATTAGTCTTCGACCTTGTGCTTGTACTCGCACAGGTCTTCGATGATGCAGGCGCCGCATCTGGGTTTCCTCGCCAGGCACACATAGCGACCGTGCAGTATCAGCCAGTGGTGCGCATCCAGTAGGAATTCTTCCGGAACCCCTCGCAACAGCCGTTTTTCCACTTCCAGCACATTCTTGCCCGGGGCGATCGCGGTCCGGTTGGATACTCTGAATATATGGGTGTCCACGGCCATGGTTGGCTGCCGAAAAGCAGTATTGAGTACCACATTGGCTGTCTTGCGGCCGACACCCGGCAGGGCTTCCAGGTCCTCCCGGTTGTCCGGCACGGTGGACTGGTGATTTTCGACGAGCATGGCGCAGGTCTTGATGATATTGGCCGACTTGGTGTTGAACAATCCAATCGTCCGGATGTATGTCTTCAATCCATTAATCCCCAGGGCAAGCATCGCCTCTGGAGTATTGGCGACTGCATAGAGTTTCTGCGTCGCCTTGTTCACACTGATATCGGTTGCCTGTGCGGACAGGATGACAGAGATGAGCAATTCGAAATTGCTGGAGAATACCAACTCGGTAGTAGGAGCGGGGTCTGCAGCCCGCAATCTATGGAATATTTCAATGCGCTTTTGTTTGTTCATGTCATTGTTGATCCAGCTAAGCGGGACTGTTCATAAGAGGATCCCTAGCTTATTCGGTAAGCCGGGCTCTTTGAGCAGGCTCGATCGCGGTTTCGTCAGGCCGTTCGCCTCGGCCGAGCCGGTCGTCCAGCCAGTTCTTGGCGGCGATCATCAGGCCCAGGACAAATAGTGCACCGGGCTGCAAGCCGATTATCCTGAATGGCTTCATAGTCTGACTGTCCGTTACCAGATTGGGAGCATCGATTGCGTTGGAGGGCATTAGCAGCTGCCAGTCATGTAACAGCGTGCCGCCAGCCAGCAGCTCCCGCAGGCCAGCCAACACCAATAACACCAGCACGAATCCGGCGCCCATCCGTATAGCCTCAGCCAGACATGTCGAGAGGCGCTGCTCAGTGCGGTGTTTTTCCAACTGCACGATAATGGCGATATTGCAGCAGATCAGGGGAACATAAATTCCCAACTCCCTGTATAGCGGGAAGAATTGCCACTGCATGAAAGTGTCAACAAGCGTGGTGTGAGTGGCCAGGATTAGCAAGTACCACACAAAGCGCCATGTGTCACTGATAAACTGTCTGTGTAGAAAGGCAGTGATGCTGGAGAAGACTAAGGTTACCAGAGTTGCGATTCCCAGGCCCAAGCCATTTACTGCTGTCGTTGAAACCGCCAGTACAGGGCTTAGTCCCAACATCTGCACCAGCACGGGGTTATTGCGCCACAGATCTGTTGCTTGCATAACACGTTGGTCTAGTTCGCTCACTAACCAGTCCTCCGCTTTTCACCCAGCAATGGAGCCCTCTGGTGGCCATAAACGCGGGGTCGCAAATAGTGATCCAGCAGAGGTGCGCAAAAATTGCCGAACAACACCGCGATGGCTATTGAGTCGACGTAGCTGCCCCAGACTCGAATGGTGTAAATGGAAACTCCGATAATGATGCCGTAAACAATGCGACCGAGGTTGCTAGTGGCGGCGCTGACAGGGTCGGTGGCGATGAAAAACGCGCCGATCATCGTCGCACTGCCAAATAGATGTAGATAGGTGGTGCCGACTATTGATGTGCTACCCGGCGCATACATGAGCAAAGAGAGCAGCGTAACGGTGCCAATAATGCTGACCGGGATATGCCAGCTGATGATGCGCTTGTAAAGTAACAGTAAGCCGCCCAGCAGGTAACCTATATTCACCATCTCCCAGCCGGTGTCCGAGCTACGGGCAAACAGTGGCAGGTCCGTATCCCTTGCCGTCAGCAGCGCGTTCTGCGCCGCCATTTTGGACTCTATCAGGGGTGTCGCCATAGCCAGACCATCGATCGTTGCCTGAACCGTTGCCGCATCGGCCGCCAGGAATGGAAAGCTGAGTAACATCGATTGCCGCAGACCTTGCCAGCCTAGTGGTGAAAAGTTTGCCGCGTCTACTATCGCGTCACTCGGTATATGCCAGCTGGTCATTTGCAGAGGGAATGACAGCAATAAAAACAGGTAGCCGCACATCGCCGGGTTGAAGGCATTCTGGCCCAGACCGCCATAGGCATGCTTGCCGATCACGATTGCGAAGGCTATACCCGCCAGCACCAGCCACCACGGCGAACCGGGCGGCATGGCTATGCCGAATAGCACTGCCGTGACCAGTGCGCTGTTGTCACTAAGATAAAACTTCAGATCACGCTTGCGAAGTGTCAGCAACATCGCTTCCAGCACCATGGCCGCCAGCACAGCCAAGGTAATGTTGATGATGATTCCATAGCCGAAGAACCAGGTTCCGATACCCACCCCTGGCAGACAGGCGGCAATCACCAGCAGCATGAGTCTGTTTGTCTCTAGCTGGCCGTGTTGCATCGGCGAACTGGTAAGGGCAATGGTCATCTAATGCCTTTCCTAGTCTGACTCTCGTGAGCTGGCAATCGTATTACGGCGCCGAGTTGCGACGCGTTCGACGGCAGCAGCAATTTCCTGGCGTGCTTTGTCCCTGGAAAATCCGCGCGCTTGATGTGCTGCCTCGGGAGCAATTCGATGCGCTCGCTCTTCCTCCTGTAACCCATCTGCTTCCTTCTTTAGACGATACTGATGAAATTGAAAGCGGCGCTGCCAGTGCGCACTGAGTTGCCTTTGCTGGTCTCGGCTCGATATTGCCTGTTTGCTGGCTCGATAGTACTGCACCAGTGGTATATGGCTCGGGCACACATAGTCACAGGCGCCACATTCGATGCAGTCGGCCAAATTCAGTTGCTCGAGCTGCTCCAGATTCTGGTTGCGGGAATAGGCATAGAGTTGCTGAGGCAGTAAGCGGGCAGGGCAGGCAGTGGCACAAAAGCCACACCGGATACAGGCTTGTTCAGGTTTTGCTTCGGGAAACTCAGCCCTTGATTTCGCGATCAGACAATTGCTGGTCTTGATAAGCGGTACGTCTGTGCGAACAAGTTCCAGCCCCATGAGAGAGCCCCCCATGATGCTGCCGGTGTGCCGGGATTCCTCGATTCCACACAATTCAAACATAAAGGAGACAGGTGTCCCAATTAAGGCTTCGAAATTCTTGGGCGTCTGCAGAGGAGTTCCGGTTAGCGTGGTAATGCGGCTGATGCAGGGTTTGCCTTCGGTGATCGCATCGTGGACAGCATAGGCAGTTCCGGCATTCTGAACCAGCACACCGATATCCATTGGTAATGCATCATGGGGGACTTCCAGACCGGTAACTGCCTGAATGATCTGCTTCTCTCCACCGATGGGGTATTTGGTAGGCAGTTCCAGTAGCTCAACGGAACTGGATTCAAGGGAGTGTCTCAGTTGCTTCAACGCATCGTGCTTGTCCTGTTCGATCGCGATGACGCAGCGATCGGCCAGACAGATCGATTGCAGAATCTCCGCGCCGCTAACGACCGCCGCTGCGCGCTCCCTGATCAGCGCCTCGTCGGCACTGATATATGGCTCGCATTCTGCGCCGTTTATTATGAGTAGCTCGATCCCTCGTTCGATACTGCTGCGCAGTTTTTCTGCAGTGGGAAAACCGGCACCGCCCAGTCCGCAGATGCCCGCGGCATTCACTCGCTCGAGAAGTTGCCAGTGACTCAATGCACGATGGTCCGGCAGCAGCAGCAAGCCGATGGCATTGTCTACGCCATCTGCACGCAGGAGTATACAGCGTTGACTCTGTTTGCCATGACCCGGGACCGGAGCATCGGTGATGGCCGCTATCTCACCCGAAGTAGGAGCATGCACGGGAACACTTAGAGGGCCTTCGGCTGCGGCGAGCAATTGATACTTAAGTACCTGGTCGCCCACATTAACAATTGGTGCGGCAGGCGAGCCCTGGTGCTGCAAAAGTGGCAGAATCAGCATTTCGGGAATCGGGGTAGGCATTATACGGGAACGCAGAGAGCGGGCCTTAAGAGCGAGTGGTTTAATTCCTCCAAAAATTCTGTGAGCTCTAAGCTTCCTCGCAATTTTACGGCTGTGCTGCAGCTGGTTCATAACGCAGAATCCAGCTTCGAGTAAGCACCGATTACTGTACTTGGAAGCGTCCATTCAAACGTGGCTGGACTGGAAATAGCGAGCATGTCGATGCAATCCACCGGGCAAGGTTCAACGCAGAGATCACAGCCGCTACACTCCTTTTCGATGACGGTATGCATGAGTTTCGAGCCACCGATAATGGCATCGATCGGACAGGCCTGGATGCATTTCGTGCACCCCACACACTCCGCTTCTCGAATGGCAGCCACGGCGAAAGATTTAAACTCGCCGTGTGCAGGATTCAATGGCGAGGGAGCTCTATTTAAGAGCTTTGCCAGTCTGACGATAGTCTCTGTTCCACCCGGCGGACACTTATTGATCGATTCGCCCCGGCAGATTTCTCGGGCATAGGGCAGACAGCCCGGATAGCCACATTGTCCGCATTGCGTCTGTGGCAATAAATAGTTGACTCGATCGACTACGGACCTTTGCTGCACACGTTGCTGCCGCAACCAGCGCCAGATTTTCAAGCCCAGCACAATTAATGTCGACAAACCCAGCAGCCACAACAATGCCTGAATAGATACCCAATCGACTAGTGGATAAGTCACTAGACCAGTCCTGCGAAGCCAAGCAGGCACATGGCAATAATGCCGGCACTGATCAGGTTGATCGGATAACCACGAAAGGGTGCAGGCAGGTCGGCAGTTTCCAGGCGTTGTCTTAGAGCCGCAAATCCAATCAGGACAAATGCAAATCCTGCTGCCGCGCCGAGGCTGTAGGCAAAGGATTCTGCAATTGACAGTACACTCACGCTATTTATAAGTGAGATACCAATGACCGCGCTGTTTCCGCCTACCAGGTAAAACGCGAATCGATGACGTTGCATCGATAGGGCGTAGTAGTGCTCTACCAAAATGCCAAGTCCTGTGCAGATACTCGAACTGATGCCTATAAATACGATGAGCTTCAGATTCTCGAGTCCCAGTGGCGCGAGTACGCTGCGATACAGCAGCAAGTTAATAAAGGAAGCCAGAAACAAGACCAGGAAGCTGAGCAATGCCAGCTCTAATGCACTGCGCAGGCGATTACTGTATGCAAACAGCGAAGATACTCCCAGGAACTGTACCAGGATGACATTGTTGACTAGCGCGGCGGCAACAATGGTGCTCAGAAGAGTAGACAAGGACTGGAATATCTCCGGCGATTAGCTAAGATTTTTTTACGCCGAGGATTTTAGCACGCTTGCCCGTGACGAGAACCCGCGAGTGCCCAGCGAGACAGATTAGAAAAAGTGATAATCGCTACAGTGTTGATTAATCTTCGAACAAGCCAGCCGAATGCGTAGCGGGGATTCGATACTGGCTGAGAATCCGAGCTTCACTGGCCAACGCAGTCTCATGGTTGATGACCAATTGATATCCGTTCTTGTTTTCGAACACGACATTTTCCAGTGTATTATTTTTGAGCGCCTGGGAGAATTGAGTGAAGTCACGCACCGGTTCACCGTTGATTCGCTCCACAACCCAGTTGCGCCAGTCGTGGTAACCCAGGTTTACATCTGCAGCCAACACCTGCAAGGCAACTACCAGTTCGCGCTGTTCGGGTGAACTCCATTCGCTGCGCGCCTGTAACAGGCTTACAGGTGCAGTCCGTCCCCAGTCATTACCCCATCTCTTTATTAGATTCATGTTCAGGGGTACAAACAGGATGCCACCATAGATGTAATACTCAGGGACCATATCAAATTGTTCACCTGCTACCAGGCTGTAGCTATCCATGCCACGTTCAGCGAGCAAACTTATGGTGGCTTTTTCTCCATGACGGGAATAGGTTATGGCAATGGACTCGTTGATATGATGTAAATCGATAGCATGCTTGTAGTCGGTGAGCAAATCCTCAGAAAGCTTGATGGTGCCATCATCGGCGATCTTGAAGTCGTCGATCTGCAGGATGACATCATTCTCTTGCAGAATTCCTTCGGCAGGGGATCCCTCGAAGACTTTGATTACCAGAACACCGTCCTGATCTTTGTCCAGCCCGTAGGCGGCTTTTGCAGAGGGGCTGTCCAGAGTCTGGGTTCTGAATCCAAGATCGGGAAACCCGTCCCGTACGCCATCCTCGCTATCGACGAGCACATGCCGAATGATGCTGGGAGGTACAAAATAACCGAGATTCTCTGCACGGCCACCACTATTCGCCTGCATCACTACACCAACGATCTGTTGATCGACGATTACCGGCCCGCCGCTGTTGCCAGGATTAATCGCGGCGTCTATTTGACCCGCCAGAAGGTAGGCACCGGCATGGGCATAAACCTGTTGCTCAACTCGGGAAAGAATCCCCTTGGTAATACTGAGCGACTTGCCACCCATTGGATAGCCGTACACGGAGACTTCCTGTAACGGATCGGGTAGATTTCCGATGGCGAGGGGCTTCAGGTCGCTGAAGAATCCCGCTTCATCTACGGTGATCAGTGCGAGATCGGCTTCGTGCGAGATGAACGACACGCGTGCCTGGTAACGCCTCGCGTCATTATGCTTCTGGGCCTGTACATAGCTGGCATTGGCGACTACATGTGCATTAGTAAGTATCTGATTGCCGATTATTACTGCGCCGGATCCACTGCTCTGCCGGGGTGTTAACAATCGCCAGGGGGTAAAGTAGTCGGGTGCGGCCTGGGTCGTGTAGATCTTGATTACCGAGTCTTCGATGTCGCGAATTTGACTGGGCTGTGCAAGCCCCAAGGTAGAGCAAGTCAATAGCAGCATCGCCAGACAGGATCGATACACGCCGCTGGTGCATCGTTTGCTAACATTCTTGCTATTGTGCATAAACGTTCGACTCACTGCTTGTTGACTGGGCTGGTCCTAAATCATGATGGATCCAGGCTACTGATATGCCTGTAAAATCGCCTGCTCAAGCTTATTACTTTCGTCAGCTAAGCGCCAGCGCACCGTGCTTATCACTGTATCACTGCAAGACCGTAAAACCTGAAGGAATTGTTCAGAGGGTCCCTACATGTCAGCGCCTTAGCTCATTGAGCTGTAGCAGCCTCAACTAATGCGCATACCTGGCTCGGCGCCACTGTGGGGTTGCAATAACCAGATGGCCTCACCACCGGGTCCAGCGGCCAGTATCATGCCCTCGGAAACACCGAATTTCATCTTGCGGGGCTGCAGATTGGCGACCAGTACGGTGAGTTGACCGACCAGGTCTTCCGGCTTGTAGGCAGACTTGATGCCGGAAAACACCGTTCGGGTGAGCGCTGCACCGTTTCTGTCCAACCCAACGTCCAGCTGTAACTTTAATAGTTTGTCGGCACCGTCGACATGCTCCGCCGTGATAATTCTGGCGACTCGCAGATCCACCCTGGCAAAGTCATCCAATACAATTTCAGATTCCAGTCCGCTCTCATCCGATTGCACCTTTGTCTCCTGTATTTGTTGTGCCGCAAACTCCTGCTGGCTTGCGGTAATCATCGCCTCTACCTTGTCGTTTTCAACCCGTGTCATCAGCGCTTGAAACTTGTTGATGCGGTGGCCGAGTAACAGCTTTTGAATATCATTCCACATGAGTGGTTCTATACCTAGAAATGCTTCGGCATCCGTGGCCATAGCCGGCAGCACCGGCTTCAGGTAGCAAATCAGCAGCCGGAAGGCATTGATGCCGGTGCTGCAAATCGCCTGCAATTCTGCCGATTGTCTGTCGGTCTTGGCAATCACCCAGGGCTGCTTGTCATTGATGTACTGGTTTGCCTTGTCCGCCAACGCCATGATCAGCCGAATCGCCTTGCCAAATTCGCGCTGGTCGAAATGCTCGGTGATATCTTGTTGCGCCGATTGAATCGTTTCTATGAGCTGCGGATTATCCAGTTCAGGGGAAAGCATCCCGTCGAATCCCTTACCGATAAACCCGGCGCAACGGCTGGCTATATTCACTACTTTCCCCACCAGGTCAGAGTTTACCCGCTGTGCGAAATCTTCCAGATTGAGATCCAGGTCGTCGATTCCAGAAGAGAGTTTTGCGGCCAGGAAATAGCGTAGATACTCTGGATTCAAATGCTTCAAATAGGTCCGTGCGTTTATGAAGGTACCGCGGGATTTCGACATCTTTGTGCCGTCGACGGTGAGGAATCCATGGGCAAAGACTGCAGTCGGAGTCCGGTAGCCCACACTGCTTAGCATGGCTGGCCAGAACAGGGTGTGAAAATTGATAATGTCCTTGCCGATGAAGTGATAGACCTCGCATTCGGAATCTGCACTCCAATAGTCATCGAAGTTATAGTCACTGCGTTGACACAGATTCTTGAAACTGGCCATATAGCCGATCGGAGCGTCCAACCATACATAAAAATATTTGCCTGGTGCTGCGGGAATTTCGAAACCGAAGTAGGGAGCGTCACGGCTTATATCCCATTCCTGTAATCCCTCATCGAGCCATTCGCTCAGCTTGTTCGCTACCGGTTCCTGCAGTGTGCCGCTGCGAGTCCAGGTCTTCAGCATGTCTTGAAAGGCGGGTAGCGTGAAGAAGAAGTGTTCCGATTCTTTTTCGATCGGAGTCGCTCCCGATATAGCGGAAGTTGGATTAATCAGTTCGGACGGGCTATAGGTCGAACCACAGGCTTCGCAATTATCACCGTATTGGTCTGCGGTTTTACACTTCGGGCAGGTGCCGGTGATATAGCGGTCCGCCAGAAATAGCTGTTTGTCCGGATCGAATAACTGATTTATGTTACGACGGGCAATATGCCCATTGGCGTCGAGTGCCAGGTAGATAGATTCAGACAGTTCCCGGTTCTCTTGCGTATGAGTCGAGTAGAAATTGTCGAACTCGATGAGGAAATCGGCATAATCCAGCCGATGTTCCCGGTTAACCCTTTCGATCAATTGCTCGGGTGGGATGCCCTGTGCTTCGGCACTAAGCATGATGGCTGTGCCGTGGGCATCGTCGGCACAGACATAGACGCAGTCATGCCCCCGCAGTTTTTGCAGTCGCACCCAGATATCCGTCTGGATAGCTTCCATCAGATGCCCCAGATGTATGCCACCATTGGCATAGGGTAGGGCGCTGGTGACAAGAATTTTTCGTTGCTTCACTTTGTTGTCCTTGACCGGATGAGGCAGGCCCGACTATTACAATTCGATCATTTCGAAGTCTGCTTTACTGACCCCACAATCCGGGCACATCCAGTCATCGCGTATTTCATCCCAACGGGTTCCAGGCACGATACCGTCGTCGGGTAAGCCCAACTCTTCGTCATAGATAAAACCGCAAACCATGCATTGCCACTTTCTCACCTGAATCCTCCACAGCTAAAGTACCAGCAAGACAGGAAGCCGAGCTAAGCGTGATTATAGCGCGATCCTGACGGCTGGCTTTATGGCATATCCAGGAGTCCGGCAAGCAACTGCTGCTCAATGCCCTATTAGAATCACGAACGTGAAATCGAATGTCGGCTGCCATCTGACAGGCAGCGCATCATACTGTAAGCATCCCATAAATTCAGCCATTTTTGCCCTCATCCTCGATTAAACCACCGGCACCAAATAACAGATGATTCAGGCGGTGATTGGTTTTATCATGCGCATGCCTTTTTTAGAGATTGCAGTAGAAAACCGGAACCCATTATGACTATCAAGTCGGATCGCTGGATAAGACAGATGGCAGCAGAACAAGGCATGATCGAGCCTTTCGAGGCCGAGCAGGTTCGTTATGTCGATGGAGACAAAGTAATCTCATACGGCACATCGAGCTATGGATACGATGTGCGCTGCGCCAGCGAGTTCAAGATCTTCACCAATGTGCATACTACCAGCGTGGTAGATCCGAAGAATTTTGATGAATCCAGCTTTGTCTCCATCGATGAATCCTGCTGCATCATCCCGCCAAACTCATTCGCCCTGGCACGTACCATCGAATATTTTCAGATTCCCAGTGATGTGCTCACGGTGTGCCTGGGCAAATCGACCTATGCCCGTTGCGGCATTATCGTCAATGTAACGCCACTGGAACCGGAGTGGGAAGGCCATGTGACACTGGAGTTCTCCAACACCACCCCACTACCAGCAAAAATCTACGCTAACGAGGGTGTCGCCCAGATGCTGTTCTACCAATCGGATGAGCAATGCGACGTGACGTATAAGCAGCGTGGTGGCAAATATATGGGCCAGATCGGAGTCACCCCGCCAAAAGGCTGACGCCTTAAAGTTCTCTCAAAGCGCTGAATCATTGGCGCTTGATACGCCAAAGCGTCAATTCCCCGGCGCTTTTAGTGCCGACAGCCCGCTGCAGAAAATCCCCTAAAATCACTAACAGCCAGCTAATACGCGACCTGCAGGTAAATCAGCGGTATCTGGCCCTGGTGTGGAACGGATATTGCTACTAAGCATCACAGTGCTGCGCCCGGAGTGAGGAGGACGTGGAAATTCTCGATCTGTTGCTCAGCACTACGGCTAAAGAATTAGTCGTCAGAATAATTTGTAAGTTTAGTAGTACAAACGAAAAAAGGAATTTAAGTGGCAAAAATAACCAGGGAGCAAGCTAGAGCATGGCAGTTAAGAGAATTTACGCAGCAGACATGCAATCGGCACAGACCAATCTCCGCGACCGTCAAGAAGCGGGTGAAGTGATTCTGGCTACTCACCAACAGGATTTTCAAGTTTGCATGAGGACAGCCAGTGGATTTGTTGACTGCGTATTTTCTAGCCGTCTTTTTCCCCATTCCAATTATTCAGTGCCAGGATTTTCGGTGCAGCGCAATGCTACAGCTCACCGACTATGGCGGATGCAGGCCGGGAAGGGAAATAGTCGGATTGCTGCCTACAGGGGTGAGAGCTAACAAAAACTTCAACCACTTAACAACGCCTACCCAGTCAGCATTGATGGCAAGTTCCGGGCTAATGCCCGCAGGGTTGCTGTGGTTGTGAAGAGTTCATGAAAAGTTTAGCAATAAAAATGAATCGGGATGACGATAATGACTTCGGCAACGAGTGCTTCGGCATACACTAAGACTCAAACAGACGGTCCTGTAAAGCCAAGTGGTCCTACCAAGGATGACACTCTGGATGATGTAGTGGAGCGCTATGCGCCACTGGTTAAACGCATTGCTCACCATTTGTTGCTGCGCATGCCAGCCAGCGTGCAGATTGATGATCTTATCCAGTCGGGCATGATCGGCTTACTGGAAGCGGCCAAGAAATATGACGTCTCCAAGGGTGCCAGTTTCGAAACCTACGCCGGAATTCGTATCAGGGGTTCCATGTTGGATGAAGTCCGTAAGGGGGATTGGGCGCCTCGTTCGGTACACCGCAAATCCCGCAAGGTAGCCGAGGCCATCAAGGCAATTGAGGCGCGCACAGGCAAGGATGCCAAGGATCAGGAAATCGCTAGGGTACTGGAGATCGATTTGAATGCCTACTACGCGATTCTGCAGGACGCTTCCGGCAGTCGACTGTTCAGTTTCGATGACATTATGGAAGGTGATGATTCTGCAATCGAGACAGCCGCCGGTGAATTGCCGGGTCCCTGTGACGGATTCCAACGAGACACCTTCAAGGCGCACCTGTCCCATGCGATCGATGGTTTGCCCGATCGTGAGAAATTGGTCCTGGCACTGTACTACGATGAAGAACTCAACTTGAAAGAGATCGGAGAAGTCATCGGAGTCAGCGAATCACGAGTCAGTCAGATTCATAGTCAGGCTGCCATGCGTCTCAAGGCTCGCTTGTCGGATTGGAATTAGCCGCGCAGCAGAGTCTCTGGCCTGAAAATCTTGCACCGCTTGCCCCGCTGGTTTAATCCAGTCAAACCTTATCACCGCCTGTTTAATCGCGCACCGGGCAGCACGCCGGGTTAAGGCATGTTGTAGCGGCGCGTAAAAGCGTAATTCGAGCCCGGTAGTCGATAATAGAGGCTATAATCGCGCCTGCTATCGCTGCAACTCCAAGCAAACAGGAAAGCTTTATCTATGACACCTGCCTCTGTAGACACATCTGCTCAGGGTATCGCTACCCGCGCCAGTCAATCCTTGACCCGTGCGGTGATGCTCGATGGTTCCGATTTATTCTGTGAGCGTGATGACCGCATCCTGTTTGAACATCTTAGCTTCACTGTGACCGAGGGGCAGGTTTTGCAGATCAAGGGTAGTAATGGCAGCGGCAAGACCACTCTGTTGCGCATTCTTTGCGGGTTGAATGATTCCTACCAGGGCTCTATCCGCTGGTATGGGCAGGCGCTCGAAGCACAGGTGGAAGAATTTTACGGGACGCTGCTATTTATAGGACATCGAGTTGGCGTCAACAAGGTGCTTACTCCACTGGAAAATCTGCGCTGGACCTGCTCTCTGCAGCAGCAGGTCGCCGACGCGGAATTGTACCAGGCACTCGCCAAAGTCGGGCTGCGGGGCTTCGAAGAATCCCAGTGCTTTACTCTCTCAGCGGGACAGCAGCAACGCGTCTCATTAGCCCGCTTATTGATCAGCGATGCCAGACTCTGGATATTGGACGAGCCCTTTACCACGCTGGATGCGGGAGGCGTCAGCCTGCTGGAGGGGCTACTGCGCAGCCATGCCGACGCCGGCGGCGCAGTCATAGTCACTACACATCACGAGCTGCGGGTGGCCGATCTACAGCAAATGACACTTGGTTAGCCATGGCACTATGAACAAACAGAGAGTCAGTACCGGGCAGGCATTTCGGGCGACGCTGCAGCGTGATCTTCTGATCGCCTATAAAAGGAAGAACGACATGGTTAATCCCTTCATGTTTTTCCTGATAGTCGCCTCTTTATTTCCAATAGGAATCAGCCCTGATTCTGAACGACTCGCGGAGATCGCGGCAGGGGTGTTGTGGATTTCGGCGTTGCTGGCGTCTCTGCTGGCGATGGATAATTTGTACCGGGCCGATTATGAGGACGGCTCACTCGAACAATTGCTGTTGAGTCCACACCCGTTGTATTTCATGGTGCTGGCAAAGAATATCGCCCATTGGTTGGTGAGTGGGCTGCCGGTTGTGCTGATCTCGCCCCTGATTGCCTATATGCTGAACCTGCCGTCCGAGTCCTATATGACTCTGTTCGTCACTCTGCTGCTGGGAACCCCAGTGTTCAGCCTGCTCGGTTCCATAGGCGTGGCGTTGACGGTGGGACTGGGTAGCCGGGGATTGATACTGGCGGTGATTACCTTGCCGATGAGTGTACCCGTACTGATTGCAGGGACATTAGCGATTGAACAGACTTCAAACGGCGCCTCTCTCGGCGGGTATCTGGCTATCCTGGGGGCTATGCTGGTAGCTTCGATTTCCCTCGCGCCATTGGCTTCAGGGGCGGCTTTGCGAATTAGTGTTAATTAGTTACTAACTTCTCAAGAGGCGGCTTTGAATTTTGTGATTACCGCCAAATTACAATGAGTTACAATACGTAACGTGGTCCATTCTTGTGGGCATGATATATTCTTTAGTGTATTTACACTCTAGCGATTAGCGGCAATACTGTGTGGTTGTGGTTTTCAAAATTAGGTTCGCCTAAGTGGTTTTATGAGCTTTCCGGTAAATGGTTGCCATGGCTTATTGCCACTATGATTCTCTTCCTGGTGATTGGGGCAACCTGGGCGCTGCTCTATGTTCCTCAAGATTATCAGCAGGGGCTGACTAATCGCATATTGTATGTACATGTGCCTGTAGCGAGCCTGTCACTTTCATTTTTCCCACTGATGGCAGTGGCTGGAACCATAACCCTGGTATGGAAAATGAAACTCGCCGACATGGTTGTGAAGGTCGCTGCACCACTGGGTGCCTGGTTTACCGCGCTGGCGCTGGCATCGGGATCGATATGGGGCGTAGATACCTGGGGGACCTGGTGGATATGGGATGGACGTCTGACTTCGTTGTTGCTGCAGTTCTTCCTGCTGCTGGGGATTATCTCATTGCGCTCTGCACTAGAAGACTCAGATGCTGCTGCCAGAGCCTGTGCGTTGCTCTCAATAGTTGGCTGTATCAATGTCGTCGTTATTAAATATTCGGTTGATTGGTGGAATACATTGCACCAACCCGGTACAACATTTGGCATGACATCAGATCAGCCCAACGGGCCAGAGTTCTGGATTCCACTGCTAATAATGGGGATTGCCGTGGCATTGTTTTTCGCCGTAAGTCTGATACTGGCGACCAGGAATGAAATACTTGAGCGGGAGCGGCGCTCCCAATGGGTACAGGAACTTGTTCAGGAATAACGAATTCCTTAACAGCCGAGAGACAAGACATGATAGAAGCGATTCAATTTTCCAGTTTCAGCGAGTTTATAGAAATGGGCGGTTATGCTTTCAATGTATGGTCGGTATATGGGATGTTCACAGTCTTTCTGCTTGCAAACCTGTTAGTTCCGATGCGAAGAAATAAGCAGATCATCCGCGATATCAAGAGACGTAATCTACTTAATGCAGAAATCAATAGCGGTTCCACTTCAAATAATTTGATAGCAGACAACTCAGGCGCGGATGGAGAAGGTCAGTGAAACCTCATCGACGAAAACGATTAGGAATTATTTTGTTTATTGCGGCAGGATTGAGTGTGTCAGTTGGATTGATCCTCTACGCCATGAGCCAAAATATTAATTTGTTCTATACGCCAACGCAGGTCGCTGACGGTGAAGTCGAAGTAGGACAACGCATTCGAATTGGCGGCATGGTGAAAGTAGGGTCGTATGTATCGGCAGAAGATAGCCTGCAAGTGCGATTTGAAACAACCGACTTTGTAAATGCCGTGCCGATTCTTTATGAAGGTATACTGCCTGACTTATTCCGAGAGGGGCAGGGTATCGTTGCAGAAGGTACCGTTGATGCAGAAGGAGTTTTTCATGCCTCCAGGGTACTGGCCAAGCATGACGAGAATTATATGTCGCAGGAAGTCAAGGCAGCGTTGGATGCCGCCGGAGCAGCACCGGAAAATCATCAGCTAAGCCCACAACCGGAAAGTTAATATGTTACCTGAGCTCGGTCAGTTTTCGCTGATTCTGGCGTTTTGTTTAAGTATTATACTTGGCACCTTGCCTTTAATCGGAGCGCACCGAAATAATGTGCTCTGGATGAGCCTGGCACGACCACTCAGTGCCGGGGTGTTTGTGTTTCTTGGCATTAGCATTGTCATTCTGACCTACGCCTTCGCGAGCGATGATTTTTCCGTGCAGTTCGTCGCGCTACACTCCAATTCAGCACTGCCTCTACAATATAAGTTAACTGCAGTCTGGGGAGGGCATGAGGGCTCTTTTCTGTTGTGGACTTTTATGCTGGCCGGCTGGATGTTGGCGGTGGCTATTTTTAGCAAGAGTATGCCGATCGATTTTGTGGCGAGGGTACTGGGGGTGTTGGGAATCCTCTGCAGCGGCTATATCCTCTTCATGCTGGCCACCTCCAATCCATTCGACCGGATCGTGCCACTGCCACCGCTGGATGGAACCGATCTGAATTCGATGTTGCAGGATTTCGCTTTCATCATACACCCGCCAACCCTATACATGGGTTACGTGGGCTTCTCGGTGGTGTTTTCGTTCGCAATCGCAGCGCTGTTAAGCGGCAAGCTTGATGCGGCGTGGGCACGCTGGTGCCGACCTTGGGCAAACGTAGCCTGGGCGATACTCACCATCGGAATTGCCGTGGGTAGTTGGTGGGCCTATTACGAATTGGGTTGGGGAGGCTGGTGGGCCTGGGATCCGGTTGAGAATCCGCCGTTAATTACCTGGCTGTTCGGTACCGCATTAATTCACTCGCTCGCGGTCACCGAAAAGCGTGGTGTCTTCAAGAGCTGGACTGTGTTGCTGGCCATACTGGCCTTTGCTGGCAGTTTGATGGGAACCTTTATTACCCGGTCCGGTTTACTGACTTCCGTGCATGCCTTTGCCAGCGATCCTTCCAGGGGATTCTTCATCCTGGCCATACTAGGAATTACCGTGGGGGGTTCCCTATTGCTGTATGCCATTCGTGCACCATTGATGAAGCGCGAATTCGGCTTCGATCTGTTGTCACGGGAGGTTTTTCTGTTGATCAACAATGTGATCCTGGTAGTGGCGTCCGCCTCGATCTTCCTCGGCACGTTGTTTCCGATGATCTACCAGGCGCTAACCGATGATCTTATTTCCATCGGGCCCCCGTATTTTAATTCCATATTCGCGCCCCTGATGATGCTATTGGTACTGTTTCTGGGCATTGGCCCAATGAGTCGTTGGAAACGTACCTCGACTGCGTATCTACTGCAGCAACTGGGGAAAGTGGCGCTTGCCAGTGTGGCAATTGGTGTGCTCTTACCGCTGCTTGTGCTGCTGGAATTTTCCCTCGCAGCTACGGTGTCCATTGCACTCGCCGCGTGGGTGGTGTTGAGTATCGGCAAAGATGTCAGCAATAGAATAGTCAACAAGCCAACCCCGATTCAGGGACTGCGTGCCCTGTCACTGAGCTACTACGGCATGCAGGCTGCACATCTCGGTGTTGCAGTGATGTTGGTTGGTATCGGCTTGACCAGCTATTTCAGTGTGGAGAAGAGCGTGCTTCTCGAGCAGGGTCAGAGTATTGTTCTGGCCGGCTACGATTTTGTTTTCATCGGTAGCTCAGCAGTTAACGGGCCTAATTTTATTGGAGAAGAGGCTGAAATCTCGGTGCTTAAAGCCGGTGTAGAGATTGAAGTACTGCATCCGCAACGCCGTATCTACACCGCCAGCGGCTCGCCTTCCACCGAGATGGACATCGATGCAGGCTTACTGAGAGACCTTTTCATCACCCTCGGGGAAGAGAAGCAGGCAGGCGCCTGGTCGATGACAATCTACGTTAAACCTTTCATCCGCTGGGTCTGGTTGGGCGCTATTTTCATGGTATTTGGCGCTACACTTGCAGCCGGCGACAAGCGCTACCGCCGCCTGCGGCAACGACGATCTGAGCGAGCCAGGCAACCAGTCGCTGCGGATCTGCAGCCGGCTATCTGATGGTGAAACATGACTAGGCTAAAATTTTTCTTACCGGTTATCGTGTTCATGGGATTGGCAATCCTGTTATGGCGAGGGCTCTATCTCGATCCTAAGGAATTGCCCTCCGTGTTGATTGACAAACCCATGCCAGCGTTTGCGCTTACTACAGTGGACGGCGAGTCAGCGACCAATGCTGACTTGCCGGATCAAATTTTCCTATTGAATATCTGGGGTAGTTACTGCCTGCCTTGTCTGATCGAACACCCGACCCTGATGCGCTTATCCGAAGTAGGGGAAATTCCGGTGGTAGGGGTGAACTACTCCGATAGACAGGATCTTGCGCTGGATTGGCTGGATGACAATGGCAATCCATTCGCTTTTAGTATCCTCGATGAATCCGGGCGCTTCGGAATCGATCTCGGCGTATACGGTGCTCCGGAAACCTATCTGGTAGATGCAGATGGAGTGATTCGCTTCCGCCACGTGAGTGTGTTGGATGAGACGGTCTGGGCGCAGGAATTTGTACCGGCGATCGCCGAGCTCAAAGCAGAACCCGGTCGCCTGGAGTGAATTTTATGAAGATCGCCGCTGCTTCGAAAAAGTCACTAGTGTTGTCACTAACACTGCTGGTGTTGATGGGGCTATCAACGCATCTCACACAGGTATCAGCACAAGTCGATACCTTTCAATTCGACACGGACGAACAACAGGAGCGCTTTCGGCGCCTGTCTAACGAACTGCGTTGCCCGATGTGTCAGAACACCAATCTTACCGGCTCAACAGGTGGTGTGGCAGAGGACCTGCGCCGTGAGATACATCGCATGATTATGGAAGGAATGACGGACCAGGGTATCGAGCAGTTCATGTTCGACCGCTATGGTGATTTCATTTTTTATCGACCCAGACTGCGGGCTGAGACCGTACTGCTCTGGTTCGGACCCTTGATCTTCCTCATCATCGGTGGCTTCGTTGCTTATCGAATTTTCCGCCGTGCTAGGGCTCTGGGTGAGAAGACTATAACGCTGGATGAGTCCGAGCAGGAGCGACTCAGAGCGCTGCTGGGAAACAAACAGTAAGCTTAATCTGTAAAAGGATTCTTTATCTTGTTCTGGCTTTTAACAGTCTGCCTCTTTGTACTGGCTTTGCTATTTATCCTCGTTCCTTTGTGGTTACGCAGCCATGCCGATTCCTTTGAATCGGAAGAGCTGAGAAAGAAAGCCAACATTGCCCTGTTTCATGAGCGCAACAATGAGCTCGAGGCTGAACTCTCCACGGGTATCATCGATCAGGATCAGTTCGACTCGCTGCTACTGGAGTTGCAGCAGAGCCTGCTAGCGGACGTCTCTGAAAGTGATTCGAAAGCGGCCGGGCAGGACAATCTTGCAAAGCCAGACAAGAAATCCAGGAAGCAAAAACCCGATAGTGTAAAGAGCAGGGCCAGGGATCCGAGCTTCGTAATACCCGTACTGCTGAGCATCTTTATACCGCTTGTTGCTTACGGCCTCTACGGCGAGTGGGGCTATATTGACGATGTGGAGCTCATGGACTTATTTCAGCGTACTGTCGACAACGTCGATGATCCTGATGAAGCACAGGCTTTGATAATTAGCCTCGGGGAGATTGTGCGAGCCGACGAGGAGAGTGGTGAGGCGAGACCCTGGGCCTGGTATTTCCTTGCCGAGAACTTAGCCAATCTGGGCATGTTTGCCGAGGCAGAGATCGCCTATGAGCGATCGGCAGCAGTGTTGGATGAAACACCGGAGAAAGCGCTGGTACTGGGCAGGGTAGCCATGGCGAAATACATCAATGCTGGACTCGAATTCACTCCGGAGATCCTGGAAGTGATCGAGCAGGCCAGGGCGATCAATCCCAATGAGCTATCCATATTGCAGCTGTTAGCTTCCGATGCGGCTGAACGGGAAGACTACGTAGCGGCGATCGAGTATTGGAGGCTCTTGATTCAGGTTAATCCTAATTCACAACAAGCACAGACGCTGAGAGCGAATGTAGCGGCAGCCCAGCAGCTGCTGGCACAACGAAATCCTAACGCTGTCGATGATCAACCAGTCATCAATGTTAACCTGGCACTCGCTGAAAATTTGCGTCTAGAAGGCGAACTTAGAGTGTTTATCGCCGCTCGTAGTGCAGCTCGCGAGGGAATGCCACCACTTGCGGCGGTCGATCTTACCGTGTCCCAGCTGCCAGCAAATATCCGCCTCGACAACTCTTCTGCCGTGGGCGCTTTTAATTTGTCTTCTGCCGAAAGTGTCTATATATCAGCGCTGGTCTCCAATGCTGGTGTCGCTGCGCCTCAGTCAGGAGATTATCGCGTTGTCTCAGAGAGTTTTACGCACAATGGCGAATCAACCACAATCGAGTTGGTGATTGCCGAACAGGTTCCCTGAATACTTATCCTTCCGCGATTAATGCTTTCTGGTTAGGGTCCTTAATGTACTGGACGGAATTCTTAACAATTGCCATCGCCCATCTCTTTGCGGTTGCTTCCCCGGGACCTGATTTTGCTGTAGTTACACGCCAATGTGTGACAGGTGGCACTAAAGCTGGGTTATGGACGAGTTTTGGCGTAGGCACGGGAATACTGCTGCATGTAGCCTATTGCATACTCGGGGTAGCTGTCATTTTGTCCCAATCGCCAGCATTGTTTAACACGATGAAATATGTTGCATCGGCTTATATATTTTATCTCGGCGTGCAATCCATTCGCGGCTCGATGCGCATTGAGCCGCAGATCAGTACAGCCGCTATCGAGGTAAACGTGCAACCCAGAAAGGCGTTTGTACTGGGGTTTCTTACTAATGGCTTGAATCCCAAGGCGACGCTGTTCTTCCTGGCACTCTTCACTGTGGTCATAAGTTCCAGTACTCCGATAATTATACAAATGATGTATGGCATCTACCTGGCAATTGCAACATTCGCCTGGTTCGCTATGTTGTCCAAAATATTTGGCAGGCGAAGTGTGCGTGACTGGTTACTGAGCGCGGGAGTCTGGTTCGAGCGCGCCATGGGAGCAATATTAATTCTGCTTGCCCTACAGATCACCTTGAATACCTGATGAGAAGCCAGGAACCCTCTGAACAAAACTATGGCCAGAGTGGTCAACTATTTGTTCAGAGGATCTCTTGACACATGACAGGATATTGGTTGATGCCGGTGTATCAGAAAGGCAAATACGCTATAGTAGCCAGTCCAAATAATTGAAGGCGCACTAATTTTCCGATGAACTCGCGACTGAAACCACTATCGAAATCGACTGACCACAAGCCCAGGCTGATTGACAGCTTTGGGCGTCAGGTCGACTACATTCGATTGTCGGTTACCGACCGTTGCGATTTTCGCTGTGTCTACTGTATGACTGAAGACATGACTTTTCTGCCACGTAAGCAGATTCTGTCTTTGGAAGAGCTGCAACAAGTGGCCAGGGCCTTTACTGAACTCGGGGTGAAGAAGATTCGCCTGACCGGTGGAGAACCCATGGTACGTAGCGACGTAATGTCATTAATTGAAAGCCTTGGCAAATTGCCTGGTTTACAGGAATTGCTATTGACCACCAATGGTGCACAACTCGATAACTACGCGCCAGCATTGAAAGCCGCCGGCGTTAATCGCATCAATATAAGCATAGACAGCCTCGACGCAGACAGATTCAAGCGTATCTCGCGAGTGGGCGAGTTAGATAGCGTACTGGCCGGGATTGACGCGGCGATAGCCGAAGGATTCGATCGCATCAAATTGAATTCTGTGATTATGCGCGGCTACAACGAAGACGAAGTATTAGCACTGGCAGATTATGCCGTAGACAGGGGTATCGATATTGCGTTCATCGAGGAGATGCCGTTAGGAGAAGCGTCGGATCATGCACGGGAAGAGACGACCTGCAGTAATGCTTGGGTGAGAAGCGTTATCGAGGAGAAATATGAACTGTTAGATAGCGCTGAAAAAACTGCCGGCCCGTCACGCTATTCTCAAGCTGTTGGTCATCGAAGCCGAATCGGATTTATCTCACCTATTACCCATAATTTCTGTGAAGACTGTAACCGGGTACGAGTCACCGTGGAAGGTCGCCTCTTGCTGTGTCTTGGCAACGAGCACTCTGTCGACTTAAAGGCAGTACTACGGGACAGCAATTCCACTCACGAGGACCTGAAACAAATCATAATCGCTGCCATGGACCTCAAGCCGGAACGCCATTATTTTTATGACAAGAAACATGTTCAACCGGTCCGCCTCATGAATACGACTGGGGGATAGCACTAAATGAGTCTTGAAACCCCTCTGACAATAGCCGTTGTGTCGATATCAGATACTCGAACAGAAGAGACTGATAAATCTGGCGCTATACTCGTTACCTGCCTGACCGAAGCAGGCCATCGGCTACATTCCAAGCAAATCGTTAAAGACGATGTCTATCAGCTGCGTGCTCTGGTCTCGTCACATATTGCCGATTCTGCCATACACGTCGTGCTGATGACCGGTGGCACTGGCTTCACAGCGCGCGATAATACGCTCGAAGCAATCAAGCCCTTGTTTGATGTGGATATCGGTGGATTCGGCGAACTGTTTCGACAAATCTCCTACGAGGAAATCGGAACCGCCACCGTGCAATCCAGAGCGTTCGCAGGCCTTGCCAACAATACAATTGTGTTTTGCCTGCCGGGTTCGCCTGGCGCCTGCCGGACCGGGTGGCACAAGATCATCGCCGAGCAGCTCGATAGCAATCACAAGCCCTGTAATTTTGCCGACAAACTAAAGCTCGGCTAGCTGTTCAGCGAAGCCTTGCTTTCTTGCCATGCTAATTAGTGCGAATAGCTGAGGTATGCTTTGTGGGAGTTGGGGTACCTGGAATCAAGTACAGGGGCTGGATAAAGAAACACCAGCTGGGGTGAATTACCCGGGCTGGTGTCAAGTCAGTGCAAATTTTCTTGAAGGACTTTGCATAGGACCCCTTGCTGTTTGTTTATATGGCGGCGTAAAGAATTACTGCAGGAACGGCGAGGGCGGCTAGAACCAGAACCACGCTGACAATAGTCGCTTCTGCGATGGGCCGTGCTTGCTCGAGTACCTTGCTCATGTCTATCTCCTTATCGATCAGATGTGTTGAGGCTGTTTTGAATGATGTGATCTCTATAACTTGGAGCGCATAGTAACACAAAATGTCTGTAAAGGTAACATAAATGTGTAAATTAGCGCATTTGTCAAAAAAAGTAACAGAGTCTCCTTTCTTGGTCGTCACCATTGTAGCTAATCTAATAAAAACAAAGAGATAACTCTCAAATTTAAATAATTTGATAGGCAGGGCCTGAGAAATTACTACTTTATATGCCATTGAAATTAGTAACTAAGTATTTGAATACCCGGAGCTTTTCCAAAATATGATCTGAACCACAGATGTAACGAAAGGAAACAAATAATTTTTATGGATGAGATCAGTTTGTGTGAGCCTGAGCAGGCGGATTTTGTAAGAGGGGAGCGCGCATAGAGAGAGCCAAGGTGCCAATCCACTGCTGCTCAAAATATTGCAGCGCGCTGCTCGCAGGACGCTCACTCCAATCCCTTAGTGATCCGCCGGTAATGCCCCACTCCATGATGTCGCCAGTAAGCTCATCGAGAACAGCCTTGAAAGCAGCATGTCACCCCAGCCTAGTGTGAAAGGCGTGCAACGGATAGAATTGCTCGCTTGAATAATTTCACAGGATCAAGCAATGCGCGTCATGACGTTTAACTGTAATGGCATTCGGGCCGCAGCCAGAAAAGGATTCTTCGACTGGCTCGACAGCTGTGATGTAGACGTGGTCTGTCTGCAGGAAACCAAAGCACAGCTTGATCAACTGACTGATCCGGTGTTTCAGCCACAGAAGTTTCACTGTCATTACTACGATGCAGTAAAAAAAGGCTATTCCGGTACAGCGCTATACTGTCGCCAGGAACCGCAAAAAGTCAGTAGAGGATTAGGGTTCGAGATAGCCGACACGGAAGGCCGCTATCTGCAGGCTGACTTCGATGGGGTGTCCATTGTTTCGCTTTATTTGCCCTCTGGATCGTCAGGTGAAGAGAGGCAGGCTAGAAAATATTCCTTCATGGAAGAATACATGCAACACATGAAGAGTCTAAGAAAGCAGGACAGGGAATACATAATCTGCGGCGATTGGAATATTTGTCACAAGGAAATCGATCTGAAGAACTGGAAGCCGAATCAGAAGAACTCCGGCTTCCTGCCTGAGGAACGTCAGTGGCTCGATCAACTCTATGACGATGTTGGCTTTATCGACGCGTTCCGGGAAGTTAACCGGGAAGCTGAGCAATACTCCTGGTGGTCTTACCGGGGACAGGCCAGGGCTAATAACGTGGGATGGCGTCTGGACTATCATGTGGTTACGCCGGGATTACAGAATAAAGTGGTTTCAACCGAGATTTATACTGAGCAGAATTTTTCAGATCACGCACCGGTGATTATAGAATACAGTATCTAGGGACCCGATTGAGAGTAATACCCATGAGAAGATCAATATTAATACTGCGCAGCTTGCTTCTGATGATCCTGTTGCTTGGGTCGCCTGTGTTTGTTTCGGCACAGGGCCTGACGGCGTTGATCGAAACGTCGAAAGGATCGATACGTGTCCAGTTGAATGAGAGAGCGGCGCCGACTACAGTGGCTAATTTTGTAAATCTGGTTACGCGCGGGTTCTATGACGGCCTCACCTTCCACCGCGTGGAGCGCAACTTCATGGTACAAGGAGGTGATCCACTGGGCACAGGCGCTGGCGGACCCGGTTACCAATTTACTGGGGAGATAATTCTCAAGCATAACCAACCGGGAATAATCTCCATGGCTAATTCGGGACCCGGCACCGATGGCAGCCAATTTTTTCTCACTCATCTGGCGACTCCCCATCTGGATGGGCTGCATTCGGTGTTTGGCAGGGTCGTACAGGGTCAGAATGTCGTGAACCAGCTCCGCCGTAGAGACGTGATCGAATCGATAACTATCGAAGGGGATCCCAGCGCATTATTCAGGCGCAAACAAGCTCAACTACAAGCATGGAATCAGATTCTGGATGCCGCGTTTCCAGATTTGAAAGCGGCGTTACTAGGCGTGGAAAAATAGTTGGCGGATTACAAAACCCGC
>PBYU01000009.1 GCA_002730035.1 Gammaproteobacteria bacterium | reverse complement strand
ATGGGTCATGTGGGGAACAATAAATGGATGCCGGTTTCTAATGGATTTAAAAACAAAACCCAGGCACAGAAGTGGGCAAAGAGTCAAGATAAGGTGGACTCCGCCGCTCGTGGAGAAATAAGTGGTGTATAAGATGAAAACTTTTAGGTACGATTTGAAAAAATGAAAACATTTAAAGAACATATTGAACTAATGGAAGGTGTTAATGATCCTTCTATTTTTAAAGCAGTATTTCTTGCAGGTGGCCCAGGTTCTGGTAAGTCATTTGTAGTTGGTAAAACTGCTCTAAAAGCATTGGGTTTTAGGTTAATTAACTCTGATACTGCTTTTGAAAAGGGATTAAAAAAAGCCGGTCTTACTACAAACCCAGATGATATTGCATCTGCTCAGGGTCAAGCCGTAAGAGCTAGTGCAAAGGTAATAACAGGTAAAATTATGACTATGGCTTTAACTGGTAGAAACGGAGTTGTTGTTGATGGTACTGGTAAAGATTACGCAATTATTAAGAAACAAGTTGATATGTTAAGAGATCTTGGTTATGCAGTGCATATGATTTTTGTTAATACAGATTTAGAAACAGCTATGAGCAGAAATAATAACAGGTCGCGCTCTTTACCAGATGATATGGTAAGAACTATGTGGAAAGAGGTGCAAAAGAATATTGGTAAATTCCAAGCATTGTTTAGAAATAGAATGATTGTTGTAGATAATTCCAAAGGGTCTGATATTGAAAAATCAACATTGGAAGCATATAAATATATAAAAACTTGGGCAGCGAAACCACCAGAGAATTCCATTGCAATTAATTGGATAAAGGGACAACAGAAAAATGGATAATAAAGAAAGAAATAAAATAGTACGTTCATTTAATTCTAAATGGAAATACAGATATGATAAAGAACAGTATGGCATGAATGATGCCTGGAAAATTATTTATTCCGAAGATGAAAAAGGTAAACTAGTAGGTGATTGTGAAGATTACGCACTATCTATTCTTTGGAGACTTTCTGGAGAAAGTCATTTAAAAATGTGGTGGTTATTACTAACCCATCAGGCTGGTATATGTTTAGTAGGTCCTAGTAAGTGGAAAGTATCACACGCTGTATTAAGATATAAAGGCGAATGGGTAGATAACTGGACTAAGAAATTTGGACCAAAATCTGCCATTGAAAAGAATCATACTTTCCATATTTTTTATGGATATGGTTGGGCATATATTACTGCTTTTAAAATGGTAATAAGTAAAATAGTAAGAACTATTAAGGATTAAAAGATGATGGAAATTACTTTTGATAAACCGTATTGGGAAGATGGAGAAATTCGAGAATTTGATCCATCACATGATGATGCAGAATATGTCTGGCATAGAGATCCAGAAGATAGAGAAATAGAAATATTAGCAGGTGAAGGATGGCAATTTCAAGTGCATAAATGCTTCCCTTGGTTATTGAAAGTTGGCATGGTATTTGATATAAAAGAAAATGAATACCATAGATTAATTAAAGGGGACGCCCCACTAAAATGGAGAGTTTATAAACATGGAAACAGCAGCTGAACAAAGAGCCGAGCAAGCGGCCCGTTTAAGTAGGATTGAAACCAAAATAGATCAAATGTCCGAAACTATTATAGCTCTTGCACGGGCTGAGGAAAAAATCATAACATTGACCGAAATATCTAAACAACAGGGTGCTCAAGTTCTAACACTTATAAATAGAGTAGACAAGTTGGAAGGCGCCGTAAGGGCTAATGGCGCCACGGTATCGGTAATTAATAAATTGTTCTGGATAGTTATTGCAGCAGCCGCTACAGCTATTACGGGACTGCTTTTCATAAAATAGGAGAATCGAAATGAAAATCAGTGATAAAGAAACTCTAAGTATTGCTACGGCCGTCAGTGATGTACTAGAGGGAAAGTCTAAGGTTCAAAAAATGGATCCAAAAAAACACGTTTCCAAAGATAAAGAAAGTGGAGCGTTTTGTGTGTATAATTCTGCAGGAAAGAAAGTAAAAGAATTTGAGTCTAACGAAGAAGCAGAAAAATATGCTATTGATAACCACGACGACTTAATGAAAGAAGTTGCAGAACCTGAAGCTAAAGGCGAGAAAGAGTTCAAGGCTAAACATAAAATCAAGAAGTCTGGCGAAAAAGAAGATGGTACAGTAGTTAAAGAAGTGTTAGGAGTTGATGAAAAGTATCGGGACCCGAAACTTCCCCCCATACCGCGGACTGACCATCAATTACAAATTGCAATAGATATTGTTAAAAATCGTCACAAAGGGATGAAGAGCACGCGCGGGCATCAATCACCAGAAGAAGCAGAAAAGAAATTAAGAACAAAATACAAATATACAGATAAAATGATTGCTAAATTAAAAGAAGAAGATAAGCTTGACGAAGCGGGTATGGCTAATGAAGGCAAGAAGTTCGACAAAGCATATGACGCTTGGCACAAGTCTACTGTTCAATTAACTAGAGCATTAGAAAAAGATGCCGGTAACAAAAGCGGTGTTTCTAAGTTTAAAAAGGCTCTACAAGATATCGAAAATGCTATTGACGCAAGTGATTTAGAAGAGTCAGTTGAAGAAGCTAAGTCTAAGTTTTCAAAAGCTCTATTGAAAAAAGCTACTGACACAGCATTAAAGATGAGTGGTAATATGACTGGTGCTGTTAAGGAAATTGAAAAAATGAAGAAGGGTTTGTCTAAAGATAAAGAAGTAGCTGCAGCCCTTCAACTTGCTAATGAAGAAGTTAGTGAAGCAATTCTGGTTGCAGCTCATGAAATTAATGAAACTAAAACTAAGGTGCAAGAAGATAAAGAACGGTATCAGAAATTCTTTAATAGTGCTCTTAAAAAGTTTGGTGTTAATTCACCGGCAGAATTAAAGGGTGATAAGAAGAAAGAATTCTTTGATTATGTAGATAAAAATTACGAAGCTGATAAGGAGGCAGACTAATGAAAACATTTAAAGAAATAAGAGAGGAAATAAGAAAACTTAGTGAAGGTAAAATCTCGATGGACACACTTAAAACAAGAAACCAAGCAAACAGAAATCTTACTGAAGGTGTTTTAAATAAAAATACCATAAAGAATAAAGCTGGATGGGATAAATTGATGAAAGAATTGTTAAAGCTTGGTAAAAGTGCAGGCTTTAAAATGACAGTTCCCCCTGGATCGGACTCTACTCAAAGAAAACCATCGCTTGAAAAAGAACCATTTTTTAGTCCAAACTATGCTAGTGCAATTGAAGGTATATATTATACAGTAAGTGATTGGGAAGATGGGATGATGGATGATGATGGTCCGATGCCAAAGAAAATGTCTAAAATTAAGGCTAACAAACAAGGGTCATATGATATAATTAATCATGGAGATGATAGTATAACTGATTTAATGGCAGAAATTTATATTGCCTTAAAGGATTTTGAAAAGGCTGGTGCAGATATCAATGCTGAAAAAGAGTATAAAAGATTAGTGGGATAAGTAATTAACCTGAAGGGTTTATGTATAATATTATGATGAAAATATTTGATACTTTAAATAGAAAGAATTTTGAGCTTTATGCAGCACATAATTATAATAATCCTGAGTGCATAGATATAGATGAATTTAAGGAGGACTTGGCTAGATTTAAATATGTTAAAAGGCTACTTAGACGTTACGAATTAACCGAAGAGTTACAAGAAAGGCTTGTATTGAATCATTTAATTGTTCTATATAATGTGTTTGGTATTGAAGCTGCTAATAAAATGATTTGGTATAAAATAGAACCAGAACATTGGACATATATTAAACCCTTTTTACTATTTTTAAATTATTTACCAATAGATGAAAAGATAGAAATACCATTAGATCCATGTATTGTGGACATATTGAGGAAAATTTAATGGGTGTAATATCCCGTACAGCAGACTTATTTTATGCCTTTAGATTTCTAAAGTTATTAGTAACATCGTGGAACAAAATGGGTGCCTATGAACAGGGTATCATTGATGAAAATGGTAAAAACCTTAAGAAGGCTAAAGAACTAACAACTCCCGCAGAAAAGGAAGTTTATACGGTATTTCATAGGTTAGTATTTAATCTTAAACGACTACTTAATAAAGTACCTTTCGGCAAATCAAAGTTAGCTTCTTATGCTGCAGCTCTATTTTTAATTAAAGAAAATAGTGAGCTAACAGAAGAAGAAATCAGAGAAGTGCTAGAGGAAATATTAGACGATTTGGATGAATCTCTTGATGAAAGTGTATTTTTTATTAAGGACGAAGTGATTAATCCAGGCAAATATATTCTGACATCAGAAATGGCCAGTAATAAAACGGGAGAAATTATTGCTTTCCCAGGCCAGGAAGTTGTGGTAACCTTTCATAGTAAACCAATAAGTTATATATTTAATACTGGGATCTATGAAGTTACACACCTATTGACTAATCAAAAACTATACGTAAGTAGTGGAGACATTAAAAAATGAAGAAAATTAACGATATGTGGGAAGATGCCGCAGCCAATTCTGTAAGCGGTGGTGGTGTTGCACTGCCAGCCGATGCAGTAAATAAAAAGAGGAAAAAAACAGTGTACGATGGTAGAACAAAGGAAGGCAGAAAATTTGTAGAAAGAATGCTTGCAAACCGCAAGGCTCGTATGGAAAGACAAACTGTTACAGCTTCAAAACAAAATCTGGCTTCTATTACAGTTAAAGAAGAACCTGTAACTGAAGCAGCTTCCAGCAAACTTAAACAACTACGTTTTTTTAGCGACAAGAGCCTGAAATTCACAGTGTCACCAAGAGTAATAAAAGCTGCCTTGTATTGGAGAATTGAAGACGATAAGGGTGGTTTATTTGATGAAGTTCCAGTAGGCCCTCTCGGACAAAAGAAATTTACAAAAATGTATGGTGAAGAAACTGTTGCTGAAGCAAAGGTTAGACCACCAAAGATTAAAGGTCTATCTATCAAAGGATCAGAAATTACTGGACTAAAACAGGGAACGAAAACATTCAGTGCCAAACTAGTAGTTTATCAAGGTAAGTTAGGTTATAAAGTAATGGATGAATTTGGCGGATTTGAAACTCTTGATTTAAAGGCATTCACTAAGAAGTTCGGTTAANATATNGGTTATATTATGTCAAAAATATTGATGGGTATTATAGCAGCAATGGGACTAGCAGGTTTCATGTATTATAATTTCTTTATAGTACCTATGAAGAATAAGTTAGAAGAACAAGCCAAGGTTATAATAGCACAAGACCTAAGAGACCAAGAACAAAAGGCCGCCATCGAGNCCATTCAAAATAATCTACAGCAGACTACTCAAGCCTTGAGTGGTTTACAAGTTAAAAATCAACACTACGAATCCGAAATGGCAGAATATTTAGATATATTCAGACGCCATAATNTTTCTAAGTTAGCCAGTGCAAAACCCGGTATGATAGAACTTAGAGCCAATAATAGAACGAAAGAGGCCTTTGATGCGATTGAAGCAGCTAGTCAGCGTATTAGTTCTCTTAACGATTAGTGGTTGTAGCCTGTTCCAACAGGCGCCAAGAGAAGTAGAGATTATAACTAAGCCAGTTAGAATAGAAATTGTTCAACCGGTATTACCAAGAGCAATTGATTTAAAAGAACCTAAGTGGTATGTAGTATCCGATACTAAGATAATTGAAAATTGCCTAAAGAATCCAGAAACTAAAAAANCTGATTGTAGTTTGGGTAAGGAAGATTTATACCCTGATGGGTATACTTATTTTGATAAATTTATAGACGATATTAAAAAGAAACACGGGGGTGATATAGTATTCGTTGCCTTGACAGTAGATGATTATGAANTAATGTCTTATAATACTCAAGAAATTAAACGATATATTAATCAGCTCGGCGAGGTGATTGTTTACTACAGGAACGTAACGATAAATNACAAAGATGCTGGAGCAGTTGAAATCAAGGTGGAGCAAGAAATTGGCGANAAGTAAAATGAAAGAGCGGTTAACGGTTTGGGAGCGCGCTGAGATTGCAGCCAAACTATCCGCTATTGCATATATGGATGAGGNATNGGCAATTNGTAAGTGTAAAAAATTAGGATTTGCTTCTGCTAGATTAGTTAGTCGTGGCGGTGCAGAAGTACTAATTGTAAAGGATCGAACAGACTTATGGTTTGCCTTCCGAGGAACTGAACCTTCTAAGTTAAATGATGTTCTGGCAGATCTTAAAGTAATTAAGAATATTGCTAAGGCCGGTGGTAAAGTACATAGTGGATTCCAAGAAGAGGTCGACGATGTATGGATGGATNTTGTAAAAACCTTAGAACATAACGATCAATTAAAAATTAGAAAGGATGTATATATTACTGGGCATAGTTTAGGAGCCGCTATGGCAACTATTAGTGCTACAAGATATAATCCAGAAGAGCTCTTTACCTTTGGTTCTCCAAGAGTGGGCGGGAACCTCTTTATTAAGAATATTAAATGCCCACATTATAGATTTATGAACAATAATGACATTGTATGTAGAATCCCTCCTGCATTTTTGGGATTCAGACATCATGGAGAAATGATCTATTTTAATAGGCTTGGTGAAAAACAGGATGGGCCCACGTGGGGAGATATGCTGTACGGTATTTTACAATCTTGGAAACGCTGGAAATTCTTTGACGGTATAGTAGATCATGGAATGCCTCGCTATGTTCATGCTATTAAGAAATTAGCAAAGGTAAAGTAAGTGCATTTTCTNTTAATTCTATCACTTAAATCTATTCTGGGTTCTATTATAGGATCTTCTTTTTACGCTTGGTTCCAAGGCACAAACGGTGGTATCTGGTTCCAGAAGCACGTAGATAGATTCATGCAANATTTCGCTGAAAAGTATGATTTAGAATTGGCTAAGAAAGACGCCAAGTTTAGAAAGCAGTACCCTCTAGCAGCCGATCGGCTGGACAAACTAGAGCAAGAATATCCCAAGTTGATAGCTAAAATAGAAAAATTAGAAAAAAAGTAAAATATCACTTTACATTTCAGTAGAAATGTGATATAATATATACTATACAAACGGAATTAATAATGAATGTGATAAATGTAATGAAAATAAGTGTCACTAAACGTGATGGAAGTAAGCAAGATTTTGATTTAGAGAAACTACACAAAGTACTTGAATGGGCAACAACTGATATAGCAGGTGTTTCTGTTTCCGAGATAGAACTTAAAGCTAATATTCAACTGTATAANAATATACCCGCATATGATATTCACGAATTGTTGATTAAATCNGCTTCAGAACTCATTTCAGAACACACTCCGAACTACCAATTTGTATCGGCCCGATTAATCAATTATAAACTACGCAAAGAAGTTTATGGACAATATGATCCCTGGCCTCTGGCCCAGCTAATTGACTTAAATATAGCACGGAATGTATATGATGCTGAAATTATTTTACAATATACACCCGAAGAAATCCAGCAATTAGATAAATACATTAAACACGAACGGGATGAAACCTTTACTTATACTGGTATGGAACAGTTTAGGGGTAAGTATTTAGTCCAAGATCGTAAGAACAAAATCTATTATGAAACTCCGCAAATGTTGTATATGATGATTGCTGCAACATTGTTTATGAATTACCCAAAAGAAACTCGATTAAAATATGTTAAGGACTATTATGATGCAATTTCTCAATTCTACATCTCGCTTCCTACTCCAATTATGGCAGCAGTNCGTACTCCAACCCGTCAATTTTCAAGCTGTGTTCTTATTGAATCTGGTGATAGTCTCGATAGTATTAATGCTACTACCACTTCCATAGTAAAGTACATCAGTAAAAAGGCTGGTATCGGCATCAATGCAGGAGCTATTCGAGCCGAAGGAGCAAAGGTAGGTGATGGTTCGATAGTTCATACTGGATTAATTCCGTTTCTAAAATACTTCCAAGCTGCAGTAAAATCTTGTTCACAAGGTGGTGTTCGTGGTGGTGCCGCAACGGTATATCTACCACTCTGGCATTATGAATTTGAAGACCTGGTAGTATTAAAGAATAATAAAGGTATTGAAGAAACACGAGTAAGACATATGGACTATGCATTCCAGTTTAATAAATTAATATATGAGCGCCTATTAACTGGTGGTAATATTACCTTCTTTGATCCTAATGATGTTCCTAACTTATATGAAACATTCTTTACAGATCAGGATAAATTTAAAGCTCTTTATGAAAAATATGAACGAGCCCATTCTATTCGTAAAAAGTCACTCCCAGCACTAGAGGTATTTACCCAATTCCTTACAGAAAGAAAGGATACTGGACGTATTTATTTAATGAATGTGGATCATGCTAATGATCATGGNGCTTTCTTACCAGATCTTGCTCCTATCCATATGAGTAATCTATGNTGTGAAATAGACCTACCCACTAAACCCCTTGGTGGAGAAGAAGATGGTGAAATTTCTCTGTGTACTCTATCTGCAATTAACTGGGGGCTAATTAATAATCCAAGAGATTTTGAAAAATACTGCGATCTGGCAGTCCGTTCTTTGGATGANTTATTAGATTATCAAGACTATCCAGTTCCNGCAGCTCAAAAAAGTACAATGGCCCGNCGTCCATTAGGTATCGGTATTATTAATTTAGCATACTTCTTAGCCAAGAGGGACTTTAAGTATGATGAATCAGCATTTGATATTGTTGATGAATATGCCGAAGCATGGTCTTATTATCTTATCAAGGCCTCAGCCAATCTTGCAGAAGAAAAAGGAACAATTTCTAAAAATAATGAGACAAAATACGCCAGTGGCGTTCTCCCAATTGATACATATAAGAGTGCAATAGATAATTTAATAGAGCATAATGAACGATTACCTTGGNACGAGCTGAGAACTCAACTTAAAAATTCAGGAATCCGAAATTCGACTCTCATGGCCCTTATGCCGGCCGAAACGAGCGCACAAATTTCTAATAGTACTAATGGTATCGAGCCACCAAGAGCATTGGTATCATATAAACAATCTAAAGATGGNGTAATGGCCCAANTAGTTCCAGGATATCACCATTTAAAGAATAAATATGATCTATTATGGGATCAACAATCTCCAGACGGATACCTAAAAATATGTGCCATACTACAAAAATATATTGATCAGGGAATATCTGTCAATACTTCATACAATCCTGCACACTTTGAGGATAATAAAATACCTATGTCGGTAATGATGAAGGATGTTATAACAGCATATAAATATGGGTTAAAACAACTTTACTACTTCAATATCAACGATGGTGCTGGAGAAATGACAGATGATACAGGAACGGTAATGGTAGATGGTCATGCAACAAAAGTAGAAATCGAGGACGACGATTGCGAGAGTTGTAAGATATGAAAAAGAAAGAAAGAATACCCATGAAAGGCGGCGACGAATATGATGTACTCACAGGTGCCAGATACTATCTAGTCGGTCTATCCAAGCCGGGCANATGCAAGAAAATTAAACGTAAGTATAACAAACGATTCAGAAAAAAAGGAAAAATAGATGCCAGTATTGAAACAGAATAGCAAATCCCACTTATTAAAGAATATNTTCCTTGATGAGCCGGTAGATATTCAAAGATATGATGAACTGAAATACCCACAATTAGAAAAGATTACAGAGAAACAACTTGGATTCTTTTGGAGGCCCGAAGAGGTTGATATTTCAAAAGATAAAAAGGATTTTGATTCTCTGACAGAACACGAGAAACATATTTTTACGTCCAACCTTAAACGTCAGATCGTTCTCGATTCTGTACAAGGACGTGCTCCTAATCTCGCATTCCTACCAATCGTTTCTCTGCCTGAAGCAGAATATTGGGTAGAAGTTTGGTCACTTTTTGAAACTATACACTCAAAAAGCTATACACATATTATTCGTAATATCTATCCACGACCCGGGGAAGTATTTGATGAAATTTTAAATATACCTGAAATTGCAGAATGTGGTACCGATATTGCTAAATATTATGACGACCTTATTCATTGCAACAATCGAGGAAGTACTAGNCCTTTAGAACATAAGAAAGCAATATGGATGGCTATACAATCAGCTAATGCGCTGGAAGGTATCCGATTCTATNTTTCTTTTGCGTGTTCATGGGCCTTTGCAGAATTAAAGAAAATGGAAGGTAATGCAAAAATTATTAAATTCATCGCACGGGATGAAAACGTACATCTTGCCNCTACAACAATTATGTTAAAGTTGCTAGAAAATGAAGATAAAGATTTTGCAAGGATTTCAAAAGAAACGAAAGACGAATCTACAAAACTATATGTTGATGTTATTGAACAAGAAAAAGCATGGGCNGAATATCTATTTAAAGATGGATCCATGATCGGTCTTAATGCGAAATTACTTTGTGATTATATAGAATGGCTTGGGTGCAAACGAATGCGCGCAATTGGTCTACCAGGTCCATATACCATACCCCAGTTGAACCCACTACCATGGACGGAAAAATGGATCAGTGGTGGTAATGTGCAAGTTGCCCCACAGGAAACAGAGATAAGTAGTTATATAACCGGTGGAGTAAAACAAGACGTGGACTCTGAAACACTATCAGGACTAAGTTTATGAATATAGAAATTTATAGTAAAGACCTATGTCCATATTGTGATATGGCGATTCATAAAGTAGAAATGATGATGGAAGAAAATATTGAAATTAAAGCAGCGGTATATAAACTTGGTGAAGATTTTGGCAGAGAAGAAATGNNGNCAAAATTTCCATCTGCAAGAAGCTTTCCTCAAATAGTAATTGATNATCAGANTATCGGCGGCTGGTTAGAATTTCAAAAAATTTAAATAAAAGGAGTTAATATGGTCTACGGACCGAACCCTACGAGCTGGATTTTAAATGATTGGTGAGATTGTCCTGGCATTGCAAGCTGTTAATTCCCTCGCGAGCGCGGTCTCTGAAAGTGCAGGCCATGCCAGTACGCTGGGCGGGATCGTTAGCAAGCTGACCAAGACGAACGATGCTATTCAGACTGCCGAAGCACACCATCATGGCAAGATGAATCAGAAGGAAGCTTTGGATATCGCTCTGGCTAAGAAACGCACCCAGACCATCCAGACCCAGATAAGAGACCATCTAATGATGGCTGGCTTAACTGACGTTTTGCAGGACATGGATCGGATCATGAGTGAAAGCAGAATCCAACATGAGAAGGACATGGCTGCATTAAAAAGGAAGAGAGCTGAAAACAGGAAGCTGCTTGGCGAAATTGGCCAGATCATTAGTATTTTCGGGACAGTGGCTGGGACGGCACTCGCCGCTGTCTGGGCGTGGTTCAAGTTTAAATAAAAGGAGTTAATATGGTCTACAGACAGAACCCTACGAGCTGGATTTTAAATGATTGTGAGTATTGTTATAAACGCTCCTTTATAAGTTTAGATGATGAACGGGATTCAGATCATTGGTTCTGTCCAAATTGTGGTCAGCCGACAGAACCAATAGTTGAAGATTATAGGGATGCGTCGGATAATTATGAAGAATACGAGGAATAAACCAGAATGGCTCTATCAAGGAGTAGAATGGGAACCACCAGAAGCATTCACGCACGACGACGCGTATGGTTTTGTTTATCTAATAACGAACAACAAAGATCAAAGGAAATATGTCGGAAAGAAATTCTTTTGGAGTCAAAAAACACTATCAATAACAAAGAAAAGAAAGCGCCGTAAAAGATTAAAGGTAGAATCGGATTGGAGAACTTATTGGGGTTCCAATAAACATCTAATAGCAGATATAGAAGAACACGGAACTGGGGAATTTACAAGGGAGATACTTCATTTGTGTAAGACGAAAGGTGATTGTGCATATATGGAAGCAAAGGAACAATTTGCTAGAGATGTACTACTCACAGAAGAATATTACAATGGAATTATCGCTTGTAAAATAGGCGGCCAAACAGTTAAAAATTTAATCAAATAACCCTTTACTTTTACACAAAAGTGTAGTATAATATACCTATTATGAATAATATAATAACATTTCCAACAGAAAGACGGCAAGAGCAGATAGATGATGAACAAGATCGGGTGTTCGAGAACTTCACAGAGGAATGTCACTATACTGCCCATTTTATATTACTATTAATTGAGGATTGTATAACAGATATATCAGAAGACGAAGTGTCTGCATTTGAGATGATGGCTTTTAGGGATCCTAATTTAGCAGAATCTCGTGATATGTTTGTGATTATTAATTTGTTATCCTCAATGTTTATGAGATACGGGAGCGTCAAACATTTTTTACAAGATGATTTAGAT
>PBYU01000008.1 GCA_002730035.1 Gammaproteobacteria bacterium | reverse complement strand
CTGGTTTCGATAAGTATAAAGACAAAGGATTTCTTGAAGGTATTATTGGTGGTCTATTTGGTGGTTTGGCCGCAATCTGGACAGGGTTAATTGGTCTGCCTCTTGATATATTGAAGAAAGCAGTAAGTTGGATTGCTTCGAAGTTAGGCTTTAAAAACTTCTCTGGATTTCTTGATTCATTCTCATTCTCTGAGATGATCACTAAAGTATTTACTTCTATTATAGATACTATTGTAGAGTTTATTGGTAGTATTAAGGAGTCTATTGCTGATATAGGCATTGGTGGTTTAATTAAGAACGTATCACTATCACTACTAAAAATTCTTAAAAAGATATTACTATTTCCCGCGGCAGTGGCAGCAGGTGCAGTTGCTGGATTAGCGGCCGCATGGCCTGGTGGACAAACGCCAGGAGAAGCATTTATGGAAGGATTTAATAAAGTGTTTACCTTAGGTGATGATACTATTGATTCATTTAAAGTGGAAGGTGATGGTCTTAATGAAAAGGGAGAAGAAATACAAGTTATGTCTGGGGAGAACGAATCGGAGAAAACAAATCACCTGGATCGGATCTTGCGCAGGCAACAAAATATTATTTCAAGTACAGATAACAGAAAGAACTCAAATACGAGTGTTTATCTGAACCCTGCCACTCCAGATAGAACAGCTATGGGAGTGAGTAGCAGATAAAAAGATGCGTTCCTTCAGGCCAATCCTTACTTCCGTCCCGAACGTATTATTATTTATACAAAAAAAGGGACGACCTCAGCCGTCCCTTAAAAAAACCATATTATTAGTTATTACATAGGTTTTTTTAACTCTCTTTTGCAAGTTTAGCAAAGTATGATAAGGTTTCATCCTCATCAACTGCTGAGTTATCAGTGTAGCTGGTATCTACTGTTAGTGTTTCAACCACAGGAGATACAACTTGCTTGATTTCTGGAGCCTCCATCACATCTGAAACAGATGGTTCGGGAGTCATTACCCCAGCATCAATACCTAAAACCTTATTCATTTTGGATTTTAAATCATTATATGATTTGTAGTTTTTAGGATCGAGGAAGTCCTGTAGTGAATACAGTTTATTATAGACCTCTTCAAGTCTTGATTCATCACCAGAATAGAGAGCAGATTGTGTTGCAAACTCTGACTTATCATAGTTTACCCAACCTTCTACTTTTCTAATTTTGATTTTGAAGTCGGCACCTTCCCAGAAGTCATAAGGGTTAATTGGTTCTTCATCTTCGAATGCAGGTTGCATTGATTCCATAATCTTATCAAAGATTTTCTTACCAAACTTATAAAGGAAAACCTTTCCTTCGTTCTCTGGGTTAGAGGGATCAGAAATAACAAGTACATTACTTACATAATGCAATCGACGCTTTCGCTCTCGAGCAATAGTTTTATCCTCATCCCGACCTGAGTTCCAAAGAACAGAGTTCATCTCGCTAACTGGATCCTCTTGTCCAATAGAAGTTAAAGAGTTTTCGATATACCATAGACCAGTAGGGCCTTTAAAGCCATGATCCCAATATCGTACCCACGGAAGATCTTCACCTTCTTGTGCGGGTAGGAATCGAATTACAGCATAACCGTTTCCTGCTTTATCTCGGGTAGGTTTCCAGAGCCGATCATCCCCATAGGAACTTGATTCTGTTTTAGTGGATACTGCTTCCGCAGCCTTTACGAGTTTATCAAAAGATGAGCCTCGTGAGCTCTTTAAGTTTGCAAATGACATTTTATGTTCTCCGTATTGCAGTGTATTACGACTCTAGTGTAGTCGTTTCTGTTGTATTTCACTTTATTCATCATTATATGTATATTATACATCAAATAAACACATTTGTCAACAACTTCATGCATTTATTTCTATTATAATATACGAATGGTGTATACTTCTCAATTATCCTTTTCATATCAGGCCACATAATAGTATCTGATATATTCTGGGATTCTCGATCAATAAACCCAAATATGGAATTAAGAATCACAATAGTCTCTAAACTAATTTCTTCTTGCATCCATAATTTAACGACCAGGGGAACTTGTCCATTTTCACTTTTAAATAACGAATCGAACTGTTTTTCTTGTTCGTTTAATATATTTATATCAACCGAGAACACTCTATGGATACTTTCTTTAATTCTTTTGTATCTTGCGTAGTTCTCTTCTGCAGGTTTATCCATCATATCGCCGATGTACTTTTCAGTATTGATAAATTGCGAGATATAAAAATCTTTTAATTGACCGTTGTACTTCATAGCAAGTTTAGCAAAGAAGTACTTATCCTTTCTCTTAAAGAAGGATTGCGGTGTAACATTTGATTTAAAATTATATTTTACGGCATCATAGTTGGTCTCAAAGTGCAACTTTAATGCATTATATAGTTTATATGATTCAAATGGATCGATCATTATAACATATTCTCCTATACTGGTAATTTGTTGGTTTGTTTAGTTCGTAATAAATTTAAATCTACGGCCTCAGCCTCAATTTTCTGTTTAAGGGAATCAGATAAAAGTCTGTTTAAACTCTTAAAATCCATCCCTCGTTCTTGTATGATGTAAGCAGCTGCCTCTATATAAGTCAACCCCCTACTTTCCCTTACAAGAGTCTCTACCGCTGCAGAAAACCTTTTTCTTGTCATTATTTTTTGTTCTATCATTCCCTTATATTGCCCTAAGTAGAATACAATCCTTATTAATACGGCCGGTTGGGCTATTTATTTTAGTGGTTAATTTACCCCAAATTCGTTTTTCAATTTGTTTGGGAGTTAATTTCAACACGTCAGGTAAAATATCTTGCGGTTTTCGTAACCTAGATGTTTTAGACAGAGTGGGATCGAAATTCTTAATAGTAGTACCGCCGACTTCAAAGCCTTTCGTAGCAGTACTTNTATACTGTGTCAACACCCTCTGTTTANTGTTATATACCCATAACANTTCTTTGNNAGGAATAAGTANCGGGTTGATAGAAGTNACCTTAGAATCAATGTCCTCTTGCAAATATTGTAAATTCGCAACTTGAGCATCTGTTGATTTTGGTTTTTTAGCTCTAGGCATTCTAACTGCCTTAAAACTATCTTTTAATTTAGCTAGATCAGAGAAAACTGTATCCATAAGATTTAACATTTTCTTCTGTCTACGTCTGGTAATATGTGAATAGGCCTCGACTGCTTGATCACACTTATTATTATAAGCATCTGATATACAATCATATTCAAATTGAATCTTTTCCCTGAATGCGTTAATAATATTACCTTTCAGACCATGTTTTTTCCAGAGTTCGTATACATTAAATTCTGAGTTATACTTACCCTCTAACCAATTATCAACAACCATTTCAGCCCAATCAGTATAGACGGTTTCTATCATGTTTTTATAGGCACGTTGTGCTGGAGTTGGTGGTGGGGTTGTTGTTTTTTTAATTTCCTTTTTATTCTTTAATATCTCCGTACCAGTAATTACGTGATCGTTTAAGGAATTAAGTGCTCGTTGGTGTAATTCTTCCTCATGGTCCCATCCCCGAAAATGTAACCGTGCAATACCCCTAGTACCCTCACATAATTGCCAATCTGGTAATTCTTTCAGCGCATNAATTTGTTTCTGATCAAAATTGTGTACTTCTTTGGCATATCGAATAATGTAAGGTACATAGTCTTTATTTTTATAAAAGTAGTTGTACCAATGGGCNCCTTCAGACCATGCTCTTTGTCGAGCACGNTCTTCGGTTGGCGTTGGGTTAGTTTCATCCCAATACGGTTCAGGCCCTACATACTTGTCGTCAATTGTGACACGATTTTGGCGCCCTTTTTTCCTCGCCTTTTTTAATTGTTTACTAACCATTATATTCTCCTCATGTGATAATGTATATTATACCACGTTTTATGAATGGTGTCAACCCCCCAGCGCCATTCCACTAAATGATATCCAGGAAAGTAGAAACGGTCGCCAAGAGGGGTCAACATAAACTTACTCCGGCCACTTTTTGATGCCCATGACATAATTTTCAGCAATATCTTCAACATACGATTCGGAATGATCCTTATACCATTCAATGCCCATATTGTTTTCTGCTGTCCAAAATCGACAACCAAAGTAGTTCGGAGTTTCGTCGCAAGTNCGGAGTACATCAGCACGTAGATCCTCTTGCATAAAAGTTGAAATTTCCATGTATGTCATGTGTGTTACCTCTTCTTGACATTAAATATCGGAGTTATTTCTTTTTTAATTTTTTTATATAGTTTAAACAGCAAACCACCTGGTTCCCATAGCAAAGGTATGNTCTTTTTTGCATCTTTTTCAAATACCATATGCAAACCCACATATGATAGTATGAAAAAAGCCGCTGGAAAAGCAATAACTAATGCATAACCAAAAATTGTTTCTAGTATTATCATAGTAATTCTCCTGTTAATTCATCATAGGAGTTACCTGCTTGTAATAATTCTATTAATTCCCTTTGTTTTTGTCGCCAAAGTTTTTTAAAATCTGGATTTTTAGCCAACATGTTGGCTCGTTTAAGAGCATCGAGTCGTTTTACTGCAAGGGTTAACGACATCATCCTAAAAATTTCCCTGTTTCGACATCACATCCAGCATCATCAACTATAGGCATGTCCATGATTTTATGGTACATCTTTCTGACTTCTTCGCCCAATTCCATATTATTGGGGTAATCTTTTACCAGTTTTTCTATAACATCTAAACTGACACTGGTGATATTACCGCTGTCAACCCAAACACTAAAGTGACCGTGACTCTGTTTAGTATTCATCTTTTGTATCTCATTNAAGTATTCATGATACACAAATANAACTTGTATCTATCAGGTGATACATATTCATTACGCAGCTGCGCTCTTGCTTTCAAACCAAGAAGTTAGTTCTTCTTGGCCGATACAGAAGTCACCATCTTCCATAAGGAATTCAACCTTATAATTATAGATATCGCCATTCTCGGTTAAGTCCCAAGTTTCTACCCTCTCTAGGATTTCTCTCTTCATATATATTGCCAGTGTCAATATTGAGGATCCGCGTTCACGGTTATCCGTGGTTCTCATAGCACGCCATCCGTGAAGACATGGCATTACTATAGTTGGGGTTTCCCAATCTTCGCAANCCCTTGAACTATCTTCTTTGATAAACCAAGCTGAAACAGACTCTTCGGCACATTCGTTGGAGAAACATAACATTGCTTCTAGATTATCAACAGTGTTCTGAGTAGCCTCAGCTGAGCTAAACTTATAAGAAGGAACTATGTAAGTGGAACCACCTTTAAACTTCCAGTATGGCTCTGAAACACCGTGAACATAGTCCTCGTTGTGAGCAGCGTAGTTCTCTTTGTGCTGTGTTTGAATAACTAATTTCATATCAATTCCTTATCATTTAATATAGGTATATTATACTACGGCTGAACACCTTTGTCAACACATTTTTGCAATTATTTTTAATAATCCAATTCATAGGGCCAACANTCATTATACAGTTGTTCTTCTCNTTTAAATGCTTCANGTTCCCAGGGTTGGTTCTCATATTGGTATCCGTCTGCGTTACGACCTTTCCACTTAAATTTACAACCACTATCTTCAAGTTCTTTTCGGAAGTATTGTTTCACATGAACCATTTCATGAGCAAGTGTCTGCATCATTTCTGTAAACTTTACTTTAGTACCTTCACACTTTCGAGCGATGTTAATCTCTGCGTAACCTTCTTTGTTACAACCCCATGCATTACCTAATTGGCCTTTTTGATCTGTTACAAAGTTGATCTCAATGAATTTGGAAGACATTCTATTTATACCAAGAGACTTAGATATGTTGGCCAAATAGGTGTCTATAAGACCAGTATTCTTACCTTTTACTTGACCATTTAAAATGAATATCGGCATATTTTTCTCTCTATATCTTTGAATATGTGTATATTATACTACGGCTAATATCCGTTTGTCAACACTTTTTTTAGAACATTTTGATCTATGCATATAACTCTTTGTTATAAAGGAGATCTTTTATCTCCCTACACAGACGAGCGTACTCGCTATTGCAATACGTTTCGTTGTAGGCCTCTGAGCAAAATTTCGTATACGAAGGTTGGTTATTTGAGCACTTACTGACTGCATAGTTCTTCTCTCTGATCGGTTAATATGTGTATATTATACTACAATATATACGTTTTGTCAACACTTTTTTTAGAACATTTTGTTATAAAGTTATAACTTAGGAGAATAAATGATTAAAGTTCCTCTGTGCTATATACTAATGTCGGGATTTAGTCTTGGTTAAGAACTAACCAAAGTGATTTCATCCCATGATTTATGCCAGTCCGAGTATCTAAAAAGTGCTTTCTTTTTGTAACACCAGTACCAGCCTTTCTGTTGTTGTTTATTCTGTGGAATAATAGATTCTACCCTTAAAGGGCTTCTAATCGTTTCATTAGTCTTTCTGCGCGGTTGGTTACTTGCTCGTACCATCTTGAATCTCTCCCTTCAATAGCCGCTGTTGGCCAATCACCACATTGCAGCGCTGCGTTGTGTTTATTAAATTTACTTAAGCGCGTAAGTCCCATGTTGAACATCATGTTCGCAATAACTTGTTTTACTTCTTGGGGATAATCTTCCCATCCTTCATGTAATTTTTTACAATCTTCGACTACTGTTTCTACATCCTTGGCAAAACATTCAACGACTCTATCCTCTGTCACTGAAGTACCCACCTCCAGCCCATATTCTGGGTCTCCTTCGAGTACCAGGTGTCCAATTCCGAAAGTTGGGTAGCCCAAATGGTCTTTATAAATTTCGTTAATCTTTCCTTCATCAAATGTCAATTGCTCCCTTAACTGGTCAATATCAATATCTTTATTTTTTCTTCCGAATAACATTTTCTTCCCTTTTCTTTTTGTTATTTATCTCAAACAAGCGTCTTTCTTTTTCGACAACCTGCCAAAACTTCTTATCAATGTCTTCAATCGTATCTTTAAAGACTAAAAGATTCTCTAGTGTAGGCTTTAACATGAGTAAGTTCTCCTGATGTAGTATTATAAACACACCCCCAAATAAATATCTTTTTAATTATATTTTGGTCATTTATGTCGAACGGAAATGTGTGACTATAACTGGTGCACCATTGTTTTATGCTGTCCACAGATCCTTGGAAATACACATCGACATTATCATTTACGTTTCCGTCTTTATCATGTATTCTTGCAAAATAAGTATAGTGATTTGACGGTAATAGATCCATAATTAAGTTATATGTTTGTGGATAAACTCTTTCCATTTCGAATAGAGGTATAACAGCTTTTAATATTACATCGTTAGTAACAGTATCAAACTTTAAACCGTACCACTCCAC
>PBYU01000007.1 GCA_002730035.1 Gammaproteobacteria bacterium | reverse complement strand
TCTCGACGAATATCGCTATCGCTAAGGGAAATGCGAGTGCGCCAAAAGCCAGTAAAGCAGAAATATGCTCCTCGGCAACTGCTCCAGCGTTGCTCTAATAAGTGACATCCATGTCACGATGCATTGCTCTGAAGTGCGCCATGTCACGATGCAAAACCGGCATACAGACCCGGAATGACTTCGCCCTGCATGTCCACCACCTGCTGCCGGCCGTTGACTCTGAGGCCGCCATAGGGGTCATGCCAGATCACCTCGATCGAAAACGCATAGAAAAGGAGGCCTCGCTATCGGGCTCATTGATTTAGATCAACAATGGTGAAGTCCAAGGAATTAGACTGGATCGTTGTATTTACACTAATTTGAAGTACTACTTCGCAGGGCGCTTTGTTGTGCCGTCTGTGTTTACTTAGGGGTAAACCATGAAAAAATTTATCATGATAGGGCTAGTTTCAGTGATGGCTCTGGTGCCCGCGCTGGCTGGCGCCGCCGATCGAGTAGGCAACTTCGCACTGATGGACCAGGAGGGTTATTCCCACTTGATGAGTTGGTATGACGATCATGCCGCTATAGCCTTGCTGGTGCAGGCCAATGGTAGCGTAGCCACTGCCAATGCAATAGACGAGTTTGAGGCACTGCAAGACCGCTATGAAGAACAGGGAATCGAGTTTTTTATGATCAATCCAACCGGCAACCAGGATCGTGCTTCGGTGGCTGCAGAAATTGCCCGGCTTGGCAGTAGCATCAAAGTGCTGATGGATGACACGCAGCTGATCTCGGAAGCACTGGGAGTGGACAAAACTGGGGAAGTCTTTCTCTTTGATCCCAAATCCTTCACCGTAGAATTTCGAGGCCCGGTCGGCACCGAGTTTGAACAAGCCCTGGCGGCCACGTTAGCGGGACGGTCTATCGCCAATCCGGTGGTAGCGAGCACAGGAGATGCTATAGCCTATCCGGCCAGAACCGCTCACGATCGAGTCACACCCTCTTACGAAACGGAAATTGCTCCCCTCATTCTGGAGAATTGCGCCAGCTGTCACCGTGAGGGCGGCATTGGACCCTTTGCGATGAACAGTCACACCATGATGCAGGCGTGGTCACCTATGATTCGTGAGGTATTGATGACCAACCGTATGCCTCCCGGTCAGCTCGACCCGCACATTGGCGACTTCGTCAATGACGGTTTGGTGGGAGACAGCGGTATCCAGAAAATATTGCACTGGATAGCCGCAGGTTCGCCAAGAGACGGCAACTCAGACCCATTGGCAGAAAAGACCTGGCCGGCAAGCAAATGGGCCTTCGGTGACCCTGACTACATCATCAAGATCCCACCAAAATCTATACCCGCTACCGGTGAGATTCCATATTTATATGACGTCACCGCAGCCATCGACATTGGAGAGGATCGCTGGGTACGTGCCAGCCAGTATCTCGCCGGTGACCCCGGGGTATTACACCATACCCTTCACCGCATCATCCCTCCAGAAAATGCCGGACAGGGCCGCGGCTACAGAAACCCTGGCGATGGCGATACAGGTAATCCAGGTCTTACGCCTTATGTGCCTGGCGCCGAGCCCCGTATGAATCCTCCCAATACCGGGGGGCTGTTGCTCGACGGTTCCGAACTTGCTGTGCAGCTGCACTACACCGCCAATGGTCAGGAAACTGTGGACGCCGGTGAGATCGGAGTCTGGTTTTATCCGGAAGGTGAGGTGCCTGAGGAAAGATTGTCTGGTCAGTGTGCATGCATATTCACTCCTACCTGGACCGACATTCCGGCCTTCGCTAAGGACTTTACTCAGACATCCACCATAACCCTGACCGGAGACGTGGAGTTGTACAGCTTCCTCTCGCACATGCACTTCCGCGGCAAGTATATGCGCTTCTACGCCGACTATGCGGACGGCACCAGCGAGGAACTGATCAACATCGCCAAGTATGATTATGCCTGGCAGTGGGCTTATACCTATGAAGAGCCGAAATTCATGCCGGCAGGAACCGTTCTGAGAGCCGTGGGTGGCTTCGACAATTCTGCTCAGAACCCTAGTAATCCCGACCCGACTATTCCTATAAGCTGGGGCCAGCAGAGCTGGGATGAGATGTTCTTTGGCGCCATGCAGTGGAAAGAGGTTAACCAGGACAGCGGTGGCGAGGACTGATCGGCCAGTCATTGCCTACGATAAGAATACAATTAACAAAGAAGTTCTCCTAGGTAGGGTGCGGCGCTTAACAGCCATCGGGGAGCATCAAAACGGCGATAAGTACCGATAGATGCTGCCGTTTGTACTGATAAACTGTATTATTCCCATCCGAGGGGACTATCTACCGGTAAGGCGTGTAGTTAAGTAAAATGATTTTTTTAGGAAATAAGAGGTGTTGAAGAAATGAGTGAAGAACAACATAGTGATATGAAAGTCGGAATTATCCTTCTAGTAGTCGTTGGTGGCTTGATGCTGTGGAGTGGTATTTACGCTCTGATGGTAATGTAGGCGTATAGCCCTTTAATCCGGCTTATCAATAGGGTCGTATTCTGGATTTTCCAGAAAACGGGCAAATAACTGGGCGATAGTCGATGTGCTGGGCTCTACCGGTAATCGGTAGCAAGCCGAGTATCCTGAAAGACTATCGGGTTTTGGGGTAACTGCTATCCCGCCCCTATTTCCCAGGGTGACCAAAGGTCCGCTTCGTGTGGGCTTTTTTAGGTTTGGGGCCAGTATTCTCGAATCAGTGTTTTGGCGCCACGTGTGAGGCGGTGTCAGTCGTGATGTGAAGGATTTCAGGATACCGGTTAGCAACAGAAATGAGCGCATTTTTCTCGGGTTTTTACTCAAAACCAATTGTTCCATACCCTAACTCTTTCTGACTCTAATTCATCTAGTTGTAGGGAGGTGTTGCTCTATCTTCCTGCCCACCTACATCCATGTAGGCGTGCATTTTCTGCATACAGTCCATCCCTGGACATAACAGAAAACATCGAATTCATGTGACGCCTACCCAGGGGAGGTAGAGCAGTGGGCTGCGGCTTGAAATTGCAAACAATTCAAAAACGACCGATAAACCAGCGAATGAGCAAGCAGGTGAATGAGCCGTTAGATCGATCAACACTGTGCAGTTTTAGGGCACTACCGAGGATTTCAGAGGCAAGCAGAATGATACTTTTTGTGTCAAGGGGTGTATATCAATTGAGATAGCTTTTATTGTTCCTATATAAGAGCGCAGAATTGTCCTTCGACTCCAGGAATCTGAAGTTGGTTAGTTTGAAGAGTGCGACATGCTTAATAGATTTTACATAGTAGATGATTTCTACGGCGATCCAGATAAATTGGTAAAAGTTGCTTTGGATTCGCCAAAAACAGATATTTCACGTGGACTTTACGCTGGTGTAACGAGCGAGAATCATTACCTAAATGAAGCGCACAGAGAATTTTTCAAAGATCTTCTGCATGAGCCTTCTATAGACTGGGCAACAAATTTGACTGGGAGAATAAGATTCTCGCAGGCAAACGATTCCTACAAACAGCTTATCCATCCTGATTTAGGTAGTAATACTAAATGGGCGGGATTTATATATCTTTCAAAGAACCATCCAAGTATTGAGGGAACCGCTTTCTGGAAGCATTTGAGGACTGGATTAGAAGAGCTTCCAAGAACAGATGAAAGTCTTGTAAATCATGGGTGGCTTTCTATTCAGGACGTGCAAAATTTCTTAGAAACAGATGGCATTGACGAATCACTTTGGAAAAAGACATTTTCAGTACCCTACAAATATAATAGATTGGTTCTGTTCAGACCTTGGTTGTTCCATGCTCCCGGGCCATCATTCGGGAGTACATTGGAATCATCTAGAATGATTCAAACATTTTTTTTAGGAAACTAATAGCAAAATTATCCCCGATACTTGCGTGATATTTTGGTGGATGTAATCCTGCGGGAACGCACCGTTACGATGGCAGGTATAATTAGTTTGGCGCGCATAATAACACCCAAAACACTGCTCCATCATTGACAATGCCATTTCATTCATTCCAGGTCTTTGGCCGAGAGGTAGGAATCGAACTCGGCCTCGAGTGCGCGTTGCTATTCTGTGGCCGGAATATCGAATCCAAGAAGCCTGTCTTGAGCCTGGTTAAGTGGAACCAACGGGGATGAATAACAAAGGATTTAGTCGCATCTGTCGTCTCCATTTTTGGTATTGAGGAACAGAGAATTGGCGTACTGCGAAAAACATCAATCGGACTAATTTGCCCTGACACGTTAATGTTCATATCATCTCGGACCCTTAACCTAAAGTTATTAAGCTATACGTGGACAATGATGCATGAGTGAATACAGCAAGATCCTCCTGGAAGAGAGTGAAATTCCTACAAAGTGGTACAACATTGTCGCGGATTTACCTGAGCCTCCGCCCCCTGCCTTGCACCCCGGGACTCATGAACCGGCTACTGCTGAAGACTTCGCACCCTTGTTTCCCAAGGCGCTTATAGAACAGGAAGTCACTCAGGAGCGCTACATTGATATTCCCGAAGAGGTGATCGATGTTTACAAGCTGTGGCGTCCAAGCCCCCTGTTTCGCGCACGTCGACTGGAAAAGCTACTGGATACACCGGCCAAGATTTTCTACAAATACGAGGGCGTAAGCCCTGCTGGTTCCCATAAGCCAAATACGGCAGTTCCGCAGGTTTGGTATAACGCTCAGGAAGGCATAAAGAAACTCACAACAGAAACCGGTGCCGGTCAGTGGGGTAGTTCGCTCGCTTTTGCCTGTGCACAGTTTGGATTGGAATGTGAAATTTGGCAGGTGGCTGCCTCCTATCGTGCCAAGCCCCACCGACGTACCATGATGGAAATCTGGGGCGGGAAGGTGCACCCAAGCCCTTCGGAAGTTACTGAATTTGGCCGTTCATTGTTGGCAGAAGACCCTGATCATCCCGGCTCCCTTGGCATTGCTATTTCAGAAGCGGTTAGCGAGGCTGTACAAAATCCTGAAATTCGCTATGCATTAGGCTCAGTGTTGAATCATGTGCTGCTGCATCAAACAGTAATCGGAGAAGAAGCTCTGCTGCAGCTGGCAAAAGTGGGTGAAACTCCGGATATCCTGGTAGGTTGCACCGGTGGTGGCTCAAATTTTGGCGGGCTCGCCTTTCCTTTCCTGCGGGAAAAGCTGGCGGGCAAAATGAACCCGGTGATTCGCTGTGTTGAACCAGCCGCTTGCCCCACCTTGACCAAAGGCGAATACCGATATGATTTCGGTGACACAGCCGGCTTGACTCCACTGATGAAGATGCACACTCTGGGACATTCTTTTATTCCTGAACCTATCCACGCTGGTGGCTTGCGTTATCATGGCATGGCACCGTTGGTTTCTCATGTCTACGAGTTGGGTCTGGTGGAGGCGATTGCTATCCCGCAGAACGAGTGTTTTGCCGCGGCTCTGCAGTTTGCACGCTCGGAAGGAGTCGTTTCTGCACCAGAGCCTACCCATGCCATCGCTGCTGCCATTCGTGAAGCGCTGGCCTGTAAGGAGTCTGGTGATGAGAAGACAATTCTCACCGCACTGTGTGGTCATGGTCATCTTGATCTAGCAGCCTACGACAAGTATCTTCAAGGTGATATGGTTGATCTGGAGTTGTCTGATGATGTGATAGCTGAGGCCATGAAAACAGTACCGGAAATTGCCTGAGTAGGCTCAGGCATCCAGATTGGCTACTTATCGAATATTTAACTAATGGAAGGATACAGAACAATGAAACGCAATCCTCTTGCCGTCGCTATAATTTGCGCCGGCTTTTCATTTGGTGGCGAGTATGTACAGGCCCAGGATCGTCAGTTAAGCGGCGCACAGCGAATACTGGAAGAAGTGGTAATTACCGCGCGTAGGAGAGAAGAGGCTCTTCAGGATGCGCCAATTGCTGTGTCAGCCTTTACTGGTGAATCCCTGGATTATCGCAGCGTCAGCAGGCTCGATGACATCACCAGTTTTGTACCCAGCCTGACTTTGGAGAACAACCCCAGCTTCGGTGGCGCCTCTAATTCGGCCGCCATTTATCTGCGTGGTATCGGGCAGAAAGAATTCCTTCCCACCACCGAACCCGGCGTGGGCCTGTATGTCGATGGTGTCTACGTGGCCCGTTCCGTAGGAGCCTTGTTAGATATCGTTGACATCGAACAACTGGAAATTTTACGCGGTCCTCAGGGCACATTGTTTGGGCGAAATACTATAGGTGGTGCAGTCTCCATCAATACAGTCAAGCCAGACCCCAATGGTGAACGCGAAACTAGTTTTTCCGTCATGGGTGGATCTGATGATTTGCTTAATCTACGAGGATCGTTCCATTTTCCTATTAGCGATACACTGGCGGCTCGCATCTCCCTGGCTTCCTTTGAGCAAGACGGCTATGTAAAACGAGCCGATGGAGTCGATCTCGGAGATGATGATACGGATACCGGCAGATTGAGCCTGGCATGGCGACCCAATGATCGCCTGAGTGCTGACTTTAGCTTTGAAGCTACCCGAGATCGTGAAAACGGCCCGGCTCTGGAACTGATCGGTATCGATTTCACCGACCTGAGTCAGCTCGGCGGCGTGGTACTGGCTCCGCCACCACCGATGGCTTTTATTCATAACGTGACGGCTGCTGCTGCTGGCCAGGGCATTCCCTGTGCAGTAACCGACACGGCGGGGAATGGCATCACTTCCAATCCTGCTATCTCCAACTGCTATGACAGCCGTTATATCGGCAAAGATGGTCACGACGATGGAACTGCTCCAGCATTTTCCGAAACTGATCTGAGGGCGTCTTCTGCTACCTTTAGCTATGATCTTTCCGACAACCTGACACTGAAATCCATCAGTGCCTGGCGTGACCTGGATTCAGAATTTGCCCGCGACGGAGATCATTCACCATCTCGTATCTCCCAATTCTTAGACTACTTGGATCAGGAGCAGTTCACCCAGGAAATACAGTTATTAGGCAGCTATCAGAACTTGGACTGGATTCTTGGCTATTACTATTTTACAGAGGATGGTAGGAATACCAATATTCTGGACTTCACTGTTTCTAACTTTCGTTCTGGGGGTGATTTTGATAATGAAGCTTCGGCCGTGTTTGCACAGATGACCTACGATTTGGCAGATAATCTACATCTTACTCTGGGTGGTCGTTATACCGACGAAGAAAAAGAATTTTTGCCGGACCAGATTATTTTCAATAACTATTACGCAGGAATCAGCCAGGTTGTGCCGCCAGGTCACCCTCTGGCTGCGCTTGATGCACCTTTCATGCAGGCCGGCAGCCGCATATTGCCGTACATGGACAAGAAAATTGATATATCAGAATTCACTCCTATGGCCAGTTTATCCTATGACTTCAGTGATGAAGTGATGGTTTATGGCGCCTATTCCGAAGGATTTAAATCTGGCGGTTTCACCCAACGTGTATTCCCACCAGTTGTGGCAGGTTTTACAGCACCACCGGGAACAGCAGATATTGATTTGATTCCAACCTATGATCCGGAATTTGTGGAATCCTACGAAGTCGGTTTCAAGGCGAGGTTGGCGGACGGTCTGGTGCGCCTGAATGGCGCCATTTATCATACCGATTATGATGACCTGCAGGTGCAGGTGTTTAATAGTGTAGCGCCGGTTACGGAGAATATTGGAGAAGCCAATATCGAAGGTATTGAACTGGAAGTGCAGGCGGCGCCTGGCCAAGGATGGTTGCTGGAGGCCAGCACCTCATGGCTGGATGCCGAGTATGATGAAATCGACACCGGCATTACCCTTATCGGCAAGGGTTTCGATTTCGAACGAGTGCCGGAATTCACAGCAAGTCTTGGCATTTCCAAGGAAATGTCACTGGGCTCCAATGGCACCCTGGTCAGTCGCGTGGATTGGTCCTATCGAGACGAGTCCTATAACGATGCCTATAACACGCCTATTTTGGAAACCGATGATTATGAGCTAGTGAATGCCAGCGTGCGTTGGCGCAATGCGGACGATGACCTTAGCGTTATTCTCAGTGGCCGCAATCTTGGTGATGAAGAGTATATGATTTCCGGTGTATACGGCACTGCCTTCCAGTCCTATGAAGCCATGTTCGATCGTGGTCGGCAATGGAGTCTGGAGATTCGCATAGACCTATAATCCGGGCTGCAAGCATTTGGAGAATGGAGTCTGCCCTGCTTCTCCTATTTTTTGTAATTGCTGCCAGGAACTGGCGAGGCAGACTGCGGCTTGAATATTTTGACGCTTTTAATAAAGAGTGCGTGTAGCGCATCTCCTTGATTTGATTGTATGTGTTGTCAACTCGATCTAGGCTCGCCTTTGGCCAAACTCGAGCGGCGTCATATCCTTCCTCAAACGAAGGGATATTTTCTGGAATACTAACCCAGCTCTGTTTTTCCTTGGTCCATATATGTGCTTGTGGATTGATCCATGACGTATCATCCAGTGTTCCTGGTCGAACAACCATAACTTCACCAGGAGGTAAGCTATTCCCGGCTAAAACACTTAAACAAGCAGTACAACTATAGACTTCGTATTCGATTCTACTTTTTCGTGAGATAACGCTGATATTTGGAGTGCCTGCTGTTATCTCAAAACCACTACTGAGAACCAATAGTGACACGTTGAAAGCCCCACCTGAATCGTGTTGGCACTCGATGCAATGACAAACATGCGTGAATAGGGGGTCTGATGACAGCTCGTATCGAACTGAACCACAAGTGCATCCCCCGGACTGGTTCGCCATTTTGGTTTTCATTTTTGGATTAATTTAGTTCGGCCTGTCCTCAACTATTCGTAGGTGTTCAAAAAACACATAACATATGCATAACAAGAAATTATTTTGTTAACACATTATATCTTTCATAGTAGTAAATACTTGAAACCGGCTCCATATCAATGAGCTAGATTCAAGAAACTCATCTGCTTTATATTAACATGTCGGGTTGTTTTGCCTCTTTATTAACAGATTTTCGATGTGTATGAAAGATTGCTTGTTATGTTGTTAATAGCTATTTCCACACTAGAAAAATATAGTAACCAATTCAATAGCTTGAGCAGTTTTGTAAGCAATTTATGATTGTTAACTGTACTTTTATCAGATTTCTTTTCTACTGTATGTAAATACGGTATAAATATTCGGCAGTATGTCCGCTACTGTTGGAAGCAAGTTTTCACCAGGCTAAAAAAGGGGCACCGAAGTGCCCCTTTTTTAGATCTTCCAGCTACAGAAGTAACCGGGGAATCTACTCAGTCTAGAAGTCGACGCGTAATCGGGCGTAATAGAACGCACCTTCGATACCCCATGGAGTAGAGCCAGTGTATTTGTTACCCGACCCGATTGTACCATCCATGTTGTCGATAGCTTTCTCACCTTCCTCGTCGAATAAATTGTTCGCACCGACGATGAATGTGTAATTATCGTTCCAGGTGTAAGCCGCTTCTACGTCGAAGATATTTTCACCGTCGTAGCAATTGTCGCGATACACCCCGAACGTACAGTCGATATTGTGGCCGGTACCATTAGAGCCAGCAAGAGTCGGGTCACCACTCCAGTCGCCTACTATCCAGTCGTCGTAAGTACGCAGACGGGCCAGGAAGCGGAAGTCGTTGTAGAAGTGGTTGTAAGTGAATACACCACGATTCTCTGGGTTGAAGTTCTCCAGACTTACAACACGGTTGCGGCTAACTTCAGACCCGGCATTGTCGACTTCTGTCTCAGTCCAGTTCCAGGCTGCAATCAGGTTGCCAGAGCCCATGTCACCCCAGTCCAGGTCCCATGATGCAACGAGGTCAATACCAGTGGTGGTGGTTTCGAAATCGTTGGTATAGAAGGACACGGAGGTCAGGTCGGCGGCACCGGGAATACCCAGCTCCTGCAGACACAGCGACATATTACCAATTGGATTGGCGCGGGCGAGTGGACAGGCAACTCCGGCAGGTACTGCCTCGTTACTGATTGTGATCGAACCGGTCTGGGAGATACGATCTTCCACTTCAATCTCGAAGTAATCCACAGTCACGTTGATGTCAGGAGTGATATCCCACACGAAACCGGCAGAGAAGTTTTTAGAATCCTCCGAATTCAGTGCTTCCGCTCCGAGGAACATGGCAATTGGGTTGGTCGGTGGAATCTGACCTCGTTGCTGCAGTTCACCATCGATTGTAATTGTGGAGACCTTGGTTACGTTTTCCTGACCGGGAGTCGGAGCACGGAAACCAGTGTTGAAGGATGCACGCAGAGACAGGTCATCGTTGATGCGATAACGACCGGCAACCTTGAACTCAGTAGTGTCACCGAAACTGTCGAAATCCTCGTAGCGAACCGCGAGGGCGGCGGTGAAGTTATCGGTAACATCCGCTTCAGCCTCACCATAGAATGCAACATTCTTACGGCTCCACAAACCAGCTTGTTGTGGACTGAACCCGGCAAAACCATGAGCACCGATGCTTAGGTTTGGCAGAGCAGTTACTCCATCGCTGTAGGTGTTGGAGCCGTCATTATTCTGGAAGGCATAATCGCCGGCATTCCAGGCAGCTCGTTCACCGATGATGGTCTCGAAGCGTTCGTCACGCCACTCGGCACCGAAAGCGATGCTGAGATCGGAGGCGAATCCGTCGACAGGCATTGAGTAGACGAAGTCGGCATTGAGGCTAAATTCAGTCTGCGTGTAGGAACCAATATCGAAGTCACGCTGTAGCGCGCCGTTAACAATACCGTTCGGGCCGTTGGATGGATTCCAGGTATTGTTCAGAAAAAAGGAAGACTTGTTGCGACCATAGCTGCCACTGAAGTCATAACTGAAGTCTGGACTAATTTCACCACGGATACCGCCTACCAGGCTTGCGTCCTTGAGCTGGCCTCCGAACTGAGGAGTGTAGCCACCAGGTAGTATTTGGTTCAGTGCCCAGCAGTTACCAGGCAGTGCACTCAGAGCCGCAGCGTCAGCAGCAACAGCCGCTGCATCAAGAGCTACACCGCTGCCACCTGATCCCGGGCTTAACAAAGCTGGACAGTTAGATGTTACGCCAGTCTGGCCTGGGGCAATATTGGTATCAACGATTGCACGTGGCGCACCCCCGCCCCAACCATTCGTGTAAACACCACCACGGGAGTTAGGATTACGGAAGAAAAAGCCACCTTCGGTTTCACGCTTACCGTAGTTACCAAACGCGTAGATTTCCTGGGTTGAGGAGAGCTCGATTCCGGAATTGAAGAATACGTTCCAGTTATCGAGATATTCTGGACCACCCCAGATCTGTGCATAGGGCTGACGCACGCTAGAGCGTTGGGCGGCATTGCCGGTAGCGATTAGAGTTGCGGCATCAGTTCTTTGCACGGAACGGCTGGTTGGGTCCTGTTCCATCCAGCTAGCCGTGATATTCATGAATCCATCTTCGCCCAGTGGCAGACCGATGTTGCCCATGTATTGATGCAGATCACCGTCGCCTTCTTCGAATTCACCGTAACGGTACTCGAAGCTCATGCCTTCGGCATCGTCTTTTAACTCGAAGTTGATTACGCCGGCAATCGCGTCGGAGCCATACTGGGCCGACGCGCCGTCACGCAATACTTCAACCTGTTTAAAAGCGAGTGCGGGGATAGCTGAGATGTCAGCGCCCTGTGATCCGGCTGCCAATGAGCCACCCAGTTCCGCAATAACACCGGAACGATGACGACGCTTGCCATTTACCAGGACCAGTACGTTGTCTGGTGGTAGTCCACGCAGAGTCGCGGGCCGTACCAGAGTAGCGGCATCAGAAATGGCATGGCGGCTGACGTTATATGAGGGCACGAGTGTCTTCAACATTTCGTCAAGATCAGCAAATCCCATGTTCTGGAATTCTTCACCACTGATTACATCTACAGGCACTGAAGAATCTGATGCACTACGCTGTGGGCGCCTAGAACCGATAGTGATGATTTCTTCGACCAGTTCGTCTGCCTGCTGACCATAGACAGCAGGAGCAAAACCGGCGGGCGCGAGTAGACCAAGTGCTATGGCAGTGGGTAGAACCCGTTTTGCCAAATTAGGTCGGTTTTTCATTTACTTCCCCTTTGAGTATTGAACAAGTTTAGTCTTGATTGACTTATCAAAACGAAGCGTCGTGTGCAGTAGGGGAATATGCGACAAAAGCAAGCCCCCCCGAACACGCGACCGTGATCCAAAGCATATGATTCATGCTTGTAAAAGTCTACCCAAATTGCCCGTAAATAGGGCTTTTCAGCTGTTGTATTTATCTTGAGATCACGCAAATATCATATCGGTAGGATTCCGCTGAAAATCAGCATTTACCAGCAGTTTTGTGGGAGCTGATTATCGATAAATTCGAGCGAAAATCGGCCAATACCCGGGGCTTCTAGCTGCTTCATGAGAGAAACATCCCACATAACCGAGAATTTGGGTGTAGGCTGTGCGGATCGTTGACGAGGCAGGATATGGCTGAGAAACTCAACCCAGGCGAACTATTTCCGAATCTGACACTACATGTAGTGGGTGGCGGTGAAATAGAGCTGCCGGCAGAGCTGGATTCGTCCATGACCTTTGTGCTGTTTTTCCGCGGCCACTGGTGACCTTACTGCCGCCGGTTGCTGGCCGGTTTTGAGGAACGCCGTGCAGCGTTCCAGGAGCAGGGTGTGGCGATTATCGCCGCAACAGTGGACAGCGAGCAGGAGTTGGAGCCAATTGCCGAGAGCGTGCAATTTCCTGTTACCTGGGGAATGAGCCGTACAGATGGCGATGCAATCGGTGCCTGGTGGGAACCACGCCGGGACCACATTCAACCCAGCGAATTCTTGCTATCCGGCTCGGGCAAGGTGATGATTTCCAGTTATAGCAACTCGCCAATTGGTAGAATGGATCCGGCCGAAGCGCTGACCCTGGTGAAGTACCTGAATGAACAGCGAGCCAGGGCAAAACAGCAAAGCAGCTGAACCAGAATTCTACGGAGGTTGATCGATGCCAATTCGAATTTCCCTGATCGCCGTCCTGATCATGCTATGTTCCCCGCTGGTGATCGGCCAGTCGGATGACTACCAACCACCACGTAGCGCCGATGGTCACCCGGACCTGCAGGGAATTTTCACTTTCCGAACGCTGACTCCGATGCAGCGGCCTCCCGAGTTGGGTGACCGGGCCGTGCTGACCGAAGAAGAAGCGATCGAGTGGGAAGCCTTTGAAAACCGCCGCCAGAATCGCGATCTCATCATTGATTCGGTTGGCGGTGCTGCGTATCCACCGGGAGTTATTTCCTATAACGAATTCTGGTATGAGCGCGGCAATGGAACGGTCGCGGACAGGCGCACTTCGCTGATTGTCGACCCGCCCAACGGACGCATTCCGCCACTAACCGAAGAGGCTTTGCAGCGGCGTGGCGATGTCGCCGCCATGCGCGAAGCGAGTCTCGGCCCGGAGGCGCAGCCCTACGCTGAGCGTTGTATCGTCACCCGTACTTCGGGGCCGCCGATGCAATCCGGGGCCTACAATCTCAACGTGCAGTTCGTGCAGACCGCGGATCACTTCATGATCATGAACGAGATGATCCACAACGTGCGTATCGTGAAAATGGATACCGAACATCGGGACGGTCCAGCACTAGTATGGGAGGGTGACTCGGTCGGCCACTGGGAAGGCGATACATTGGTGGTCGATACTCTAAATTTCTGGAAAGGCACCGCGTTTGCCGATTCTACTCCTAACATGCATCTCGTGGAAAAATTCACTCGCGTAGGTCCCGACACGCTGACGTATGAGTTCACCATCGAGGATTCGACCACCTGGACCCAGCCCTGGACAGCAGTCATTCCCATGCGCCGGATAGATCAGCCGATCTACGAGTACGCCTGCCATGAAGGCAATCACGGACTACACGGCGTGCTGGCAGGAATTCGCCGCTTGCAGCTGGAGGCAGGGCAGTAGAATACTGGTTCTCGATAGTTCGCTGAAACCATCCTGATCGATCACTCTTTCAATTTACGGAGAGTACAAAATGACCACGCTAATCGCTTATATGGCAGCTGCCCTTGCAACAGCAGGACTGATACTCATCGCGCAACCCTCGGCAATTCTTCAGTACATCCAGGTACAATCCGGATCAAGCGGATTCAAGTGGTTCGCGGTTGGTATCCGCGCCGTGATTGGTGTTGCGTTTATCCTTGTTGCTGGAGCTTCGAAATTTCCTACCTTAATAGCAGTCATTGGCGGATTGGCGTTAGCGGGAGCGCTCTTCCTGGCCGTTATGCCAAAGGAGAGTTTCGCCGTGTTTATATCCAGGATGGCTGTTATGAACTCTCTGCTGGGACGCATCGGTGGGGTGGCTACGATCCTGGCGGGTGCATTTATAGCCTATGCCGTGCTCTGATCTACGGCTGTTTACTATCGATGTAATAAATTGCGACACAATCACCATTGGATAAGCCAAAATTAGTGACTATTCTTCACTGCTATGAGGTCTCTTACAATGAACGCAACAGAACCCACGGAGAACTACGAATCTACAAGACTTCAGGGCAGCTCCTCGCTTCGTTCATGCTCGATAAGCAAAATCTAGGACCAGGTTGGCTTTCTACCGTTGCCAGAGTAGCGATGTAGCTGTAGTTCATCACAGCCATTAAATGTTGCGAAGCGTTTTAGCTCCCCTTGCAGTGCGGTGAGCAAGACATTTGTATCGCGTACAGCACCCTCCAACTGCAGATGAAATAAATGCAATACGCCAGTTTTTTTGTCAGCTTTGGCATCGATGCGTCCTACCAGTTTGTTCCTGTGTAATATCGGCAGGCAGAAATAGCCATACACTCGATTTTCCTTTTTTACATAACATTCGATCTGAAAGTCAAAATCGAATAGCGCAGAGATTCGTTTACGCTGAATTATCGCATTGTCAAATGGAGAGAGTATGCGCAGGCTACTGCGGGGCAGTGTTGTATGCAGCAACTCCAGCAACTTCGGCTCGCAATAGTAGTCCCTGCCGCCGACAGATAACTTTACAATGAGATCATCTTCCTCCATCTGCTGTGCCGTTTTACTCATGGCGGCCCCCATGCCCTTTTTCAGGTAACTCATTTCTTTAAGTTGTCCCAATCCATGCGCGCGCAGGAAAGAGCGGATGAGATGACGGCACCACTCTTCCTCGCTGGGAGCAGATGTATCGACACCTGCTGGCAAGACGCGTTCCCGAAGGTCGTAGACCTTCTGGAACTTGTTGCGATATGGGACCATCAACTCGCCTTCGATAAACAACTGTTCCAGCGCTGCCTTAGATGGGGAGCGTGCCCACATGGCATTGCTGGTCTTCTTGTCGTCGAAGTTGCTGGACGACAGGAGTCCTTCGGAACGAATCCGCTGTAACACCTTTTCGGTTTGTTTCTTGTTCTTCGGAAACCAGTGCACTTCGCCACTGGCTATCCGGTTCATCATTGGCAGAGAAAAGCGGTAGTCTCGCATAGGTAGAATTGCCAGGGCATGTGACCAGTGCTCGAACACCTTGCCTTGTTTTTGTAACTTGTCGATATGCTCAGGCCTGAATCCAACCACCCGATTCCACAGCGTGTGCAGATGCGCCCTCTGGACTACGGACAGGGTATCCAGTTGCACATAACCGAGGTGTTCAATCGCAGCCAGTGTCGCATTCATACCGCGACCAAAGCTGTTGCGGCTGTTCAGGCGTTGACAATGCAGAATGAGTTTACGCGCGTCCAGTACTGATAGCGTTTCAGTCATACTTATTCAGAGGATCCCTAGGGAAGTGCAAATACAAAAAAGGCTATGGCCGGTATCGCTGATAGGAAGGCATTGCCACGGACACGAGTACACCGATGATAGCAGTTACTGTCATCAACTCCAGAAGCGTGAAGCCCTACTGTTTACGTTGAGTGCGCATACGTTTAGTGAAAAATTCAGTCGATCCTGATTAACTAGAGGCTTGTGGGCTTTTTTCAGCCCGTTTTTGCTCAAATTCGATGCGGGGAGCGCTGTGCGGGCCAATCTATGAAGTACTTTGCATACGGTTCCAATATGTCAGTCCCGCGATTGCGGGACCGAATTCCCACGCTGGAAAAAATCGGTGTGTATACCCTGCATTGCCATGAGTTGCGTTTCCACAAGGCCGGCACGGACGGTTCGGCAAAGTGCGATGCCTACGAATCGGGAAATGCTGATGATTATGTTATGGGCGTGTTGTTCCACATCGACAGTGCGGGCAAACAAATTCTCGATCGAATCGAGGGATTAGGACAGGGTTACGAACAGAAGATGGTCAGCCTGACCCATGATTCAGAGTCAGCATGCACCGCGCTGACCTATTTCGCCACACACATCGATGTCACATGGAAACCTTTCGACTGGTATCTACACCATGTACTCACTGGAGCAAGAGAAGCTCCCCTGTCGGCCGACTATGTCGAGCGCATAGCCGCAGTCCCAACCATCAGCGATCCGAATCTGGATCGTGCAAAATGCCAGCGTGCAATCTATCTTTAGGCAATCGCTTAACGGCTTTTCTGTCGCAGAAAATCCATTCCTGCCTCGACAGCGCTAACAACGCTTCGAGCCACTATCAGGAACGACAGTTTGATTTGCTGGGCGATTGACAAAAAGCCGACAGACTGGAAGTAACGCTTGAAACGGTTCCAGGTGGCATTGTTGCTGAGGTAGTAGGAAAAGCGACTGGACACCTTCGCCAGCAACAGCGCGGCCAGAGCCAGGAACAGTATTCCCGGAATAATTGGTAGAATCAGACCGATAACGCCGATTATCAGGAATAGACCCACCACCGCCAGGATTATTGCCTTTAGATATAACGGCATGTGATGTTCGTGTTCGTCTGAATAGTTCACCAGTAACTCCTGCTTTATTTATATCGAATTTAATCTCCAACTATGTCCATGCAGCAAACATGCCACTCTCTAACATATTGTTATAACAGGAGTTATTCATCAGGCGAGAATGATTATCTGGTAGATTTCGCCAATTAATGACTGGGCAGATCAGCAGACATCTCAAGTGAGCAGGAGTTACAGCTGTACAATCCACTGCAGCGATCATTCTGCCCCTGCTCGAGGACTCGAGCAAGGGCTGCAATATCAGCATGCGCTGCAGCGGCCCGTCGATAGCCCGCTACCCGGGATCATGCCGTGGGACTGGTCGGACTGCCGTGTTTTGTGTGATTATGCCTGGATAACGTCCGTCTTCTCGATGCCCCGGAGGAACCCCCATGCCCTGTCAGAAGATTGCTCGATGGTCTGCCGCCGCTATGCTTTTTGGTTTTGCGCCGTTGCTTGCGGCACAACAATCGCCACAGACCTGCCAGGATCTCATCGCACTTGATCTGCCGAATGTCAAGATAACCCTGACCGAAGTGGTGGGGGCGGGGGAATTTAGTGAAGCCCGTGGGAACTTCACTGACTTGCCGGAGTTTTGCCGGGTCGCCGCGACACTCACGCCGAGTAGTGATTCAGACATCAAGATGGAATTGTGGTTACCCACCCGTGACTGGAATGGCAAGTATCTGGCGGTGGGTAACGCAGCCTTCACCGGCAATGTGCGGCATGCGGCCCTGGCACTGCCGTTGTCAGGCGGATACGCAACAGGTTCCACCGACACCGGCCACCTCGGCAATACAGCAAGTTTCGGGCTTGGCCACCCTGAGAAAGTGATCGACTTCGGCTGGCGATCGGTGCATGAGTTGAACGTGACATCCAAACAACTCATTGATGCTTACTATAACGAAGGGCTTCGTTATTCCTATTTTACCGGTTGTTCCGCCGGTGGCCGTCAGGCCATGAAGGAAGCACAGCGATTTCCCGATGACTTCGACGGCATCGTGGCTGGTGCGCCGGGTGCCGACTGGACCGGTAGAGCGGCAGCCTCGTTACGCATCGCCACGTATCTGCAAACCAATGAATCGGCACAGCTGTCCGCCGCAGATAGAGAACTGGTTTATAGCGCCGCAGTGGCATCCTGTGATGCCGATGATGGTGTCGTGGACGGACTTATCGGTAAACCGGCGCAGTGCGATTTCGATCCCTCGGTGCTGCAATGTGGCAGTGGCTCGTCCGCCTCCTGCCTGACGTCGGAACAAGTGAACACCGTAAAGATGATCTATTCTTCACCGGCCAACCCGGCAACCGGTCGTGCCATTACCGGCTTACTGCCAGGCAGCGAAATGGGTTGGACCGATCTGGGCTGGACGAATTCAGCGCGGGCAACCGGTCTGGATCAGTACCGTTACCTGGTGTACGGCGATGAAGATTGGACAATCGATAGATTCAATTTCAGTAGCGACATCTCCAGGGCGGAGCAGGCCGACAGCGACACGCTTAATGCATTAGATCCTGACCTCAGCGAATTCTTCGACAATGGCGGGAAGTTAATTTCCTATCACGGCTGGAGTGATCCGCAGATCTCACCGGCCAATGCCACCCAGTATTACCAGAGTGTGGTGGATACTTTCGGCAGCAGGGACGTCATCCACGATTCCTATCGATTGTTCATGGTGCCGGGTATGGGGCACTGTGCTGGAGGTCCCGGTCCCAACAGCTTCGATTCTCTGTCAGCTCTCGAGAACTGGGTAGAGCGGGGACAGGCGCCGGACAGTATAATCGCCGTGCATCGCAACAATGGTGAGGTAGATCGCAGCAGACCGCTGTGCCCCTATCCTGAAGTGGCAAGTTATACAGGCTCTGGTAGTTCAGACGAGGCGGCTAGTTTCGAATGCCGCGACCCTTGAAGGCGGTGAATTTAGACCAATCCCACGCAAGCTGTTAGAGCTAAGGATACTGTCATTCAGCATTCCCTGATTAGTAAGCTGCAGGGTAGTGCCGACTGATACCGGCTGAGTCAAGATGGCAAGAAGGGGCTGAGGGTTACAGATTCCTCGCCCCTTTTTTGTTGTCACTTGTTAACTTTTAACCGTAAGCACTTTGGATGTGTTACCTATTTGAATTATCTTATGCACCACGCTGTAGCCGGTCGAGAACCGCTTAGCGAACAACTGAACTTAAACTGAGAGAGTCGTACATGTTTGCCATCTTGAATGAAATCCGCGTACTGGATTTAACCTCGGTCGTGTTAGGTCCCTATGCAACACAAATACTTGGGGACTTCGGCGCCGAAGTCATCAAAATAGAAAATCTTGAAGGAGACATGTTTCGGGCGGTACGTCCGGGTCGATCAGATCAGATGGGTGCGGGATTCATTAACTGCAACCGCAATAAAGAGTCGCTGGTTCTGAACCTGAAGAGCGAACGAGGTATAGAGTTGTTCTATCGCCTGGTAAAGACGGCTGATGTCGTGGTCCACAATATGCGGACTCGTACGGCTGAGAAACTCGGCATTGGCTATGAGGACTGCAAGGCCAGGAAAGCGGATATTGTGTTCTGTAATGCGCAGGGTTTCGGAGAGGATGGTCCGTTGGCCGATGTACCGGCCTACGACGACATCATCCAGGCCGCCTCCGGTCTCGCCTATCTAAACGCCGACAGCGAGGGCCATCCGCGCTATCTGCCAACTATCGTCGCCGACAAGGTTGCCGGCCTGCAACTCACCATCGCGGTACTCGGTGGTTTAATGCACAAACAGAGGACGGGAAAGGGCTGCGCTATCGAGGCACCGATGTTCGAGGGATTGGTGTCATTTCTAATGGCGGAACAAATGGCGGGTCAGAGCTTCGTGCCCAGCATGGGCGGAACAGGATACGAGCGGTTGAATGCCTCCTATCGTAACCCTCACCCAACCGCCGACGGCTTCATCGCGCTTTTGCCCTATAGCAAGCAAAACTGGATCGACTTTTTTCATCTGGTGGGACGCCCCGAACTGGCGGAGTTGGAGATTGTCACCGATGCGGTCAAGCGCAGCGAGAATATCAACCAGCTGTATGCGATGATCAATGAAATCTCACCAGAGAAAACCACCGATGAGTGGTGTGAATTACTTCAGGATGCCAACATCCCCCACACCCGTGTCAATCATCTGGATGAGTTAATTGATAACGAACATTTAAGTGCAGTCGGACTCTTCCAATCCTATGAGCACCCCAGTGAAGGATCGATGCTTGGTGTGCGATCGCCCTATGTGGTGCAGGGCATCGAAGAGGTCGAGGACAAGCCTGCACAGCTGTTGGGTGAGGCGAACGCGAAGATTCTGCAGGAGCTGGGATTGAATGAGCAGGACATGCAACAGCTGCTTGCCGATGGGGTAATTTAGCCGCGCTTAATCACCAGCCTTCATAGAGAGACTCATGACTTCAGTAAAGAAATTTATCGCAGCAGTGGAAAACGACCGAAGGCGCAGTGATGCCCTGGCTCTGCTGCCAATTATGGAAGCAGCAACCGGATACCAGGCTGTGTAAAGTATGAATGAATCTTTGACCAACTATGAAACTGTCGATGTAATCCTCACTGCCGGAGGCCAACTCGATTCACTGTTCAATTACTGGATTTCCGCCTCCTTCGCCGTGATCGTGAGCGCCTATGTAGGGCGAGCTCATTTCAACTACGCCATCACCCTGAGTATTTCGCTGCTCTATCTTCTCGCCTGCGCCATGTTTGCTACCCGATTCTACTCCCTGGCTACCCTGGTGAATTACTATATCGGGCTCGCAGAAGCCGTGCTGCCAGCGGCTTTTCTGGATTCTATTTCCGTGCTGGGTTTTACCCGGACTCCAACATTTTTGGGGGGAGTTCTTGTCACCGAGATATATTTGTGGCATTCCTACAGGCAGGCACAAACAGAAAAAAGAGAACAAAGATGACTATTCCAGATCGAAAAAACCAGTTACTCCTGAAATTCACTTTCTTTTTGATTCTGGCCGTTGGTCTGTCCTTGCAGAGCCAGGCTCAGGTACTGGATGGACCCGATCCACATCAGATGGAAGACGTTCCAGATCTCGGTTTTAAAGCAGTGGAGCACGGTCTGGATATTCCGGCCGACCTGGAGATGGGCGCTCCATCGAGTGTTGTGTGGACCAAAGAGAATCATCTGGTGGTGTTTAACCGCGGACCCAATCCGCTGATGGAATTCGACGCCGAGGGTGGATTTATCCGCTCCTGGGGACAGGGAGACTATCTCAGGCCCCATGGCATGCGCCTCGATCCGGAGGGCAACATCTGGACCACCGATGTGAATGGGCATACCGTGAGAAAGATGAACCTGGCCGGTGAGGTGTTATTGACTCTCGGGCAACATCGACAGCCCGGCGAACCCGAACAGGGTCTATTGAACGAACCCACCGACCTGACCATCAATGCGGCGGGTGAGGTGTTTATCCTGGTGGGGCACGGTCGCGGCACGCCGCAGTTATTGAAATTTGATGGCAACGGCAGGTTCCTCAAGAAGTGGGGCAGCCCCGGCACCGGCCCCGGTCAATTCGATACGCCCCATTCCATCGTGGTTAATCCGCAAGGCCTGATCTATGTGGCCGATCGTCAGAATCGAAGAATTCAGATCTTCGATGACGAAGGCAGTTATATCAAGGAATGGGCTTACAAGGGCCTGCCTTGTGGTTTGCATTTCACCGACGATAACCAGCTCTGGATGGTGAGTGGCTTTGCCGGTGAAATCCTCAAACTGGATGAGAATGGCAAGCCCCTTGCCGGGACGGGTGAACCAGGCAAGAAGCTGGGGGAATTCGGCGAGGCGCATTACATGACGATAACCCCTGCCGGCGATATCTTCGTAGCCGATACCATCAAGCCGGATCTGCACAAATTCGTAGAGATCTTGGGCAGGAAATAGGCGCTGGCGTCCAATTTCGCTTGAAATAATTTGTCGATGGCGTAGTTTAGGTGGGTTAATCCTGAAAACAAAATAGGAACACTTACAGGACGGAGGTCACTATGTTCAACCGAGTCCTTACCACACTAGGCATAGCATCGGCGGGTCTGTTGCTGGCCGGTGCTGTGAGCGCACAATCCACTGATATGCCACGTACCGCCAAGGGTGTGCCTGACTTGCAGGGAACCTATACTTATCGAACCCTGACGCCGTTGAATCGTCCCAGAGAGTTGGAACATCTGGAGGTGCTTACCGCCGAACAAGCAAAGGAATGGCAGGAGTTCGAAAATCGCCGCCAGAATCGCGATCTGATAATCGACTCTGTGGGCGGTGCCGGTTATCCACCGGGTGTGATTTCCTACAACAATTTCTGGTATGAGCGGGGTGTGGAAACGATTGCCGATCGCCGCACTTCTCTCATCTATGATCCACCCAATGGCAGGATGCCGTCGCTCAATGTCGCGGGTCGCGAGAGAGCCCAGACCCGAGGCGAGAACCGTCGTCTCAGTGAAGGACCGGAAGCGCGTAGCCTGGCAGACCGGTGTCTGATGAGCGGAGGTGCAGGGCCACCACTGGTGCCCGGCGCCTATAACAACAACGTGCAGATCGTGCAGACCGAGGATCACATCATGATTCTCAGCGAGATGATCCACCGCGCGCGCATTATTCGTTTCGATGATCAGCACCAGACTCGCCACGTCAAGTGGGATGGCGATGCTATTGCCCACTGGGACGGTGACACGCTGGTGATCAGCACGCAGCATTTCTACTATCGCGATAATGGGCGCGGCGCCTCTCAGAAAATGTCACTGCAAGAACGCATTCGCCGTGTCGACGCCACTACACTGGAGTATGACTTCACTATCGAAGATCCGCTCTCCTGGGATGAGAGCTGGTCGGCGAAGTTTCCAATGCGGCGCATCGAGGATCCTATTTACGAGTACGCCTGCCATGAAGGCAATCATGGCCTGCCCGGTATCCTGGCTGGCTGGCGGCGCTATGAATCCATGGGCATGAATGGAGACGGCACACCCAAAGAATAGTTTTATAATGAAATGAGATGGTTCACCGGGGGGATGGATCATCCCTCCGTCTTTCCTTACAAACCTTCAAGCCATAACATGCAGAAGTTCTTCGCGATTCCCATAATTTTCCTATCACTACTTATCTGGTCTGTCTCTCTGCAGGCTCAGCAAGTCGATCTGACCGGCGTTATCGACATGCATGTTCATGCCGGTCCGGATTCGCGGCCGCGGGCAATGAATGATTTGCAGGCTGCGCAACTGGCGCAGCAAGCTGGACTGCGAGCCATCGTACTGAAGAATCACTTTACCATGACAGCGGATCGCGCCGCTCTGGCCATGGACCAGGTAGAGGGCCTGGAGATTTTCGGTGGCATTGCGCTGAATCGCGCCGTTGGCGGTATTAATCCCGAGGCGGTGCGACAGCTGGTGGCTTTTTCTGGTGGCAGGGGAAAAGTCGTCTGGTTACCGACGTTCGACGCCGAATTCTACGTGACGCGTGCCGGCAGCGGCGATGCCTTCGTGAGCATCATGGAGGGGGACAGGCCGGTGGATGGGCTCACCGAGGTATTCTCTATCATTGCGGAGAACGACCTGGTCCTAGCCATGGGTCATTCGGCACCCGAAGAGGTGTTGGCTTTGATTCCACTGGCGAGGGAGCAAGGAATCAGAAGTATTCTGATTACTCACGTGTTTGGCCAGGGCGCAACGTTTCAGCAGATGCAACAGATGGCTGACACAGGAGCCATCATGGAACTGGATTGGCTGGCGGCCTATACCAACCCGGACTTAATCGATGCATATGTGAATGCCATTCAGGCAATTGGTGCTGATCGATTCATCATCTCTTCCGATTTTGGCCAGGCCGGCAATCCCGACCATGCCACCGGATTGACTGAATTTATCCGCATACTGTATGCGGCAGGACTCAGTGATTCACAGATAGACTTGCTGGCCCGACAAAATCCGGCAAAGTTGTTGGGGCTCGATCAGCCCGTTCTTTTACGCACAGACTAAAATGGCAACAAAGGTAAGTACCATGTCTAACTCTATAAAAAAATCCATTATAAGTAGTTCGCTGGCGATGGCGTTACTGGCACCCACTGCTGTTGTGGCGCAACAGATTTCGGCGGCTGAAATCGATCGAATGGTAACCGAGCTGTCCAACTGGGGTCGCTGGGGCTCAGATGATCAGCTGGGTACGCTGAATCTGATTACACCAGCCACGCGCAAGGCAGCGGCAGCCTTGGTGGAGGAAGGAATCTCACTGTCTATGGCGCAGGATTTATTAACCGAATCCGCGCCTGATAATGGTAATCCCTTCGAACACGACATGCCCACCTTGCCGAGTGACAACAATCCCTGGGCAGTGGACAAGATCGGTGTGCGGTTTCATGGTCTGGTTCACTCACATATCGATGCACTTTGCCATCATCATTACCAGGGCAGGTATTACAACAACAATCCATTGTCCATTGTGAGTGGCGCAGGTTGTAGCAGAAACTCGGTAATGACCATGGCGGATGGCATTTTTACCCGTGGTATCTTAATGGATATTCCCCGTCTGAAAGGGCAGGACTGGCTGGAGCCTGGCTATGGCGTCACGGTGGCCGATCTGGAAGCCTGGGAGCAGGAGACTGGTATAACGGTCGGTTCCGGTGATGCCGTGTTGTTGCGCACCGGGCGTTGGGCACGCCGCGAAGCGATGGGACCCTGGGCGAGGGAGGGTTTCCCCGGCTGGCATTGGTCTACGGTGGCCTGGTTGAAAGAGCGCGATGTGGCAATCATAGGTTCGGATGCAGCTCTGGATGTATCACCCTCCGGCGCCGAAGGAGTAGGATCACCGGTGCATATGTTGGTGTTGGTTGCTCTTGGAATGCCTATTCTCGATGCCATGAACCTGGAAGAAGTTGCTGAGAAAGCGGTAGAACTCGACAGATGGGATTTTCTGCTCACCGCCTCACCGATGCGAGTGGTTAATGGCACAGGTTCTCCGCTGAATGCCATCGCTACCTTCTAGGCGAGCTGGTAAACTTCCCAGCATTGTTTCCAGGCGCTTAACTTATGCGTGTAGCAGATCATTTCAGTAAGGCAGAAATGCAGCGCCTCTATGAAAGAAGCGACCTGCATGCATGGCTGGCATTCTTCGTCAATTGGGGAATCGTCTGTTTCTCCTTTTACCTGGTTGCCGCCTGGCCCAATCCACTGACTATCCTGATCGCTTTGTTGCTGATTGGTGGCCGACAACTGGGCTTTGGAGCCCTCATGCATGAATGTGGGCATGCTACACTTTTCAAATCTCGATCCTTGAATCAATTCATGGGTAAGTGGTTGGCTGCCAGCCCGGTATTTTATCGACTCGATGATTACATGAATCATCATCTGGAACACCACCGCAAGATCGGCACTACTGAGGATCCGGACCTGTCTCGCTACCAGCGTTATCCCGTATCACCAGGAGTACTGCGTGGTAAGATCTGGCGTGATCTGACCGGTCGTACGACACTGGGCTATCTGCGATTTACACTGAATAACAATAAGGTCAGTTATGTGGATGAGCAGGGCAGAAAGCGCTTCGACGTAATGCAATTTGTGCGCCGTTTCCATGCCACGCTCATTACTAATCTGATACTTATTGGGTTGTTAGCATTAACTGGAGTGCCCCAACTCTATCTGCTGTGGGTGGTCGCTTACTTCAGTTTTTATATGGTGTTCAGCCGAATTCGCAATCTTGCCGAGCACGCGGCTGTGCCGGAACTGTTCGATGAGAATCCACTCAACAACACGCGCACTACCCTGGCGCGCTGGTGGGAACGCCTGACTGTGGCACCTAACTGCGTCAATTACCACCTGGAGCATCATCTGGTGCCGTCGATTCCCAAATATCACCTGGCTGCATTTCATCGCGCCTTACGTGAGAAAGGGCTGCTCGAGCGGGCTGAAATAGCGAAGGGTTATGGTGAGGTGGTACGCAAACTGATAAGCATTCCCGCAGCTCAAGCGGCCACCTGACAAGCAGTTAGTACCTCCCCGGATAGAGGCTCCCTGCTCAGCCCCACAACACCCTTGCTCATGCTATTTTTCTTGAAAATTTGCGCTGTGAGGCGTAGTTTCTAGGTTCAATACGATTCTCCGAAATACCTGATACTTGCTCGATAACAATGGAGGTTTGAATGAATATTCAACATACCCATAAGAAAGCAGCATGGTTGGTCGTTTTGCTGGGCATTCTTTCTTTACCCATGGTCATCCTTGCACAGTCTGGAGCCAACGATATCCCTCGTCTGCCTGATGGCAAGCCCGATATCCAGGGTGTCTGGGATTTCCGCACAATTACACCTTTTCAGCGGCCGGTAGCACTCGGCGACAAAGCGGTGCTGACTGCCGAAGAAGCCGCCAAATTCGAAGCGGAAGAGCTGGTACGGCGTGACCGGGACAATTTCACCGATACGACAACCACTGGCGACTACAACGAGTTTTGGTATGACCGGGGTGCAGAGATACTCGGAGATCGGCGCACGTCGCTGGTTACAGCTCCTTCTAACGGTCGCATACCGGAATTAACGGAGGTTGCACAGGAGAGAAATCGCATCAGAAGAGAAGCGGCGCGCCTCGCGGAAGGAGTCGAAGTAAGGCCGCTGTCGGAGCGCTGCATCATGGGCTTCAACTCCGGACCGCCCATGATTCCGAGCGCCTATAACAACAACGTGCAGTTCGTTCAAACCGAAGACTACGTACTGATTCATAACGAGATGGTACATAACGTCCGCCCGGTGAAGATGTACACGGCTGATCATCGTGAAGAGCCCCGCAAATGGGAAGGTGATTCCCTCGGGCATTGGGAAGGCGATACCTTGATCGTCGAAACAAATTATTTTGCCCGCGACACTGCCTTCGGAAACTCCAGTGCCAATATGCAGCTGGTTGAGAAGTTCTGGCTGATCGATGCCGATACGCTGGGTTACGAGTTCACCATTGCCGATCCCACAACCTGGGCCGAACCATGGACAGTGATGTTTCCAATGAAACGCAATACTGAACCCATGTATGAATATGCCTGCCACGAAGGCAACTATTCTATGGCGGGAGTCCTGGGTGGCTGGCGCCGATTGGAAGCGCTGGGGCAATCTGGTCAGCAGTAGCAGACCCTATTTGATTTTCGCACCGGTGAGCCGTGCGATAGCGGAGAGCGTGGTCTGCGCCGCATTCAATCCGAGTCGAAAATCTTCATCATCAAAAGTAGTCCAGACATCCAGTGGCGTGTGCCAGGTAGGATTCCAGCCGGCACCGGTGTGTGCGCCCCGTTCATTTTCCCGCATACTGATTGACGGCACTTCGTTCATGAAGGGAGTGGAGTCGGTATTGGTCATATGGGGGCCGACGGTGGCCGGATAGTCGGTGTTATAGTCATCGGCGGCAGCCTTGAAGACAAAGGCCAGCTTCATGGACTCCTCGGCCAGTTCGGAATTCGATTGAAACTCGATGTTCACATCCGCTTCCGGCCGCTGCTCCATGCTCACCGTACCATCTGCCCTTGGGGCACCGTGATCCCACAGCATCATGTCGTGCTGGATCATGCCCAGCCAGCGTGGTTCGGGATACTGGCCTGAGCCGGGGGGATTCTCCATACTCTGCAGTTCCTTGCGTTGCCCAACATAGGCACCCGAGCCATTCAGCCCGGTCTCTTCGTTATTCCACAGGGCGAAACGGATAGATACTTCCGTTTCCACATCCGGCGCATTGAAGATACGCGCCAGCTCCATCACCAGTGCCGTGCCGGAACCATCGTCGTTGACTGCCTCGTTGACACCGTGCCCGTCCATATGGGCGCTGATGATGTACATCTCATTGGGACGCGTAGTGCCGACCTTGGTGCAATACACCTCCGAACGTTGGCCATTGACCGGTTCCTCCCGGTTCAGCTCACGAATGCGCTCGTCCGGCTGGGCGGCAAGGTCTCGGTTCACTCCGGTTTGTGCCCGGTAGCCATAGATAGATGAACCGCCGGGGCCGCTGCCGTTACGCCCGACCTCACCTCCGGTGGGTGTGGTCAGATCCGGTGTCTCATTAGACCGCGGCCGACGTGCCCTCGGTGCGCGCGGCTCCGGATCAAAGACATATTCTATGCGCTCCGTAGCACAGCCCGCTAATTCGAGCTGCTCTTCGATCCAGTCCACCGCGCGGCGGTTGCGTGTCGTCCCCTGACGGCGATCGCCAAACTGGGAGAGCCCACGGATTGTGTCCTTGTAAGCGTCCAGCTCCAGCCGGCTCACCAGCTCGCGAATCGGGTCGTCATCATCCTGGCCATGTGAGACTGAAGCGGCGCTAAGTGCTGCGAACGCGATCAAACCCAGCCCGGGGGCGTGAAATCTGCTGTTCATGGGGGCTCCTACTGAATTTCAGGGTGTTCCCGGAGCATAAGCAAGCTTGGCCTTTGAGTCCAGTTGATGAATAATCGACTACTGTGGCTTCACTGCTGTGAAATGCCAGTTTCAGGATATAAGAATAAGATGAATTGGGAAGCAATCGGCGCTATTGGCGAATTAGTAGGCGCATACGCCGTCTTGATCACTCTATTGTTTTTGGCTGAGCAGGTCAGGCACAGCAATCACGCTATGGCCGAATCCAATCGGCTGGAACGGGTTGCTGCAATCGATCGCCATGCAGATTCCATCAGCCGTTGGTGAGGGCGCCTGACGGAAAATCCTGAACTGGCTCGACTCTGGTTGAAGGCCTACGAAGATAAAGAACTGGATGATGAAGAGAGATTCCTGCTCGATAATCTATTTATCGATTTCCTCAATATACAACGATCCAATTTCGTCAGAGCCAATGCCGTCGGTGAGCAGAATTTGGGTATACAAGCAGTACGAAGTGTAATTGGCGAGATTGCACAGTCGGAAACACTAATGACGATGTGGGATGTAGCACGGCCCTGGACTGAACTGGGCTCACCGGATTTCGTGACCGCAGTGCAGCATGGTCTGAGCGATTCGGAAGAATCTAAGTTGATTAATGTCTACAAACCCGGATCAATGCTTTCGGCCCGTGCGCAATCCCAGACATGAGGACCTAACCTATGGATAGAAGACGATTTCTGGAAAAAGCAGCAACAGTAAGCGCTGCTTACGCACTACCGCTGACAGTATCCCGTGGACTATTTGCAGCCGGGATGCCGGCCGATCTGGTTGACCTGGATGCAATCGGTCTCTCGATTGCGATTAAAGACAAACACACCAGTTGCGTCGAAGTCATGCAGGCCTACCTGCAGCACATTCATACCTACAATCCGGCCTACAACGCCATCATCAGCATGGTGGACGACGATGAACTCATCGACCAGGCCAGGGAAGCTGACCAGGCATTGGCCCGTGGCGACTACCGCGGCTGGATGCACGGCATGCCCCACGCGGTGAAAGACTTACTCCCAGTGGCGGGGCTTCGTCACACCGATGGCTCGCCAATGTACGCCAATCGTATAGCGGAGAATGACAGCGCACTGGTGGCACGACTACGCGGCGAAGGTGCGATCTTTATCGGCAAGACCAACACGCCGGAGTTCGGGCTGGGCTCCCAGTCCTACAATCCGGTATTCGGCGCCACCGGCAGCGCCTGGAATCCGGAACTCACCTCCGGCGGCAGCAGTGGCGGCGCGGCCAGCGGGCTTGGAACCCATATGCTACCGGTAGCCGATGGTAGTGACATGATGGGCTCCTTGCGTAATCCAGGGGCCTTCAACAATGTCATTGGCTTCCGGCCCAGTGTTAGTGTGATGAGCAATAACCCGACTGGCCCCCGAGCTTTATCTACATCCGGCCCCATGGGCCGCAATACGGCGGACACGATTCGATTGTTACAGACGATCGCGGTGCAGCCCGTTGCATCCGACTACAGTCCAATGAGTCTCAATAACGTCAAGCTGGGCTGGATGGGCAATCTCGATGACTACCTGGCCATGGAACCGGGCATCCTGAACTTGTGCGAATCCAGCCTGTCTAGCATTTCCAGTGCTGGTGCTACAGTCGAGGCAACACGCCCGGGATTCACCATGTCGGACTTGTGGTTCTGCTGGACCACTCTCAGGCATTCCGGCAGGGCCAGCATGAAATCGTTCTATGACAACCCGGAGACACGTGCACAGCTGAAGCCGGAAGTGATCTGGGAAATTGAGCAGTCCCAGATTCTTACTGACTCCGATCGTTCCAACGCAAACCTGATTAGAGCCAGTTGGTACAGTGAGCTGGAAAGAATGTTCTCACAATATGATTTCCTGGTGCTGCCTACAGCACAGGTTTTCCCGTATCCGAAAACCACCACCTGGCCGCGCGAGATTAACGGTCGTTCTATGGATACCTATCATCGCTGGATGGAAGTTGTAATCCTCGGCAGTCTTGGAGGTCTCCCGGTAATCAATGTGCCTGTCGGTTTCGATGCGCAGGGTCGGCCCATGGGCATGCAGATTATGGGTAACTATGGCGAGGACAAGCGAGTCCTGGAGTTCGCTCTGGCCTATGAGCAGATCACTGACCATCTGCAACAACGGCCAAAATTGGTTGCGGCAGCGTGATGTAAACCAGGTTAACTAACGGAGAAGGACTCATGAAGCACACCACATTAGTACTCTGTAGTCTGCTGACGACAAACTGTGTTGCCCAGGAAGTGAATCTCGATCAACTGCAGCTACCCGCGGGTTTTTCCATCTCCGTTTATGCCGAAGTCGAAAATCCGAGGCAGATGGCGCTAGGCGCTGGAAATACGGTTTTCGTCGGCAGCCTGCGTGGTCGCGTATTCGCCGTTGTCGATAGTAATGGCGATGGTGCGGCAGATGCAGTGAATGCTATTGCCGAGGGTCTGAACACGCCCAACGGAGTGGTTTATCATGAGGGTGATTTGTATATCGGTGAGATCAACCGCATCAGCAAGATCACCGCTGTAGATTCCAAGCTGTCTGGTGTGCAGCGCACGGAAACGGTCGATGACAGCCTGCCGAATCGAAGGCACCACGGATTCAAATTCCTGCAAGTTGGCCCGGATAACAAATTGTATTTGCCCGTGGGGGCACCCTGTAATGTTTGTGAAGAAGATGAAATATTCGGGACCTTGCTGACGATGAATCTCGATGGCAGCGATCGGCAGATAATCGCCCACGGAATTCGTAACTCGGTGGGCTTCGACTGGCACCCCCAGTCCAGTGAACTGTGGTTCACCGACAACGGCCGCGACATGTTGGGGGATGACATCCCGGCCTGCGAGATTAATCGCCTCACCAGTGTCGGCCAGCATTTTGGATTTCCCTATATCCATCAGGGTGACCTGCCCGATCCCAATTTCGGGCGTGGCAGGAGTCCCGCCGATTTCACGCCGCCGGTGCTGAAGTTGGGTGCGCATGTCGCCCCGTTGGGTTTAACATTTTATCGGGGCGATACGTTCCCCAATGCTTACGACAACACCTTGTTCTGGGCAGAACACGGTTCCTGGAATAGGAGTGACAAGTCTGGTTACCGAGTGATGATGGGCAGAGTCAATGCGGACAATTCTGGTATTGCTGAGAATGCGCCATTCGTTGAGGGCTGGTTACAGGGCCAGCGCAACTGGGGCCGACCGGTGGATGTACTGAACATGCCCGACGGTTCGGTGTTGATTTCCGATGACATGGCCAATGTTATCTATCGTGTAACTTACGACGGTTGAAGCCATGGTTGAGGAGGCACTGATCAGATTGGCGAAGGTCCTGATCGCTGATCACGAAATGAAGGCGAGTGAGGGTGATCTGGACAGCATTGTGATCAACTTCGCCCAGGACATTGTCATGTTGGCGGCCGATGCGCCATTAGTAGTGGGCATAGATGCCTTCAGGGAGTTTTACGCTGGCTTATTGCAGACCGGCAAATTGATTTTCACCCATGACTATACCGGTGCCGAAGTAATGGGTGATTCGGTGGTGCTGTACGGTGTGGCACGCGGCACTATCGAGCCGGTATCAGGTGACGTTGAATCCTTTGCAAATAATTTCATCATCACCGTTAAGCAGACAAGCAACGGACTGAAAATATGGCGTGCGGCTTTCGCCGCGGTGGGCGATTAGGTTCTCCACCAGTAATCCATAGCAGCCCCTGCATCGTTCTACAGACAAATGTTGCGCGTCTTGGTTTCTAACTCACCTTTACACTTAGGGCACTTCATGTCAGGCTCCGGCAGATGGATTGGCTTCAGAATGGTTTCTAAACCTTAGCAAATTTCTACCCATCCAGACTACTACTAATGAGCATCCCTAACTAGAGGAGACTCACTCCGCTGTGTTTGATTCCTCTGTCTCCTTGCCAGCCTGGTTGTTTATTCTATTGCTGCTTGCTGCCGGCTATGCCGTGGTAATGAGCGTGCTGTTTCCCAGCGTTCGCTGGTACCTGCGGCGCAGGCTCAATAGGGCAGTCGACAAGCTCAATGCCAGCCTGCAGATCAAGGTTCGACCGCTACAACGCACCAAGCGGCAAGTACTGATAGATCAACTCATGTTTGATCAGGAAGTCATTGCCCTGATCGAAGAGCTTTCGTTGCAGGAAAATATTCCGCGCGATGTATTACAACAACGAGTAAAGAGTTACGCGCGGGAAATCGTTCCCTCCTTCAATGCCTACGTGTATTTTCGGGTTGCTTACTGGCTGGCGAAGAAAGTCGCACGCTTCATCTACCGGGTGAGGGTGGCCGCTGCTGACGGAGGCAAATTACAGAGCGTCGACCCGGAAGCTACCGTTGTGTTTGTCATGAACCATCGCAGTAATATGGATTATGTACTAATTAGCTATCTGGCAGCGGAACAGGTAACTCTGTCCTACGCAGTAGGTGAGTGGGCCAGAGTATTTCCACTGGAATCCCTGATTCGTTCGCTTGGTGCATTCTTCGTGCGCCGCGATTCACAAAATCCGCTGTATCGCAAAGTACTGGAACGCTATGTCTACATGGCGACCCAGAGCGGCGTTTGCCAGGCGGTATTTCTGGAAGGTGGCCTCAGCTGTGATGGGTCGTTGGGCCAGCCGAAGCTGGGATTTCTCGACTACATGTTGCGGCAATATGATTGGCAATCCGATCGCAATGTGGTGTTTATTCCTGTGGGCATCAATTATGACCATGTGCTGGAAGACCAGAACCTATTGGTTTGGGATGACAAAAAGAAGCGTGCCGGCAAGTGGGGGCACTTTACAAGGTTCTTCCACTTCATGCGGAACAATTTGTTCGTAAGTTCCAGAACCCGCTGGCAACGCTATGGATACGCCAGCGTAAACTTTGGACTTCCGGTTTCCATGCGGGACTACTGTGAACGACAGAAACTGGATTTCAAACATCTGGTAAAAGAGCAGAGAATCCCCAGAGTTCAGAAGCTTGCGGCATTCCTCATGGACGCCTTGCGCCATGTGATGCCAATTCTGCCGGTTCCTGTCATTGCTGCGGTAATGTTACGGCGGCAGCTTGATGTACAGGAAGATTTGAAACACTTCACGTCTCTGGATATCGTGCGTGAATGTGACGAGCTTATCGATGCGATGATCGAGCGTGGAGCGGCAATGAAGCCTGCAGAAAAGCCTCGCCACAGAACCTGGTCAAATAGTCTGGATTTGTTGATCGAACGCAATTTGCTGTTGGAGGAAAATGACTGTTACAGTATCAATTCACAGCACCAGGCGCTCATTGAGTACTATGCCAATTCGATAGAGCATTGGTGGCGTTAGGGTCGTTGAAATAACAAAGATAACCCGGAGTAAATCATGAAATTCACACAAACTCTGCAGCTACTCGTTGCCGCGCTAATTTCTATGCTTCTATTGTTCGGTCCAATGAGTCCGGATTCTGCCGCTCAGGACAGTGGCCCTTTCGTATCCCAGGAGCAATTCCAGCGTTGGCAGGAAGAGCTATCCAACTGGGGTCGTTGGGGTCCGGATGATGAACTGGGGACACTCAACCTGATTACACCCGAAAAGCGCAGGCAAGCCGCTGGCCTGGTTCAGAGTGGCGTGACGGTCTCACTTGCGAGGACCGCCGATACGGTTGAAAGTATGGACAATCCCTGCCCGCTGGAGTGGGAGATGATCAATGCCAGTCCCAACGGCGCCAGCGACCGCATTGCTTTTCGCTGCATACATGGTGCGGGCACTACCCATATCGATGGCTTCGGTCATCGTTTCTTCGATGGCAAGATGTGGAACGGTGTGGAGATGGCGGATACGGTGACCATGGAACAGGGTGCTAAGGTCAATGCCGTGCTCACCATGAAAGACGGTATTGTCACTCGGGGGGTGCTGTATGACATTCCCAAGTTAAAAGGCGTGGAATATCTCGAACCGGGTTATCGAATCACTGTGGCGGACCTCCAAGCCTGGGAGGCGATGGCGGGAGTCAAAGTAGGTCCGGGCGATGCTATGTTGCTGCGCTGGGGTAGGTGGGTGCGTAGGGAAATGGAAGGTCCGTTTGATACCTGGGCCGAAGCGGCCGGATTTGACAACACCGTCATCCCCTGGCTCAGAGAACGGGATATCGCGATTCTGGGTTGGGAGACTCCGGGTTATACGCCTCGGCCTGCTGGCGATTTGCCTACCTTGGCACTGCATGATTTCGCTCTCACCATGCTGGGCATCCACCTGCTGGATCGTGCTGACCTGGAAGCCTTGAGTGAAATGGCAGAAATGCAGGGTCGCTGGGAGTTCATGCTCACTATAGCTCCTCTTCCAATACCCAATGGCACAGGCTCTCCGGTTAATCCAATTGCTGCCTTCTGAAATAATACAAGGAGTTAGATGTGGCACCTACACGAAGAGAATTCTTACAAGCCGCTGGCGTGGCTGCTGTAACTGCAAATGGCTTGAGGAGTAAGCCGATTATGGCTCAGTCCGTGGCTCCCTCCGTCAAAATGGTGCAAACCGATGTCCTCGATATTGGCTACGAGGAGCATGGCCCGACCAATGGGTTTCCTGTCATCCTGCTGCACGGATTTCCTTACGATGTGCGATCGTTTGATGGCGTGCCAGAGCCCCTGGTCGATGCCGGATTGCGCGTGCTGGTTCCTTACTTGCGAGGCTACGGACCGACCCGCTTCAGAAATCCCGCGGCGCCGCGCATGGCGGAACAGGCTGCCATCGGCCAGGACCTGGTGGATTTTGCCGATGCGCTCGCCCTGGAGCGGTTTGCTACTGCAGGATTCGACTGGGGGAACCGGGCGGCCTGCATAGCGTCCATACTGCACCCAGAGCGAGTACGTGCCCAGGTTGCCTGTGGTGGCTACTCCGTGCAGGATACTATCACGCCTGGAAATCCAGCCCCGGCCCGGTTCGAGGCATTGCTCTGGTACCAGTGGTATTTCAATACGGAGCGGGGAATTGCCGGCCTGGAAAGTAACCGCCACGACGTCATTCGTTATCTGTGGGACACCTGGTCACCTGGCTGGCAGTACAGCGATGATGCCTATAATCGCTCTGCTCCTTCTTTCGACAATCCAGATTTTGTCGACGTGGTAATTCATTCCTACCGTCATCGCCATGTCAACGCAGCGGGTGAAGATCGATTCCTGGAAGTAGAACGTCAATTGGCTGAACGGCCAGTTATTAATGTACCGACAATCGTGCTACGGGGTGAGGACAGTGGGTTTGGAGCCCCGTCGCCCAACCCTGCCGGTGACCAGGCGCGCTTCAGTGACCTGCGTGGTCGACGCATTGTGGCGGGTGCCGGGCACGACCTGCCTGCTCATCGGCCTGATGCTGTGGCTGAGGCGCTGCTGGAACTACTCAGTTGATCGACTGAGTCCGAATCCCAGCATCCATAAGGGGTCGTCGACATTTCATGCAGTGCTTTGCTGCGAGCGCACGGGGGTGTCAGTCTTGACTGGCGGGCCTGTCGTGCACCGTCGTGTCGTTATCGTACTTGCCAAGGTGGGGCGTTCCCTGCGATTTAGTCTAGCGGCAGAGCCCGACAGGCCCCCAGAGTGGTCTTGCTGTAAGCAAAAGTGGCTAACTACTTATTCAGAGGGCCCCTAAAGACAGATCTGATTGATCCATTTGCCTTAGTGCGTCGTCGATTAGATTCTTCAATTGCAGCTCACTGTTCATGTTCAAGTCGAGGTATTGGCAACGTAAGTAGCTGATATCCTGTTCGGAGTCATACAGATGCCCGAGCACTCTTGCCCGGGCCTCGAGTAGCGATTCGTCGGGCAGCCGTATCTGACAGTCTGCGATGATTTCTGAACTTTCCAGTAAGTCTGAGATATTTCCATCGAATCGTATTTTCGCCCCAATGGCGGAAATATCGACTACGCTGCCCTGAAATCGAACTCCTAAACTGGCAAAAAAAGTGACGGGAATATTCTGCTGTTTGCTGTAGCTGATCCGGATAGCTTTACGCAATTGTGAGAAGCGAAGCGATGCAGGGAATTCGAATAAACAGACTCGCGAATCGCTGTTTGACACTTGATTTTTTTCGAGCGGCAGCAGTGTTGACGTAAAGACAATTAAAATCCCACCGTTCTGAGCACGGAATACTATACCGTCAGTAGCAGTAGTCGCCGCTTCATACAGGGCGTCGCCTGCAACACTCAGAGTAACTAGCTCAGGATTTACATCCACCAATTCGCTGCAATGGGATGACAGATGATGATTGACCATTGCTAGATAACTGAAATTCCAGCCGTGCGTCAGAGCCGCCTGTAATATGTCGCAAATTTCCTCTGTTACGGTTATTTTACGACTATTGTCACTCGATGATTCCAATTCCGATCACTCTTTGAAGTTGGGGCTGATTATATTAGCCCCCGAATAGCGCAGTCTGTTTTACTCCTGATTATTGCCCTATTTGCCCGCCCGGTAAATAGTAGGCTAAACCCTGCTTACCACTTCTAAGCAGAGCTTGTTTGGAATAAGCAGCTTCCGGAAAGTCGCGGGCTCGCCGGAAGCAATAGAGAAGAAAGAGCAACGGCTACGGAGAATAAATCAGAGCAGTTACTGCCTTGCTGCCTGTTTCTCCAGATTGCGCGCTATGGTGAGAATATTCCGTAAGGCGTAGTTTCCTTCATGGCAGGCAAATTCATAGATGGGTTGATCGCCGCGAACCATCGGGAAGGAAACACTCCAGGGGCGCTCCCAAGTGGTTTCATCGCTTACCGTGAATTCATATTGCAGCATATCGCCTTCAGTACGAGTGAATCGTTCTTGCAGGTGCAGGTTCACATTGGACCGTCTGAAATTGGACTTGGGGGAGAAGTTGCTTGACTCGACAACCAGCGTATTGCCCTCCCAACGACCGCGTGGATCGCCATGCCACTGGGTAATGTTCTCCGGCAGATGGGGTCGTCCGTCAATAGGAATGATGCGCACATCGTGAACCATCTCGGTGTAGATCATCACCTCATTGGGAGTCTGGATGATTTTGATATTGTTATTGTAGGCTTGTGGCAACAATCCCTGGGGCAAACCCCAGGTGATACAGCGCTCAGTCAGGCTGCGATCGACCCAGCTGTCCGCAGGTCCGCGACCTTCGCGGGCTTTAGTTGCTGCAGCTGCGCGATCTCGCGCCGCCTGAGTGAAAGCTGGAATGCGTCCATTGGCAGGATTGACTACCAGAGAAGTCTGTCCGCCGGCGATGACTGTTGAGCCATAGTCCAGGTCGCCTGGATCGTGAACCGAGATGCCTCCTCGACCGGAATCGAGTGGTCTGCCGTCACTTCTGGTTGCACTCTGACTTTCGTAGGCGCGAATCTCTTCCGGAGTTAGAAAGGGTTTCGCTGCAAAACGTTCGGGACGTTCTAACGGTGTTATCGTGCGACGATCCCACACACCCTGCAGGTTGGGATGACCCCATGCCGTCTTCTCAAGCAGATAACTGTCCAGGTTCTGATCTATGGATTGCGAGTAAGCAGTACTAGCTGTGACTGCCAGCGTCATCAGGACGCCCACTACTGCTGGTATGCGTTGCTTAGGCATTTTTATCTCCAGCTTCTCGATCAATAGTCCTAGTCTTACACACATTACATATCATGGGCCAGTCGAATGCCAAATACCCACGCGCCCCGGTCGGGTGCCGACCTTACCCGATTGGCGGAACGCTGATACCGGGGTCCATCATCAAATGAAGCGCCACGCAGCACTCCCAGCGCACAGTCGCCCCCCATCATTGCAGATCCATCGGCAGGCGCTGCGGCATAGTTATCGACGAAACAATCGGCGGACCATTCCCAAACATTGCCGCTCAGGTCTACAGTACCGACACCGTCTGGTCTAAAACTGCCGACCGGAGCGGTGAAGGTATACCCATCATCGCAATTTCCGGTGCTGGTGATCTCAGGGCGGAAGTTCTTGAAATTCACATCACCGATGTTGCCGAAAACGCATCCCCTGTCCGCATCGATGCCCCATGGGTAGACGGTGCGATTGGTCTTGCGCAGGGCATATTCATATTCTGCTTCGGTAGGGATGCGCAGAGATCTGCCCAGCTGTCGGCCTTTCCACTCGGCATAGGCGTAAGCGTCGTTGCGGCTCACGCACACCACCGGATGGGCATCAGTCTGTTCCCAGCCGGGTGCGTTCCAACTGGTTCTTCCACCTTCTTCCGGTTGGGGTGCACAACCAGTAGGACTGCGCTCGGTGTCGGTCTGGTAACCGGTGGCGGTAACGAATTCTGCAAATTCGCCTCGTGTAAGCTCGGTTCGGGCCAGTGCAAAACTGGCTACCGCCACCTGGTGTTGTGGACCCTCGTCGTCATCTCTGCCGGCTTCACTGTCCGAACTGCCCATGGTGAAACTGCCTCCTTCAATAAGCACGAAACCCGCTGCGGGATTTACCTGGGTGTAGACGGTTGAAGCTGCCACACACAGGAGGCAAGTCGAACAGCATTGGATCAATCTTACGAAGTGTTTCTGTGTCATGAGAAACTGCTCCTTCATTAGCACTGATAGGGGTGAATTCGGATTTTAGTCAAAAATTTAGTTCACTAGCTGATATTCAGCGGTGTTTAAAAATCGGTGGGCGCTTGTCACGAAATGCGGCTACTCCTTCCTTCGCATCGTCACTCTCAGCTACCCTGACTACACAGTCTTTTTCCACCGCCAGCCCATGTTCACTGAGCTGGCTGGCCGCTACGCTGGCACACTCACGAATGGCATTGATGGCAAGCTTGCTGTGACCCGTGATCGAAGTAAGGAATTGCTGAGCCTGATCGAGAAGTGGTGCATCGCTATTGGCGATGCGGTTAATCAGGCCCATTGCAAGGGCTTCGTCACGGGCGACCGGCCGACCGGTCAGCATCATATCCAGCGCCCGCGACCGACCGACAAGTGCGGGCAGTAGCTGAGTACCAGCGTAGGCCGGAATCAATCCTATCTTTACTTCTGGTAAGGAGCACTCGACATGAGGTGCTGCGATGCGAAAGGTACAAGCCATCGCCAGTTCCAATCCGCCGCCGAATGCCAGACCATTGAGAGCAGCGATACTGATAAACGGGGCTCGATAAAGCCTGACCAGCAAATTCCTGGCGCGATCTGACTTGGCAGCACGTTGCTGTTCGCTGAGCTTATCCCTTTCAAACAGATCGGTACCGGCGCAGAAGGCTCGCNCACCTTCGGCTGTCACGATGAGTCCTCGGTTGTCCGAGGAATTCTCCAGCTGAGTAATACAGTGCTCGAGTCCATCGAGAACTGCCACGGTGATGGCATTCAGCCGCTTCGGTCGAGTAATCGTGAACACCAGGCAGTCCGGTGTTTCTTCAATGTGAAATTCACTCGAACTCAGGTCATTCATTACGCGCGGTGATCCATTAAGACTTCAGCGTCGAGATTAATGCCTATTCCTGGCAGCTCACTCACAGTAATCGAACCATCTTCAAATAGCTCACGGGGGTTTACCAGGGTGCCTCTCCATACCTGCTCTCCCCATTGAAATTCCAGGATATCGAAATTAGGCAGCGCGGCACATAGTGCAGCCGATGCTGCGGTCGAGACGGGTCCGCTGGGGTTATGGGGGGACACCAACACGCCGTTCGCTTCAGCTATGGTAGAGATCCGCAAGGCTTCCAGCAAACCGCCACAGTGCTTAACATCGGGCATGATGATATCCACGGCATGGTTCTGGCACAGTGGCGCGAAACCATCGACGCCAAACAGGAACTCGCCTCCTGCCATGGTCTGGGTAACGGCGTCATGAATAAGCCGGGTGTTTTCCGTCTGGCTTGGCGCAACCGGTTCCTCGTACCAGGACAGGTTTACCGGTTGCAGTTCTCTGGCGACCTCGATAGACAGGTCAACATCGAAAAAGCTATGGGCATCAATCTTGATGGCGACATCATCGCCAACGGCGTCACGCATGGCGAACACACAATCCACACCCAATTGCCGCGCCGCATCAATTTCGTGTGCCGATGCCGTCAGGGCAGGGAAGCCGTCGAAGGGGGCGGCTTTAAGTGCCCGAAAACCATCGGCAACCGCTAGCCGTGCATTCTCAGCGAAGCCTGCTGGAGTGCGATTGGANGTGGCCCGATTGATATTGGCATACACGGGTAATGTGTCTCGCAGCTTTCCGCCGAATAGCTGGTACAGCGGCACCTGCAATGTCTTACCCACAATATCCCATAACGCCTGCTCTATAGAACTGAATGCCGTAGCTAATACACGGTTGCCGGAAGAGGCACGTGACCACGCCCTGCTTCGATACTGATTGATGTCGAAAGCCGATTCGCCGTCTACCATGCGGAAGAATTCATTGAGCTCATTCAGTTCGCTGCGGCGCCCCAGTGATGCCTCTCCCAGCCCGGTCACTCCATTGCTGGCGGTGAGTCTCACGAAGATCCAGTTGGTGCGCTCAGTTACATCGACGGCAAGAACTTCCATACCGGTAATAGTAATTGCGCGATCGCTTCTCGATGTCTGGGCAAATACCGCTGCCAATGGATTAATGGCAACGCCTGCAAGTAGCGCAGAGCAGCATTGAGTCAGGAAGTGGCGCCTTGTTGAGCTGATTGAAGCCATTGTTCTGCTTATTGTTGGACCGGGTATGAAGGGATACATGATCTTGAATCCACCGCAGCAATTCAAGTCAATCCTTTCATTAGCCTGTGGGTGGCCCGCTTTCTGGAACGTAGGGGCATCCTGGAAAGGGACGAAGACAACAGCCATCGCACTCTGGATCGCCTCGAGGAAGACCCGCTCCGGGATCTCCACACCCACTCGGTCATTTACGGGTTGCCATCGGCCCGCAAAAGGGACGCAAGGTGTTCTGCCAGCAGACTATCACACCACAGCTTGGTCTGTTTGACTAAGCATTCAATCAGCAAGGAGAAAAGAAGCTGTCAGGGTCGCTCCTGCGCATCCATGCGCTCGCGACATTCGTGCATCCCTGCACAGCAGAAGGTGGCAGGGCATGACTCGGCCCGAGTAGAAGGAAAGCCTGGTTGAGAACGGCAAAATGAAGTAGTGAAGGGCTGGAAGGGTGGAACTGAGAGATTTTCAGGTGTTTCATGGCTGAGGATACCCTGGCCATCGATGCACAATTCCAGGAATTGGACTAGGGCTTGAATTACAGATATCGGTTATGCTTCCTATACTCATGGCGTCATTCTTGATAGTCCGAAAAGAGGATTGATCGTTTATTCCTCTCCATAAAAAAAACAGGCGAAGATATATGACAACGGAAAAACGCAAACTTGCCAAATTCTGGGACAAGAATGCCGAGAGCTATGCCAAATTCCCCACTCGTAATGAAGAAGCTTATCTGGAAAAAATCAAGAAGACACAGAGCTACTTTAATCCAGACATGTCGCTCCTGGAGTTTGGCTGTGGTACCGGAACTACCGCCCTGCATCATTCGCCTCATGTGCAACAGATTCTGGCCACCGACGTTTCACCGAAAATGCTGGAGATCGCTCAAGATAAGGCAGTGGACCAGGATGTCGGTAACGTCACTTTCCAGCAGGCCACGCTAGATGATCTGGCTGCGACAGGGCAGACCTTCGACGGCATACTGGGAATGAATATCATCCATTTACTGGCCGACAAAGAAAAAGCGCTGGCACAGGTGCATGGCATGTTAAAGCCCGGCGGCGTCTTCATTTCCAGCACGGCCTGCTTGGCGGATTCCTGGCTGATGATATTGTGGCCACTCCTGATTCTTGGCAGGCTCATTGGCAAGGCTCCACTGGTAAGAATTTTTGGGATGAAAAATCTAGAGCGAGCCATAGAAAATGCAGGCTTCACAATTCAACATTNAGAAAAACTCAATGGAACATTCATCGTTGCCACAAAACAGGTTTAGGGGCACTTTTTGTCAAAGGAGCAAAGGAGGGAACACTAACAATGTAATAAATTAATGTATTGAAGAGTAGGGGAGGAACACTAACAAATTAGCACCAAGGNATATATCTANCTGTTTTCCTGTTTAGTGATTTCTATCCAANTCTCTTTTTATGCACTCAGTTCTCAACGATGTCGGAGTGAGTACTGTCAATAAAAGCGAGAACATCGCTCTGCTCCCGTTCTGGTAAATCGAAGGCATCCAGAGTTGCAGTGAGGTGCCCAATGAAGAGTTCCCAGTCGCTTTGGCTGATGCCCATACCCTTGTGCGATAGTGCCATATCACGGNCGGTGTAATACAGGGGACCGCCGGCACTATTTGAGAGAAAGTCGATTAGTAATTGTTTTTCACGCTGAATACCATCATCGCCACGGTTCTGCCAAAAGCGCCCGAGTTGTGGATCGCCAGCCAGTCGTGGCAATAGGTTTTCAGCGACAGCAGTAATTGCGTCAAAACCACCGNGCCGCGTGTAGAGACTGTCAGATGAATCATTCATCATTTTTCTTCCTGGGTATTATTTATTTGAGAGTTTAATTCCTACAATTATAGGGATGAGTTGGCCGGGAGTCTATCGAACGACAGCGGTCTGTGAGGCTCTGCAGATAAGAGGGTTTTACCCCGATTTTACGAACACATCAGAAAAGGCTGCTAATGGGCCAGGAGAAGTGTTAGGTGAAAACGCAGGAAGTACTCGGAGGAGTTCAAACGGGAAGCTGTTTTTGAAAGGGCATAACCTNGTCTGTNCGATGAGTGCTGTTGGAAGCTGAGCGGATAACGCTTCTGCAGAAAGCTTCTTCGGACAGATGAAGCGTGAGCGAGTTTACCTACGATCTTATGCAACCCGCGCTGAAGCCAGAGTGGACATCTTTGACTATATAGAAAGGTTTTACAATCCAAGGTAGCGAAGCAACATTCAGGTATGAGAAAAAGAGAAATCACTCCTTACTAAACTGTCCATAAAATCTGGATTAGACCCACCATCCACTTTTGTGTGTAGCTGTGTTTCAGTCTGGACAAGAACAACCCATACCTGAGTTTTTCAAATCGCTTCATGAGCAAGCNTTAGCTTCACCCTTGCATGCATGAAATGGAAGCTGCTGTAGGCAACTCCTTGTTATGAATGCCATTCATGGAGNCAATGATTGTTTGTCATTTGAAACATAATACAGCCACCCCTATAGTGCGCAATAACTTGTTAGTTCAGATCTCGTGGAGGTTAGTGGGATCTGATTCTACAGTTAGCTTGCGGCGTCATGTTTTCAGCTTCTATAGNCTGATCGATCTGTTTTCCATTCTGCCTACCTACATTGCATTTCTATTCTCGTCGGCCCAATACTTGTTATACTCGCAAAGCGTTGTTTAGCAGGACAGAAGGCGAGATTTCTGCGAGCGGCGCTCCTGACAGCCGATGAAATTCGACTAGAATGAACAAGATATACACAACAATATTCAGTGGTGCATTTCGCCCACTTTTCATGCTTGCCGGGCTCTACGCCCCGCTGGTCTTGTTGCTGTGGCTCGGCTATTTCTTTGGCGGACTGACATTACCGGCACAGCGGATTAATCCTTTTCTATGGCATAGTCATGAAATGGTCTTCGGTTTCGTGGCGGCGGCAATGGGAGGATTTGCCTTCACTGCTGTGGCCAATTGGACTGGAAGACCCCCTCTTAAGGGCACCAGCTTATTGATTCTGTGCAGCCTATGGTTACTAGGTCGATTTGCAATGCTGTTTCTCGAACCCGGTTGGTGGGCCATGCTGCTTGATCTTGCTTACTTATTCCTGGTCATAGTGCTGTTGACCCGGGAGTTGTACCTGGGCCAGAATCGGCGCAACTATATAGTTGTCGCAGTGCTCAGCTCACTCTGCCTGTTCAACGTTGCTTACCACTTGGAACTAAGCGGGAATTTCAATGGCATCTTAACCACCAGCGGTGCCAGCATGCGAGGCGCCATCCTTAGCGTAGTCCTAATGATAGCGCTGATAGGAGGCCGAATAATTCCCGCCTTTAGTGGTAACTGGCTACGGGCTAGAGCTGTAACAGGGCCTCTACCTGCCAGTTTCGGTCGGCTGGATATAGCCTGCTTGCTTAGCACCGTCCTAGTCTTGCTCAGCTTTGTACCGTATCCCTTCAGCACATCGACGGGTGCTGTTCTGATTGTCACGGCTTTGCTTCACAGTCTCAGACTGGCTCGCTGGCGAACCCTGAAGATTGCATCTGAGCCCTTATTGCTGGTATTACATGTGGCCTACGGATGGATTCCCATAGGTCTGTTGTTATTGGCTGCGTCCAGTTTCCAGCTTGTCACTCCCAGTGCGGGCATCCATGCGCTGACCATTGGTGCCATAACTACGATGATCATGGCGGTTGCTATCAGAGCCGGTAAGGGACATTCCGGCCGGCCATTAACCAGCGATAGTTGGATTAACTCATGTTTTGTTCTGATTAGCTTAGCCGCTGCTCTAAGGNTAGCTTCTTCTCTTATAGCCTATGATTGGTTGATAGTGTCTTCTGGACTAGCCTGGTTGCTGGCATTTGGGATTTTTCTGGTGGTAGCGATTCCCATTTTAGTATTGCCCAGCCCTGGGCACTGAGGATTCATAGATAAATGGTCNAGTCAGGCAGGGAAAGACAAGATCCCGGCAGAACGCCATTTGGACATGGCCGGNTTTTGCTCCTCGGCAATTGCTCCTGCATTGCTCTACTAAGTGACATCCCTGTCACGATGCAAAACCGGCATACATGCCATCCATGGCAATAGCCGCTCCTGCGCATCCCTGAGCCCACGGCATACCGTCCATCCCTGGACATAGCCGAGTTAGAGTCGTTTTAGATTGACCAATAGCTTGGTATTTTGGGGACTAACTGAAGGTTTCCGAAGCGAGCAGCTTGCTATTTGCTGATAAGGAAGGCGTGGGCATCAATTGAGAGTGCTTTTATTCTTCTCATACTCATAAATTTAGTCACAATTAATGGGGGTTGGACCGAGTTTCTATTAACGCGGCTCGACCCTGTTTTTTGTTATCTCTCTAGGATGGTTTTAAGAACATGAGAGAAAAAGCAACGAGAATTAGCAAGACATGGCCAATCTGTAGAATAACCTGCATACCTGTTTTAACTGCACTACCGCGCTGTGACACAATCAAACGGGCTGGCTTCGTTACATATACAAGGGCTACGATATAAAACACCATAATCATCAAGCTCATCCACACCCAAGGTAGCGACAATGACCAAGAACCCAGATACACAGCAATTAACCCCGTAAGGAGTACGGCACAAGCAACAATACTTTCAATCAGTCCAGCAATATTGGCTTTTCTTAGGAGTACCGAATTGGCGGGGTCAGCGGCTGGCTTCACCGCTATTAATACAGAAAATAATACAGAAATTATTGCCAACACAAAAAGCAATAGTGATGCACCAATATGAACCATGTTCAAAATATTATGACCTCGTTAAAAAAACCCTCTATTCCTCGGAATAGATACAATGGTGGTATCGATGTTACTACTTGACGTGTTTTATTGTCTTGGCCTCCGCAGTCCTTTAGATAGTACAATGACAGAGTCAAACTGAGGTTTTCGACAGCCATGCCTAAATCTATTCTTGTTCTTCTAATTGAATAGTTAAGCTCCAATAAACACTAGCGGGTTTCATAAATGTTAAAATACTATATTGCTCTCTTTGTTATTGCGGGAATAGCTCTTTACTATGTTTTCATTACTGACCCCTGCAATCGACAGTTAAGAGCAGACTTTTACAGCAAGTATCCAGGCTATGAAATTTTATTTGCAGGTTCCGGCGAAGCATCTACAGGCAGTGTCCAGTGTCATGTCACCTACGAAAAACCTGATAGTGAACAAATTTATGAAGATATTTGGTTGTATCAAAACTCAGGCAGTGACTGGACATTTTCAACAATCCTTCAGTCAGAACAAATACTTTAGTACAACATCAAGAATCCATCTCGGCTGGTTCCTTTCATAGCAATTCATGTCCACTCAAAACAGTTGAGCCAGGCCTTGTCACTACAGCTAATCACTTAACATTCTTCGCGTTCTTTCCAAGCCATGCACCAAAACGAGAAAGATAAGCAGCAAAGCCAGGTTTCCATGCCATTGGAGAAACATGCNATGCAAGCTCTCGTTATCAGCAGCAAGAGCCGAATAGGGGATTAAACCAAATGCGAGAACTTCATAGTCAATAAAAGCCGCCTGCAACACCCCGATAACTGGCTGTATCAATAGCAACGGATAAAGAATCACCTGCAGAAGCATAGAAGGCCTTTTCCACCATCTTGGCGGCGCATAGAGATTATGAGACTTTCTCCACCACCAACGAAACAGCATCATCACAAATACTATGGTTCCTATTCCCGAGTGAACCATAATAATCACGTGCTTCGCCTCTGGCGTAAATTCCTCAATTCTCCACCCGGATAACAAATTAAAAACAATAATAAATCCCACCGACCAGTGTAATATTTTCGCAATCGTATAGTGAAATTTTTTGTTTGATGCTGTCATGAAGTTCCCTTTCCTGTTTTAAGCTTCCATATTACATATAGCAATACTACGCAAAGTTTTCAGAAGGCAGTTCCGTCATTCTCTCAATCGCTTGTTTCTTTTCTTGCTCATTAGTCAAATTATCTATCGCAGGGTAAAGAATATTTTCTTCTTTCTGATTGTGCGATCCCAGAACCTCCAATAATTTGATCCCCAATTCGTCCAATTCATCTGCAAGAACTTTCCCACTAATCTCCTCCAGGAAATTCTTGATGTGACCGTGCTCCATTCGCATTACCGCCGTCGGCCCAGTGTCATACATGCCGGTTCCTCGTTCAAAAATCGGGAACAGTATATCCTCTTCCCAGGCAATATGCGCCTGAAGCCCAACGCTGAATTCAAGAAATAATGATTTAGCTCTACTTATGTCGCTTTTTCTTAGCTTGTTAAATTCCTCAAACAGATTATCCAACCTGTCATGATCTTTGCTCATAAACTCTAATATCGTAGTCTTCATTAAATACTCTTTGCTAAATGATAATCTATCTGCTGTCGTTAGGAGCGGGTATTCAACTAGCGACAGATGTTTGGCTCCATATTCTCAACTTGATTCTTTTTCTGGTGGGAAATATAAAGATTCAAGCATTTCCATGCCGAGTCGGATATTTTCCAGGGTGGCACCCTCCGTCCCGGCACGCACACGGTTAGCACCGATAATTCCACCTTCAAACGCTCGCCCGGTATAAGTTGAGGGAATAATTTCCTGCAGCAAGGTTTCCTTATCAGCGGTGCGATAAAGCGTCCAAACCACATTCATAGTGACAGTCATGCGTATGCTAAATGCCGGCGCGTCGACTTTAATGATCCTGATCTTCAGCACATACGGTGTATTGTCACTAAGTTCGTTACTAGGGTAAACACCATCAGCACCTATCATGGGTATGATGAGATCAGCTGCATCAGAGATATCGATACTAGAAAAAATACCACTATCGTTAATTGCATCGGTGACTTCCTGCTTGAAATAATCCGCATTAATCCCGCTGGATGCACCGCTTACAGCCAGACCAAGCGGACCAGGATTACTGCTTTCTGGCGCCGCCATTGCCGCCGAGCAAAACATCAATATACTGCCAGCGATAATGGTTGAAACCATGTATCGAGGCACATATTGAGCACCGAAAAAATTCATTGCGCATCTCCTTAAAACTATTTCCAGATACTTACTTAGCCTTTTGCCTTAACAGTATCTTCGAGGACCAGATTGTCGACAGTAAGATCCATCATCGCACGCTTCAAGCGGAGATTTTCAGCTTCCAACTCCTTGAGCCACTTACATACCTGGTGGATTATTTGCCCCTGACCGAGCGGCACATCGACCTCTCTTAGCTGAAGAATAATCTCTTCGGCATTACATTGGTTTTTGTCCATGGCTTAGATCTCCTCGTACGCTTCTTACCGCACTCTACCCGGAATAGAAATCTCCGGCAAGTCGGCGCCATTCATGATGAGTCGGCCGGCATAAAGCAGCGGGCCCTGCAGTCGAGTATTCAACTTCGTTGAATAAACTCCTACAGGGCCCGCCGTTTACCAGTCCCCCTTAACGGGGGGTGTATCAGGAGTATTTACTAACCTCCGAGTGATGGGTCGTTCTGTTCCGACCATGCTTGCTCGTAAACAGTCCATTCACCTTCTGCAACGTCCTCTTCCTTAAGGCGAAGCTTGGTGCCTCTAGATAGTATGAACCATACCATCGGTACTAGGCCACCCCAGATGAATACCATCCCGCCAATGGTGCGGCAGTAAGTCAGGAATGAGAATACCGGACCCGTTACGATTTCCGATGATCGGGCATACCAAGTGCCTTCTGTGTATGCGATCCAGGTCTGGTACAAACCAACCGGGAACAGATCGAGGAACATCATCAGTGCCAGTCCAATATTCAGACTCCAGAAGGATGTTCGAACCAGCTTCGGATTCCAGGCAGCTTTATGGAATAAATGCTGACAGCAGAAGAGCATCCCGCCCAGTGCAATATTACCTTTCACACCAAACATGGCTGCATGAGCATGGTTACCAGTGAGATAGGTTGCATGCTCATAGTAATTGACGATCGGCAGGTTAATTACCGAGCCTAATACGCCTGCGCCAAAAATATTCCAGAAGTTAACACCAAGAATGAATAACCAGACACCTTCCATGACGATGGTCTGTTTACCTTCCATCATGTTTTGAGTAGCCGTATGGCCTTCCTGACGCATCTGCCATGCATCCAGAGTAAGCAAGAGCAGCGGCAACACCTGAAGCGTGGAGAACACACTACCGAGCGCAATAATTCCCGTCGGTTTGGCAATCCAGTAGAAGTTATGGGAAATACCGA
>PBYU01000006.1 GCA_002730035.1 Gammaproteobacteria bacterium | reverse complement strand
TCGGTAGCGATGTTCGGTCAGATCCACCGGCGGCGGCTCCAACCAGGAAGCTGCCGGCCCATCGCCCCTGCCTTCGATACCATGACAGCCACTACAGTTATCCTGCCATAGTTGCTGACCCGAGCGTTCATCTGCTGTTTCATTCAAAGCCGGAGCGGAACCCCTGGGCCTGGTCTTGCCCGGATGAGCATTGAGCACTTCAGAGTTCAGAGACTCCAGAGCGCGCTCGTCTTCAGTGAGACTGAGGCCAAGATCGTCGCCTTCGGGCCAGGCCAGTTCACGCTCTCGCCCCAGACTATCCAGGTAGGCAACCAGATCGAGCGCGTCCAGGCGCGGACTGTCCGGAGAGCCGTTAAACATTTCCGGGTAGGAAGGCATTATGGACTGCGGAACCACGCTGCGCGGAGAAAATAGATGCACCAGATGCCACTCGTTGGTGCGCGTGTCTGTAGTGCGTGCCAGGTCCGGGCCGATGCGGCGCGTACCCAGCATGTGGGGATAATCCAGCCGGCCTTCCCATGCCAGGCTGGGTGCACCGAAGCGCCTTATATCGGCTTCGGTATAACGTACTTGTTGGGTATGGCAGTAGCTGCAGCCCTCCCGCGCGTAGATAGCACGCCCGCGCTCTTCCGCCGGGGCAAGCCCGGGGGATGCCGCCGGCGCCAACGCCGCGGTTTCCCGTGTCAAGCTTTGCAGCGGCATCAAGCCGAGCAGGGAAACCGAAAACACAAAGAAACCAACGCCCGCCCCGAAAGCGACTATATAGGACATACGCAGTGCCGCCGACAGCCCAGCGCCAGTGGATGTTGGCTCTGCGCCATCGGCGGTGGAGTCATTGATAGTGGTCCGTCGCACATCCGAGATTTCAGCGGACTCGGTCTCCGTTGATCCACTCATCAGGCCGTATAGCACCAGCACGAAACCGATGGTGATGGGAATGGCAGACAGACTGCGAACCAGCCAATAGGGTGTGGATGCGCGCACCGATTCCAGCCAGGGCGCGCTACTCTGCCAGGAGTCACCCTGCACGAGGCCGGCAAGGGTCAGGTCAATCACCATCAGAGTGATGCCGATTGTCAGCAACCAGTAGGCCCAATCCAGTGCTCTGAGATTCACCCGTGCGTCTGGCATTCGCTGCCAGGCATGAACGATACCGGCGATGCCCGCAAACGTGGCAAATCCCAGCATAGACAGGTGTGAGTGACCAATAATGTAGTCAGTGAAATGAATTGCACGGCTGGCCGCCANGTCAGCCTGCCAGGAACCCTGCANGCTGACAATCACGTANAACACCACCGACATGGANGCGAAGCGCAGTACNATGTTCTTNGGTATCCATCCGNAACCCCGCNGCGACAGCATCAGATTGGCAACTACAATCACGACTACCGCACCCAAAATNAANGAAGCANCGATGGCGATCAGTTGTGCGCNCATGGGAATGGCGGAGTGGATNTANTGATGAATNCCGTTAAGTGGATAGATAAAGAACAATCCCCAGAATCCCAGCATGGANAGGAAGTGACTGAATATGGGCCGACCGGTATTGGCGGGNATTACGAAATACAGAANGGCCAGTCCCAGAGGNGTNACAAACAGGCCGACCGCATCGTGTATCCATAATCCACTGAATGCTGCACCGGCCGCACCCGGCACAAATTCCGGCACCAAATTACCCATGGGAAAGATCAGCAGGATAAAAACCAGGGCGCCGATGATGTACCAACTGGATACGTACAGATTGTCAAAGCCATGCTTGAAGAACGGTGACAGAAACTGGATCGCGGCTATAACGAAAGCTATTACAACCAGCACGTCCACAGGCAGGGGAAATTCAGCCCATTCCAGCGGCTGGCTGTAACCACTGAGCACCAGAATCCAGCCGGGAATCATCACCGCGAAGTTCCACAGCGCAAACAGCAATAGACCGAGAACGCGATTACTTATCGCTCTGCCACTGAGGACTGGCACGGCGTAGTACATGAATGCCAGGAAGGCATTACCTAGCCAGCCCAGCATGATTCCCTGGGTATGGGCATAACGCATGCGCCCCCAACTCGGGAACACACCGATCAGGTCGGGGAAAACAAACTGCAACGAAATCAGGATGCCAAATGCCACCGCCAGGAACAGGGTAGCGAACGCGGCGAAACTATGAGCCTTGATCAGGAGGGAATCGATTTCCGGACCACCGTCGTCGGTAGAATCGTTTTTTCCGTTACTTGTTGCTACNTCCGCTGTTTGCATGGGCTATCCGACGGTGACTGTGCTGTACACTTATTTTCAGGGACGTGGCGGATAACATACTGAAATTTAGCGACATTTGTAAGGCCAGCCACGTATTCGTAGCGGTTATTGTGCCAGATTTTGATTCAGATCAGCAGAAAATGTGTGGCTCTCGCCTGCAATGCCGTAGAATGCCGATTCTAGCGCTAACAGAATTAGAAGCTGGACCGGATGCGATTACGCCATTGGGGCGCAGTATCACATCACCCCGCCGGGCAGTGTAACGTGAAAGAAAGAGAAATTCAGGAGATAGTTATGTTAAGAAACAAGAGCTCACTGGTATTGCTGGCTGCGGCATTGTTCGCTTCGAGCCACCTCGCCGCACAATCAGACCAGGCAATTATTGAAAAGGCATTGACACCGCTGCCTGAAGAGCTGCGGGCGGATGCAACGGTGTATCGCTATGATGACGATGGNAATCGTGTCACCCTCAAGGTAGGTAGCAATCATGTCGAATGCAGCCCTACCAACGCAGATGGCTTTACCCGTTGCGGCCCCGTATCACAGAGGGCACGCCGCGACCTGCAGGCCAAACTGTCGGCCCAGGGATTGGAGGGAGAAGATATGCAGATGGCAATGCAGCAGGCCGAAGACGAAGGACGCATTCCGGNCCGCAGATTTGGTCAGATGGCTTACAGGCGTTTCGATACTCCCGAGCGTATCCAGTATCTGATGGTGGTTTCTCTGCCTTTTGCAACTGCGGAAGATCTCGGCATGTCCTCTGCTTTTGGGCGCGACAATGCCCTGTTAGGTAAAGGCACTCCCTTTATGATGCGTTCTGGTACTGCCGGTGCTCACCTGATGATTCCCATCAATGGCACCGAGTATTCCAACCAGCCGCCGAACTAAGCTGGAGTAACAGGAGACAGACCACATTTTTGCTTTTTTAGAGCAATAGACGCTTTATCGTGGTCTGTCCCCAATAACCCGCTATGTTCGACATCAAACCAATCACCGCTGTAATCGGTGCCGAGATTCACGGTATCGATCTGAGCCAGCCGATCGGCGATGAGGCTTATCAGGAAATTCGTCGTCTGCTGGTCGAGCACAAGGTCATTTTCTTTCGTGATCAGGATATCGGTCCGCAGCATCAGAAAGCCTTGGCAGCTCTGTTTGGTCCAGTGCAGAGCCATCCCTCTTACCCTACGGTAGAAGGATTCCCGGAAATCACCATTATCGAGAGTACGCCGGAGAATCCCACCAAGGTGGAGTTGTGGCATACCGACATGACCTTTAATCCTCATCCGCCGCTGGGCTCCATACTGCGTGGCATTATCTTGCCGGAGAAGGGCGGCGACACGGCGTGGTCCAGTCTCAGTGCCGCCTATGAGGGCTTATCGGACAAGATGCAGTCATTTCTATCTGGACTCAGCGCCGTACATGATTTTGCCTTCGGGTTTAAAGAGAGTCTGGCCGAACCCGGTGGTCGTGATCAATTGGCTCAGGCTCTGGCGGACAATCCACCGGTTGAGCATCCGGTTATACGCACCCATCCGGAGAGCGGCGAAAAACTGATTTTCGTCAACGAGTTGTTTACGACCCACATCGTTGGAATGAAAGAGAAGGAGAGCCGCTCTCTGCTGGAATTTCTCTACAGGCATTGCGTTACTTTGGAGTACACCTGTCGCTTTCAATGGCGGCCTAATTCCTTAGCATTCTGGGATAACCGTGCCACCTTACACAAACCCGTGAATGACTATTTCCCCGCCCATCGCCGCATGGAGCGAATCACTATTGATGGCGATAGGCCGTTCTAGTCGGGCCTGCTCGAGAATCGGATGCTCACTGCTTAAGCTGTGCGTCGACAAAAAGTGAATAACACGAATCATAGTATGCGCATTGCTGCAGTACGTGACGATTGTGGTGGGCTGCCCCTGTCGGGTCTGAAGTCCTCCCTCTTATTGATTCTTCTGTCGGCGTTTCCAGCCTCTTTACACGCACAGGAAGCAGGAATTGATGCTGTAGTTAATGCGGCTGTGCAGCCTCTAACCGATGCCGTATCCAGTTTCATCTTTTTCGAGGTGACGATCGGCTCCGCCAGCCTGCNGCTGATCGTGGTGTGGCTGATCGCCGCCGCCACATTCTTCACGCTCTATTTCGGATTTGTCAATTTCCGGGGTCTGGCTCACTCCATCCGTATCATTCGCGGCGACTATGCCTCTTCGAATCACACCGGCGAGGTCAATCATTTCCAGGCGCTGACGACGGCTCTATCCGGNACTGTGGGAATCGGTAATATTGGTGGCATGGCAATTGTGCTCAGCCTCGGCGGGCCAGGTGCCACATTTTGGATGATTATGGCCGGGTTACTCGGCATGTCCACCAAATTGGCAGAGTGTATTGCCGGNGTAAAATACCGACGCGAAAATCCGGACGGCACTGTTTCCGGGGGCCCGATGTATTACCTGGAGCAGGGATTGCGGCTGCGGGGTTTAGGTCTAATCGCCAGACCGGCGGGCATGTTCTACGCGTTGGCTATCGTGATTGGTTGCCTGGGCATCGGTAACATGTTTCAGTCCAATCAGGCTTTCGAGCAGTTTGTCTATGCCACGGGAGGTGGTGACAGCTTCTTTCTCGACAAGGGCTGGTTGTTTGGTCTGGTAATCGCCACTGCCGTGGCGGTGGTGATTATCGGTGGGCTCAAGAGTATCGCCCGGGTTACCAGTCGGCTGGTACCCTTTATGGCGGTGGGCTACGTAATTTTTGCCCTACTGGTTATCGCACTGAATAGCAGCAGGTTGCCGTGGGCGATTCAAGCCATTTTCAGCGAAGCGTTCAGCCCCCAGGGTATAGCAGGAGGCATGTTCGGCGTCATGATCCTCGGTTTTCAACGCGCCGTTTTTTCCAACGAGGCCGGCATAGGATCGGCCGCCATAGCGCACTCGGCGGTGCGCACTAATGAGCCTTCTACGGAAGGATACGTCGGGCTATTAGAACCCTTTATCGATACCGTCGTTATCTGCACGCTGACTGCCCTGGTAATCCTGACCACTGTCTACGAGCCGGGCATGGTTGGCCAGGGCGTGCAAGGCATTGAGTTAACCTCTCAGGCTTTCGAAAGCACCTTGAGCTGGTCCACCGTGCCGCTGTCAATTATTGCCATTCTGTTTGCCTTCTCAACCATGATCTCCTGGTCCTACTATGGCTTGAAAGGCTGGACCTATCTGGTGGGGGAGGGACGCAAAAAGGAAATGTTGTTCAAGGCATTCTTCTGTGTTTTCGGCGTACTGGGATCCACCGTGCAGTTAGGTGCGGTGCTGGATTTCTCCGATGCCATGGTTTTTGTCATCGCACTACCGAATATTCTCGGTCTGTACCTGCTTGCGCCAATACTCAAGCAAGAGTTGCGGGGTTACCAGGCTCGAATGAGCGGTGCTAGTGTCGCGTCAGAGGTGTCGTCGTAAAGAACAGGCGAGGCGGAATTCGTAGCGGTTCAGACAACTTCATCTTCGAAAAACTTTTCAATCTGCTCGGGACTGAATTGTAATTCTTCCAGAATTGCCCGCGTATGCTCGCCGATCGCCGGCACTGGTGACAGGGCTGGTTCGAAATCACTGTTGTTGCCGGGAGGCTTGAAGCTGGACACGATACCCTCAGGCGTCTGTGTAGGAATGATCCGATTGAGTGCTTTGAGTTGGGGATGATTCCAGATATCTTCCATGTTATTCACGTTGGCGTAGGCAATCTGGGCTCCATCCAGCTTCTCGATTATCTGTTCGGCGGTGAGTAGTGAAAACAGACTCTGGATTAATTCTCGCAGATGGTCTCGGTTCTGGGAGCGCAGGTCGCTGTTCTGGTAGCGTGGATCATGGATAAGGCTCGGTTGTTCCAGCACAAATCGGCAGAACACGTCCCACTCCCGTTCATTTTGCAGGCCCAGCATAATGACTCGATGATCGCTGCTCTGGAATGCGCCATAGGGATAGATGCTGGCGTGATCGGGGCCGGAGCGGGCGGGTGGAGGCGCCCCCGCGTAGGCGTAATTTAAGGGAAACCCCATCCATTCCACCATGGCTTCCAGCATGGAGATCTCGATATTGCTGCCATTGCCGGTGTTTGCGCGTTGTAACAGCGCCGCGAGGATGGCGGCGTGCGCCTGCGTACCGGCGGCAATATCGGCGATCGAGATGCCGCTTTTAACCATCTGTTCTTNGGTACCGGTGACCGAAAGAAATCCAGCTTCGGCTTGGACCAGCAGNTCGTAAGCCTTCTTGTCTTTATAAGGTCCTTCGTTACCGTAACCGGAGATGTTACAGACGATGAGTCTGTTGAACCGATCGCTGAGATGTTCATAGCTCAGCCCAAGCTTCTCAGTCGCCGACGGGGCCAGGTTTTGAACCAGCACATCGCTATGCTCGAGCAGTCTTACCAGAATACTCTTGGCCTCGGCATGTTTGATATCCAGCGTAAGGCTTTCCTTGGATCTATTGGTCCAGATAAAGTGGGAGGACTGACCCTTTACCCTTGAGTCATAGTGGCGCGCAAAATCGCCCACATCTCGACGTTCAATCTTAATAACCCGCGCGCCCAATTCGGCCAGTTGTCTGGTGCACAGGGGAGCGGCGATCGCATGCTCCAACGACAATACTGTTATACCGTTAAGTGGTGCTGAATTTGACATTAATGTTTGCAGACGAGCATTTATTCCACGAGTGCAGCGCCCTTCATGCAGAGCGAACCTTCATGGTCTTTTACCCAAAGTTGGGTTTCGCCATTCTGATCTGGATCAACACCACATACATGAAAGGAGTTCAAATCGAAGACAGGGGCGACGGATTTGAATTGAAACGTCTTAATAGTCCGATCGGGGTGAGTTACTCCCAACAGCTCTACCAGCAGGGTGGCCAGCAGCGGGCCGTGCACGATAAGGCCCGGGTATCCTTCTTCTCGGGTGGCATAATCNCGATCGTAGTGAATACGGTGGCCATTAAATGTCAGTGCAGAATAACGAAACAACAGCACCGAATCGGCGTCGATCATTCGTGAATAATCGCAGTCGGAGGGTGCGGCAACTGCTGTGGGTGGTGGTGCATCGACTGGAGTGTGTTGCCGAAAGACTATGTCGTGTTCTTCCTTGATCGCCAGGCCTCGGGTGTTACTGATCTCATGGCGTACGCAGACGAATGCCAGTTTGCCACTACGCCCGTCCTTAAGCTCGATGCTTTTTATAGTGGATTGGCGGCTTATCGCTTCGCCTGCATGCAGGCAGTGGAGAAATTCGAAGCGGCTACCGGCCCACATGCGCCGCGGTAAGGCAATGGGTGGCAGAAAATCTCCGCGTTCCGCATGTCCATCATTGGCTAATTTCGATTGCGGGGCCGGATCCAGGAAGTACAGCCAATGCCATAGAGGAGGCATTACGCTGCCGGTCTCGCAGGCCAGGTCTTGCTTATCCAGGGTGGCCGCCATCGCTACCATAGGCGCGAGTGTTAGGACNTCATGGGAAGACTCGGAGCGACCNATCCATTGCTCAAACTGCGCTGGGGCTAGTGTTTCTTCGGAGTTCATTGTCGGTTTCTGAATTGATCCAGAGATCCCTAAATNATTGATGCATCGAGAATTTAATGGATGCCCGTGCAAGTTGCTACTAAAATGATGCAGATTCACCCTCTTGAGGCGAATCCAGCAAATTCCAGATATCTGCTAGACCAGTAAGCACGCACTCGGGACAGGCTAAGGACAGGATTATGGCAGGAAAATATTTCGAAGAACTGCACGTGGACGCGGTGTTTGAGCATCAGCCGCACCGCACTATTACGGAAACCGACAACACCCTGTTCACTACCATGACGCATAATCCGCAGCCATTGCACATTGATGCCGAGTTCGCCAAGACGACCCAGCACGGCCAGATTATTGTAAATAGCCTGTTTACTCTGGGGCTGGTGATCGGGCTGTCCGTCGCGGACACTACACTGGGTACCACGATTGGCAACCTGGGAATGGACAAGACGGAATTTCCCAATCCCGTCTTCATTGGAGACACGATACGGGCGACCACCAGAATCGTCGAGAAACGTGAATCGAAGACTAAACCAGACCGTGGCATCGTGTGGTTCCAGCACACCGGCATTAATCAACGGGATGAGATAGTGTGTGAATGCCTGCGTAAAGGCATGATGTTAAGGAAACCAGCCTGATGACTAAGTCACAACCGAGCAAGGGCGCCAAGGGACTGCGCAGATCGCTGCATTTCGTCCCGGGTGGCAATGATCGGATGTTCGAAAAAGCTCTGGCATTGCCAGCGGATTCACTGATCCTGGACCTGGAAGATTCGGTTATCCCCGAGAACAAGGAAGCTGCTCGTGAGCATGTCTGTCACTGGATAAACGAAACAGACTTCGGTACCCAGGAGTGTCTGGTGCGTATCAACCCGCAGGACACACCCTGGGGTAGAGACGATTTGGCTGCCATCATGGAGGTATTGCCCGATGGCCTGGTATTGCCGAAAGTAGCAAGCCGCGCCGATGTCGATGTTATTGATGAAATGATGACCCCTGTTGAACAGGCGCACGATGTCGAAGCGGGTTCAATCTCACTACTGTTGATCGGTACAGAAGTACCAGAGGCGGTATTCAATCTTCCGGAGATGACGAAGAACGCCAGAGTGGATGCCATCACCTGGGGCGCGGAAGACTTATCTGGGGCACTTGGCGCCAAAGCCAAGCGCGACGAGCAGGGTAACTACCTCGAAGTATTCAGTTATGTCAGATCAACTTGTCTGTTGTCCGCAGTAGCCGGTGGGGCGCAACCGATTGATGCAGTCTATGTCGATATTAAGAACACCGCAGGCCTGGTCAGAGAAAGCAAGATGGCGGCGGACATGGGTTATACGGGCAAGATCACCATTCACCCCACACAGATTGAAATCGTTAACGATGCTTTCACGCCCACCGATGCTGAAATCAGCGAAGCCGCCGAATTGATTCAGGCATTCAAAGATCAGCAGGCGGCGGGCAAAATGGCATTTTCCTTCAAGGGACAGATGGTTGACGTGCCACATCTGACACGAGCCCGTAAAATCATGGCCATCGCAGCCCATATCAGCGCTCTAGCGAGCTAGAGAGAACACACAAGAGTCTAGAGAATATGGATTTTAGAGAAGACGAAGAACAACGCCTGATTCGCGACTCGGTGCGCAAGCTCTGTGAAGGGTTTCCCGATGACTACTGGGAGGAGCATGACCGCCTGGGTCAATTTCCCGATGAATTCTTCAATGCTGTGGCGGCAGCGGGCTGGATTGGCATAGCCATGCCAGAGGAATATGGAGGCGCGGGCAGGGGCATTCAGGAAGCTGCAATCATACTGGAAGAAGTTGCCGCTTCCGGCGCCGCCATGAACGGTGCCACCCCAGTACATTTGTCTATTTTTGGCATGCACCCGGTAGTCAAACATGGCTCTGCTGCCATGCGCGAAAAATACCTGCCTGCTGTGGCACGTGGTGAGTTGCATGTTGCCTTTGGGGTCACCGAGCCTGATGCAGGCAGCGATACCACATCGATCGAAACCTTTGCCAGGCTCGACGGTGATCACTACGTCGTGCGAGGACGCAAAGTCTGGACTACCAAGGCCTTCGAGTCAGAAAGGGTGTTATTGCTGGTACGCACTCAGAAGAAAGAAGACGTGCAGCACAAGACTGAAGGCATGACTTTATTGCTGGCGGAATTGCAGAAACCGGAGGTGTCTATTTCGGCCATTCCCAAACTGGGTCGCAATGCGGTGCGCACCTGCGAAGTGGTCTATGACGACCTGAAGGTAGCAGTGGCTGATCGGGTCGGAGAAGAGGGTGCAGGCTTTAAGTATTTGCTGGATGGTCTGAATGCAGAACGAATTCTGATAGCTGCCGAATCCGTTGGCATTGGCAAGGCCGCTTTGCGTCGTGCAGTGCGCTATGCAAATGAGCGAGTCGTGTTCGGTCGACCCATCGGTAAAAATCAGGGCATCGCCTTTCCATTAGCTCAAGCCCGTACCCAGCTCGATGCAGCTGAGTTGATGGTGTGCAAAGCAGCCTGGCTGATAGACAACGACATGCCCTGTGGCACCGAGGCGAACATGGCCAAGTGGCTGGCCGCAGAAGCAGGATTCTTCGCAGCAGACTGTGCCATTCAGACCCATGGTGGATTCGGCTATGCGCGGGAGTACCATGTCGAGCGATACTGGCGAGAGGCGCGCCTGATGAAGCTGGCACCGATCTCTCAGGAAATGATTCTGAATTTTGTGGCAGAGCATGAGCTTGGTCTACCGCGCTCTTATTGACTTGAAGCAACCTGCATAAAAGCAATATTAAATAGTGGAAATATCGTATATAACAGAGCCTGCCTGGCTAAGAACAAAAAACTGCTGCTGACTCTGCCCGACCCGGTAGGGCACTGTACTTGCGCTGTGCTTCGATCCTAATTCAGAGGGACTGACTATGAAAATTTCAACTCGGGTGCTGCTAATTGCCGGATGCTGCTTAACTTTCACGGCTTATGGCGTCGACGAACCCGTTTCCCTGACTCACGGACAAGTGAGTGGGGTAACACTGGACAGTGGTGTACAGGAGTTTCTCGGAATTCCATTTGCTGCCCCTCCGGTAGGTGATTTACGCTGGAAGGCACCTCAGGCACCGACTCCGTGGCAAGGAGTCAGGGTCGCCGACCAGCATGGCCCGGCCTGCATGCAGCGGCGCGCGGCTTATATGAGCGAAGATTGCCTGTACCTGAATGTTTGGACGAAGGCAGAGACCGGCGCCGAAAAACTACCGGTTATGGTGTGGATTCATGGTGGTGGTTGGACCAGCGGCTCCAACAGCGTACCGATATACGACGGTGAGGCTTTCGCTAATAATGAGGTGGTGTTGGTATCGGTTAACTACCGCATGAATGCGTTTGGCTGGATGGCTCATCCAGCACTGTCGGCAGAGTCTGAGCAGGGTGTGTCTGGAAACTACGGTATCCTGGATAATGTTGCTGCATTTAAATGGGTACAACAGAACATCGCCGAATTTGGCGGTGATGCTTCCAATGTGACGATCTTCGGTGAATCGGCGGGGGGCGGTAGCGTGTATGCGTTGTTAGCCACACCATTGGCTGAGGGTCTGTTTCACAAGGCTATCTCTGAGAGCACCTGGATTACCGCCAACAACGTCACTAAGCTGAATACGCCTAATGGCATGACTGTAAGCGCTGAGCAGCGAGGCTCACAGGTCATCGGCGCGAAACTCGAAGAATTAGGCATGAGCGGGAGTGACGTGCTCGAGAACATGCGTAGCCTTTCCGCGCAGCAGTTGATGGAAATGCAGCTCGGAGTCTCCCTCATTGTAGATGGCCATGTGTTTCCCAAATCACCGGCGGAGATTTTTGCCGAAGGATCACACAATATTGTTCCCTTGATGGCCGGTATCAATGATGGAGAAGGGCTGTTTTTCGTCAGGCCAGACAGGACCTTTCAATCGGTCACCGAGCAACGCGCCGCACGGGTCGAAGAGTTCGGTGAGCATGCCGGTAGCCTGCTGGACTATTACGTGGCTGATAACGATGAGGATGTCTTCACAGTTGAAGTGGATTACAACACCGACGCCTGGTTCGCCCGTCCCACTCGCGAAATCATTCATGCCATCGCGCGTTCGGCTGAAGACAGCTACATGTATGTGTTTACCCGAAACCTGCGCGATCCAATGCAGCGTGCTCCCCATGCCATGGAGCTGCGCTATGTATTCAACACCCTGCCCAGTGATGCACCCCAGGCCGATGTGGAGATAGCCCAGTTGCTGAACGACTACTGGACGCAGTTCGCTAAGAGCGGGACTCCCAATGGTGACGGATTACCTCGATGGCCAGCCTATGACCTGGAAACCCAGGTACACCAGGTATTGGGCGTGCAGGTGGGGCAGGATTCCATGCTGCGAAAGCAAGAATTGGATGAATTGGATCGCTACTTCAGCGATCGCTACAATTCGGTACCCTAACTAAGTAATAGAAATCAGGTAGTTACATGATGAGTCTTAACAAATTGAGAGCAGTAATTCTGGGTGTCTGTATCACGGCTCTGGCACAGTTTTCTACAGCACAGGAACTCAGCCCCCAGGATGATCCCGCAGTACAACGGGTAGAACCATTCCAGGTTTTCGACAACCTGTATTACGTCGGCGCCAAGTGGGTGTCTGCCTGGTTGTTGGTGAGCGATCAGGGACTGATCCTGTTCGATTCGCTTTACGGCGAACTGACCGATCTGGTTATCGATGGAATTCGTGAGTTGGGGTTCGACCCAAATGACGTGCGTTATGTTATCGTGACTCACGCACACTTTGATCATATAGGTGGCGCGCGACGTTTCCAAGATGAATTCGGATCGGTGGTAATGATGACCGAAGCAGACTGGCAAATGACTGATGAGCCTGCAATTTATCAGGAATACGCCAAACCGATTCGTCATCTCTCGGTTGCCGATGGTGGTACCTTAAATCTGGGCCGCACCCGGCTGCGTTTCATGGTGACGCCGGGTCATACGCCTGGCGTGCTGTCTACTCGTTTCACCGTCTATGACCGCGGTTATCCCCATGTGGCATTCATGTTTGGTGGAGTCGGCCTGAACTTCTCAGGAGTGGAACGCACCGAATCCTATATCGACAGTGTGCAGCGTCTGCAGCAGTTGCCGGATATCAAAGTGAATATTCCCAATCACGAAGGCTCGGGAGAGGTGTTCGAGCGATATGAAATCCTCACGGACCGCCGGGACGGTGACCCACATGCCTTCGTCGATCCTGAAAGCTGGAACGCGTGGCTGGAGATTCTATTGCTGAATGCCGAATCAAAGCTGAAAAACGAGCGAGAGGCGGCCGGGATTAATTGATCTGTATCGATTGTTTCACGGCTATTCTGTAAAGCTCTGTAACGCACAAAAATATAACTGTTTGATCTAGCTCAAGAAGTCAGCGAATAGCACGTGCATCAAGGGCTACGGCGGTGTTCCCCCCTCCATACATCAACTACTATTGGTCAGTCTGACAGGAATTTGTCGTGCCACGAGATGGGCTCCATCCTGCCGCTATGACCATCTCATAAGTCACTAATCTATAACGAAATATCTGAAGCGGTTCTTGCTCTCATCGAGCAGAGCCCTATTTACAGCGCGGAGAACTCTATGCGAATGCTCTCAGAACATATTCGGGGATTGATGTTGATCATTGCGGTAGCGATGCTGGCACCGGTCGTCCAGGCACAGCAAGTCACCTTTCATAAAGACATAGAGCCGATTCTGCAGCGTAGCTGCCAGTACTGTCACCGCCCAGGCGGTGCTGCTCCCATGCAACTGATAACCTACGAGCAAGTAGCGCCCTTTGCTGGCTTGATCGAATATAAAACCGGCCTCAGAGACCGTATGGGTGCCATGCCTCCCTGGTATGCAGAGAAAGACATCGGCATTCAGCATTACAAAAATGATACTTCCCTTTCTGACGAGGAGCTATTCGCTATTTCTGTCTGGGCGCGCACTGGAGCCCCCGAGGGTAATCCTGCCGATGCACCAGCACCCCTGGCATTCGATGACAGCATCAAGTGGTCCTTGGGCGAACCCGATCTCATCTTTCGAACTGAAGATTATACCAAGCTGGCGGGCACTCCTGACTGGTGGGGCGAATTGCCCGTGGTTCCGGTTGGGCTGGATGAGGACCGCTATGTCAAGTCGGTGGAAATTGTTGAAACCAACGATGTTCCACGTACCGGCACCGGTCGCGATACCGTGGGTGGCCTGTGGATATATCACCACGTGATCTGGAGAACAGAAGTCGTGGACGAAAATGGCGAGGTAGTACAAGGCAGCCGAGCGGGTTGGCCAATCCATGAAGTGGGTCGTAACCCGGATATTTTTGACCCTGAAAACGGGCGTTTGCTGAGGGCCGGTTCGGTTTTCGCCACCGACTCGGCGCACATGCATTCCACTGGCTTGGATACTACGGGGTATCTGGAAATTGGTTTCCGCTTTCATCCCAGAGGTTATGAGCCCAAGTATGAGACTGCCCGTTTTAGTCTTGGCAACGGGGTCGATATCAGCATTACTGGTAACAAGACCGATCAGGAGTTACACGCCTATACGGTACTGGATGATTTCACCAAGATCATCAGCTTCGAGCCTCATCTGCACGCCCTTGGTGATCGTATGTGCATGGAAGCAATCTGGGGTTACACCGTGGAAACACTGTCCTGTGTGGGCTACGATCATAACTGGGTACGTGCCTATCCCTTTGAGGTTGACTATGAACCACTGCTGCCCCCGGGCACTGTGCTGCATATTACCGGTTTTCTGAATAACACCGGCGACAACTTTAATGTCCCTGACCCACGCAACTGGCAGGGTTCGGGAAACCGTTCGATGACCAATATGTTCATCGATCTGGGTATTCGGGTAAAAATGACTGAGGAACAGTTTTTCGATGAAATGGAGGGTCGAGTTGAGCGCCGGAATATTGGACCTAATGATCACGTAATCGGTTGTCCGTTGTGTGGGGCACCGCTGGTGGACCATAGTGTTACATCGGCGGGGAACTAATCATGACTTTTTTGATGACTAATTTGCGTAAGATCCTGTTGTTGAGCCTCGCTGTGTTCCTGGTGAACATCGGCTTCGTTCAACTAGCTCAGGCCCAAGCCGCACTCAGCTACTTTAAAGGCCAGCATGTTGAACCGGGCTACGAGGGCTGGAGAAGAAACGATGATGGTTCTGTTACCTTCTATTTCGGTTACCATAACGAGAACTGGGAAGAAGAACTCGATATTCCCATTAGCGACAACAATTTCTTCTCACCGGGTGAGCGGGACCGTGACCAGCCAACCCACTTCCTGCCACGCCGCAATCGCTTTACCTTTGAAGTGGATATGCCGGTGGGCTGGGATGAAACTCAAGATTTTTCATGGACCTTGATCTCGCCCAATGGGGAGGTCAGGAGAGCCTACGGGAGTATGAACACTGATTACATCATTAACCCGATGATCATTGCTTCGGAAACGGGTTCCCTGGGTGCTGGCATCAGTAGCCCTGAATCCAGGGCCAATGTCGCTCCAGTAGTCTCGGTGTTAGGTGATAGCCGGCGTAATGCGCGTGTTGGCGAGCCTATAACCCTAAGGGCTCACGTAGAGGATGATGGCTTGCCCAGGCCTCGCCGCACTTCCGAAAGACAGATCGCAGCTGATACTGAAGCGGGTGGGGTAGACGAGCTTGATCAAGCAGCAATAAAGCGCGCGCGCTTGTTGCGAAGACCGGGCCAGGCCACAGTGGGCAAGACCAACGGTTTGTATCTGTCGTGGAGTGTATACCGCGGTCGTAATGTAGCTACTTTTGATCCACCCCAATCCAAAGTCTGGGAAGATACCCGTGCCTCGGGAAACTCTCCCTGGGGGGTTCATTGGGTACCACCCCCAATACCCGAGGATGGTAACTATGAAACCGAGGTGACCTTCGACGAGCCTGGTGAGTATACCCTGTGGGCCAGAGCTGATGATGGTGGTTTGTATCACGACACCTACATTACGGTAACAGTCTCACGTTGATCATCGTGTTGTTTATCGAGAAAGTTATAAGCTAGAAGAAGAATTGGAGTAGCAGTTCTGTCTGCTACTCCAGTGATGAGGTGTAATAATGACAATATCACGACGCAAGCTACTCTCAGTTTCAGCTACCACACTGGCAGGTTTATCCGTAAGCAAAATAGCACTCGAAGGCCAGCAAGCAGCAGCACAAGCCCCAGCGCAGCAGGATTGGCCAACAGAACTGGTGGAACAACCCATACGCAGAGATTTTGCGGTACCGCTTCCACTCAACCCGGACGGCTCAGCTCCCGAACACCCTGAAAGTGCCGCCGGTCCGATTAGTGATCCTATAATGTGGCGTACGCCAGGCCGCCAAACACCAGAAATCGAGTTCGATTATCGACAAATGCAGATCAAGGTGGACACCAATGGTTTGGCAAACAAGACCGGCTCATTACGTTTTTCAGATTTGGAGCAGTTGCCAACTCGGTCCCATACTTTTCTGCTGCAATGCGGAGCGCCTAATCCTCGGGGTATCGTTAATTGGACTGGCGTCCGTTTCAGCGACTTTGCCGACATGCTTGGCCTGATTCCAGAAGCCTTTTATTGTCGCTTCGTCGGCTCCGATCGTTTCTATATTGACGAGCCACTGCAAATACTTCGACATCCACAGGTCATGTTAGTATGGATGATGAATGGCGAACCGATTCCGCCACAACATGGCGCACCGTTACGTTTGGTTATTCCATTTCGTTACGGCAACCGAAGCGTTAAGGCAATTACTGAAATGACGTTTGCCTCCTATGGGCTACGAATGCCACCGCTACCTGCCTGAATAGGCTATTTGGCAATACTGAATTTCACTGCTTATAAGTAAAACAAGAAGCTGCCTTTCAGTGTCAAAGACAAAAACGTTTCCGCGGAAACGTTTTCCGGGCGTATCGTGGGAACCCATAGTGACCTCAAATAATACTCTGGGGAATAACTGTAGTTGGTGGTGAGTTCAACCGGACAGTGCAATACATGCATTAATAAAAAATGATAATGGGTTAGTATGTCAATTGGCATGCAAAACTGACCCACCAAAGTGGGTCAGTTTTACATGCTCATTAACACTTTTGCGCTTTTAACGAACTCTTTAGCGCTAATTTTGGGCTCTAGTCTTATACATACAGGACAGCCGTTCTTATATCCTTGTTTTAGCGAGTCGGGAGTAGTTTTAATTTCATGCCCATTACGCAAACAGCGAACTCTTATTTCGGACTTAACGTCCACGTAGTCAGAAAGGAGTTCAAAAGCTGCTGATAGCTCAGACTTAAAATATTCAAGAAATCCGTCTTTACCATTATTAATCCTCAACTGCGTTCTATTATCTACTCCGCACTTAGGACAACCAAACTTAGACTGCAAATGTTTATCTGGCGTCTGTTTAAACTGCCCATGGGAAGGGCACCCAATTGTTACAAGAGCCTTAGCAGTAGAATAGCTTGTACGTCGTCAAACCATCCTGGACAAAGCTAGCCCTGATTTAAGAGACACATTAGCTCATCTGGGTTAGTGATTTAG
>PBYU01000005.1 GCA_002730035.1 Gammaproteobacteria bacterium | reverse complement strand
TAGAACAAACTGGAGCAAACGACCAGTAATAATTCGACGTGTGGTTCACTTGATTGTCCCATGATTGTCCCATGGGCATTGAGAAAAAAGACAAGAAGGAGTGTAANTTANTGATTTAATTGGTGGGCCCACCTGGATTCGAACCAGGGACCGACGGATTATGAGTCCGGCGCTCTAACCAGCTGAGCTATAGGCCCTTTTGTTTCACTTCATAACAGACTACGAATTCTAGCCAATTGCACGACCCACGATAAGCCCTAAAAACCCGCCGCGTTGGCTTTTTCCACGGCCTTGGGGTCTNCCTCGAGCTGCCTGGCAAACTCTGNGGCATGAGGATCGGGGAATATATCTTCTTCGCCGTTGGCGATTGCTTCTAACACATGGATTGTAACTGATTCCGGCGTTGCCTTTTCCAATGGCAGGTTCTTTGCCATATCGGTATCGGTCGGGCCAGCGAAAACTCCGGCGACCAGAGTTCCTTGTTTGGCAAGTTCTGCTCTAAGTGCCTGGGTTAGAGAGCGGCCCGCGGCTTTCGATGCGGAGTAACCCGGTGCAAACAGGAAACTGCTGAGTCCTGCAATAGAGAGAATGTTTACAATGGCTCCACCGCCGTTGGCNCTCAGTACAGGTGCAAACGCTTTGGACATTTTCATGGTGCCGAAGTAGTTCACATCCATTTCCAGGCGTGCCGCCGCTTCATCGTGACCGGCCGTAATGTGACCGCCACCACCTACACCAGAATTATTGATTAGTATCTCCACGTCAGTAGCAGTTGCCGCTGCCGCATTGACCTGATCCTGATCGGTGACATCCAGAGATAGTGTTACCAGCCTGTCATCATCCAATGCAACGAGCTCGGCCAGTGACGATTCATCCCTTGCTGTGGCGTAGACTTTTTTCGCGCCCATGGCCAGCGCCTGCATTGCAAAACTTTTGCCAATACCACGATTGGAGCCTGAAACTAGAACTACACTGTCTTTAACGGATACGCCGGGCACAAAATTCTCCTGGATAGATTCAATAACTCAAGATAGGAGTGAGAGTTGTTATTCGAGATCGTTTGCGGTCATCCAGACTCGACTACAATCGAGTCTGGATGAGGTGCCATCACTTCCGTAATGACCCCCTAAATTACATTTCTACTCGTCGAGAAAACTACGCAAATGATCAGAGCGGGTGGGGTGTCGCAGTTTTCTGAGCGCCTTCGCTTCGATCTGTCGTATTCGCTCGCGGGTAACGTCGAACTGCTTGCCCACTTCTTCCAGCGTGTGGTCGGTGTTCATGTCGATACCGAAGCGCATTCTGAGGACCTTGGCTTCTCGGGCGGTGAGGCTGCCCAGGACGTCCTTGGTGGCTTCTCGGAGGCCTTCATCGATGGATGAGTCGACCGGGGAGTCCACGGTGGCATCTTCGATGAAGTCCCCCAGATGGGAATCTTCATCATCACCGATAGGGGTCTCCATGGAGATCGGTTCCTTGGCGATCTTCAGGACACGACGCACCTTGTCTTCGGACATTTCCATACGCTCGCCCAATTCTTCTGGAGTGGGTTCGCGGCCCNNCTCGTGTACCATCTGGCGAGAGATTCGGTTGAGTTTGTTGATTGTCTCGATCATATGCACCGGGATACGAATGGTTCGGGCCTGGTCCGCGATTGAGCGGGTGATGGCCTGACGAATCCACCAGGTAGCATAGGTGGAGAACTTGTAGCCGCGGCGGTATTCGAATTTGTCCACGGCCTTCATCAGACCGATATTGCCTTCCTGGATCAGATCCAGGAACTGCAGACCGCGGTTGGTGTATTTCTTTGCGATTGAAATAACCAGGCGCAGGTTCGCTTCGACCATTTCTTTCTTNGCGCGGCGTGACTTGGCTTCGCCGATGGACATCTGTCGGTTGATGTCCTTGATCTCAGAGACCCTAAGGCCGGTCTCCTCTTCCAACAGACGAATTTTCTTCTGGGCCCGCAGCACTTCGGTCTTAATGTTGACCAGCAATTCCGAGTAGGCTTGTTTGGCCTTGATATGTTGATCGATCCACTTCTCATTGATTTCGTTACCGGGGAAGCTGGCGATGAAATCTTTGCGTGGCATCCTAGCGCCGCGTACACACAGAGTCATGATGGTTTTTTCATGGCGACGTAGACGTGACAGCACGGCGCGGATGTGGCTCAAGAGCGGTTCAAACTGACGAGGCGTCAGCTTGAAGTTCTTGAACAGGTTACCCAGCTTTTCCAACTTTTCTTTCGAATGAGTATCGGGGCGGCCACGCTTTCCAACGATGGCGCTGGTGAGTTCGTATTGCTTGCGTAACTCTTTAAAGCGTATTCGAGCTTCTTCCGGGTCCGGTCCTACCGCTACTTCATCGTCATCGTCGTCGTTCGCACTATTTCCGTCAGCTTTATTGGCTGCCGGGGCTGCGGCTGGTGCAACTACTGGGCGAGGAATAATTAAATCGGTGGCATCAAGATAGCCTGTCATGAGTTCATTCAGGCGGCGCTCTTCAGCATCGATGAGTGCGTACTCGTTCAGCACATGCTCCACGGTGCCGGGAAAGTAAGCCATGGCTTTCATCAGTTCCCGGAGACCTTCTTCGATACGCTTGGCGATGACGATTTCGCCTTCACGGGTCAACAACTCCACAGTACCCATTTCGCGCATGTACATGCGTACCGGGTCGGTGGTTCTTCCCGCTTCATTCTCAACCGCCGCCAGTGCGGCCGCCGCCTCGGCAGCTGCTACTTCNTCTGCACCAGTATCGGTCTCTTCATTGAGCAGCAATGCATCGGTATCCGGTGCCGTTTCGAACACTTTGATGCCCATGTCATTGATCATCTGGATGATGTCTTCGACCTGATCAGGGTCGGAGATGGATTCCGGCAGATGGTCATTAACCTCGGCATAGGTGAGGTAGGTCTGCTCCTTACCTTTGGCGATCAAAGCTTTAAGACTGNNCTGGGGTGCGATTATCTCGGCCATGAACTCTCGTCTTCCCGGGTAGTGGATTTGCGTGACTAAAAGTGAGCCGGGCATTATATAGGCGACCGGCGAACTTGTATATCTATAAGACTGTATTAGCGGCTGCTTAGTTGCGATCTTTTGCCGCAGAAATCCGCGATTTCAACTCANCTTTGAGCTGCAGCAATTCAAGTTTTTTCACTATATCTGACAANATGCTGTCAANAATTTGGTGAAATTCCTCTTCAATTCCCTCTNGAGGCGTAATCCGCNCACTCTTCAACAGCTGGGGGAGCTGGCTGCCGAGGCTGGATCCGTAGCAATAACCAAGCAGCGTATAGGTCTCTGTATTGGGATCTTTCTGAACCATTTCAATGAGGGCTAACAATAGCTTTCGGATTTCATCCTCGGCACTGCGCAGAGGCTGTAGGTCCCGCTCGATGGTCAAGGCAATCTCGGGATTCCTCAGCAACAGTTCAATGGCTTTGAGGCCTGCCGGTTTTCTGTAGGCTGCCAGTTTTAAGGCGCCACTGCGATCCACTCCAGATGGCCTGGCCCGCTTGTTCGAATAGTCGAACGACGATGAACCGGGAGGGGGTGGAGTATTGCTTTGCTCTTCTTGCGGTGGAGCAGCCTCTAACAATTGATCGAGGGACTCGCTGCTGACGCCGAGAGTCTCTGAAAGGCGATCCAGCATGAGTTGGGCATACACACCACGGGGCAGTTGTCGTATCAGTGGCTTGGCAAGATTGCTCAATCTGGCCTTGCCTTCGATGGAATGTATATCCAGGTCCTGGGACAGTTTGTCGAAAAAGAAAGTCTCCAGAGGAGTTGCTGCATCGACATCTTTTTCAAACTGCTTTTTGCCCACTTGCCTGACATGGGTATCCGGATCGGTGCCTTCCGGCAGAAACAGAAACCGCACCTGGTGGCCATCTTCCATATGGGGAAGGGTGGTTTCCAGTGCTCGCCAGGCTGCACTTCGCCCGGCATCGTCGCCATCGAAACAGAACACGATCTCCTGTACCTGCCGGAACATGCGTGTGAGGTGTCGGGTANTGGTGGCAGTGCCCAGGGTCGCTACGGCATTGCGAATTTCCATCTGGGCCAGCGCAATTACGTCCATGTAGCCTTCGACTAATAACAGGCGGCTAAACCGCGCGCCGGACTGTTTCGCTTCATACAGGCCGTACAGTTCAGCGCTCTTATGAAAGACTGCAGTCTCGGGCGAGTTGAGATACTTCGGTTTGTCATCGCCAAGTACCCGGCCACCGAAGGCGACAGTTCGTCCNCGGCTGTCACGAATAGGAAACATGATGCGGTGACGGAAGCGGTCGTAATAATGTGCATCGAGCTCCGTTGGATCTTCATCCCCGCCGCTTCTCTGGCGATCCTTCTCGACAACCAGCCCGGCTTTGAGCAATGCTTTCTGCTCTTTAGCATCTGTTCCGAGGGCAGTCAGTAGATTGTCCCAGCCGGGTGGGGCATAGCCCAGGCAGAAGTCCTTGGCGATCGCTCCGCTGACTCCCCTGCCTTTGAGATAATCCACTGCTGCCTGCTTGTCCTTATGCTGTCGGATCTGGTACCGGTAAAACTTGCTGGCTCTCTCGAGTACTTCTAATAGCTTGCCGTTCTCCGATTGCCTCTTGCTGGCGGCGCGTGATTCCTCTCGTGGCACATCCACGCCCGCATCGCGGGCCAGGCTCTCGAGGGCTTGTGGAAAATCAACCTGGTCAAAATTCATTACAAAGCCGACGGCATTACCACCGGCACCGCAACCGAAACAGTAATAAAACTGGCGATCGGGTTGAACGCTGAATGACGGGGTTTTTTCCTTGTGGAAGGGACAGCAGGCGGTGTAGTTCTTGCCGGCTCTCTTCAGGCTTACGCGCTTGTCGATGACCTCGACGATGTCGGTTCGATGTAGCAGATCATCGATGAATGCCTGTGGAATCAATCCGGCCATTAATGCCCTTGCAGTAGTTTGAAATTCAGATATCCCGGCAGACTATTGTAGCGGATTGCAGGGAAATTGTTGGAAGCCTGCGACGACAATCAGGTACCGGGCGCCGGAGCCTGGCATCTGATTAAAGTGCGGGGATTACTTTGTCAGGGCCGCCTTGATCTTCTGGCTGACCNGTCCCATGTCGGCGCGCCCGACCACCTTGGGTTTTAGCAGGCCCATCACCTTGCCCATGTCCTGCATGCTGGTAGCGCCAGACTCTGCCAGGGCGGACTCGATAATGGCTTGCAGTTCCTCTTCGCTCAAGGCTTGTGGCAGAAACTCCTGGATTACCGCGATTTCCAGCTGTTCCTGCGCTACCAGATCAGAGCGGCCGCCAGCTTCGAATTGCTGAATGGAATCGCGGCGCTGCTTCACCATCTTGTCGAGGATCGAAGTAATGCGGGTATCGTCCGGGTCGATTCGTTCATCGACTTCGATACGCTTGATGTCAGCCAGCGTCAGACGGATGGTGCCCAGCCGTGGCTTGTCTTTGGCACGCATGGCGTCCTTCATGGCAGCCACGATTTGTTGTTTCAGAGNACTCTCAGACATGTGGTGATTCTTGCTTGTGGATCTGCGGATTGCAGTGGCGGCCATCGTGAAGTCTGGCCGCTCGTGGTTGGTTAGTAGAGGCGCACGCTCTTGCGGCTTTCCCGCTGCAGCTTCTTAAGATGACGCTTTACTGCAGCCGCAGCCTTCCGTTTACGTACGGATGTTGGTTTCTCGTAGAACTCTCTACGACGAACTTCGGCCAGGACGCCGGCTTTTTCNCAGGAGCGCTTGAAGCGACGCAACGCGACGTCAAATGGCTCATTTTCTTTCAGTTTTACCTGAGGCACTGCTACACCTACCTTGAATACAGTTTAGGGCGAATTTGAGGGCGAGTATCTTAATGCGCAACTGCCCGAATTGCAAAGGATTTAGGCTTATCGGTTGGGCAAATTACATGGATTTGGGATATGGCTGGATTTTTGGCATGATGGCCGTTCATCAGGCCAGTTTGGATTGGCTGTAGGCNTCGAGCAGCGGGGCTTGTCGCGTCCGTTGTCGTAGCTGTCAGGGCGCGGCCGTTGCCAGCCCACGACGCCTGGCGGTACAACACGACGGACCACTCTTGCTGTATGCGAGAGTGGCCATAATTTGTTCAGAGGTTCCTTGAGTCATTGATAGTACTGGGTATTGAAACTTCCTGTGACGAGACCGGATTAGCCGTCTATGACAGCGATCGTGGTCTCCTGGCGGACTGTCTGTATAGCCAGGTCGATATTCATGCCGATTTTGGCGGGGTGATTCCGGAACTGGCGTCGCGAGACCATATTCGCAAGACCTTGCCGTTGGTGAAGCAGGTCATCGGCGCAGCCGGCATTGCCAATTCCGACATCGAAGGCGTCGCCTATACGGCCGGTCCCGGCCTTATCGGTGCTCTGTTGGTCGGAGCCACTATCGGACGCTCTCTGGCAATGGGTTGGAACGTGCCGGCTATCGGAGTGCACCATATGGAGGGGCATCTGCTGGCTCCCATGCTGGAAACGGATCCGCCGAGCTTTTCGTTTGTCGCCCTGTTGGTATCTGGTGGCCATACCCAACTGGTGCGGGTGGAGGGTATTGGCCAATACCAGTTGCTGGGGGAGTCGCTGGATGACGCAGCAGGTGAAGCCTTTGACAAGGTGGGCAAGATGTTAGGACTGCCTTATCCTGGTGGACCACATGTGGCGGAGCTGGCGCGGACAGGAACTGCGGGGCGCTTCGAATTCCCGCGACCGATGACCAACCGCCCCGGTCTCGATTTCAGTTTCAGCGGGCTCAAGACATTCGCGCGCAATACTATAATCGAGCACAGTGAAGTCGAAGGCGGCCTGGATGGGCAGACCCGTGCGGATATTGCCCGTGCCTTCGAGGAAGCCGTCGTCGCGACCCTGGCAATCAAGTGCCGGCGGGCCCTCGAACAAACCGGATTACAATCACTGATCACCGCCGGAGGTGTGAGTGCTAATACACGGTTGCGCGAGGTGCTTCAGGCGGCCATGCAGAAAATTGATGCGCGACTGTTTTACGCACAACCGAAATTCTGTACCGATAACGGCGCCATGATTGCGTACGCGGGGTGTCAGCGATTGCTGGCGGGTCAAACTGAATCACTCGCCATCGACGCATTTCCCCGCTGGTCCCTGGAATCGTTAGCAGCGATTTCTTAACTTATAGATTCAATACCCGGTAAGGATTGCAATGGATATCGTTTATATTCGCGAGCTGGAGATTAAAACCATCATCGGTATCTTCGACTTGGAGAGAGATCAGTGGCAGGTGGTCAGTCTGGATCTCGAGATGGGAACCGACATTCGTGCAGCGGCCAGCACCGACAATATCGAACAGGCTCTCGACTATAAGGCAGTGGCCAAGCGACTCATCGATTTTGTTGAAAAATCCGAGTTCTATCTGGTAGAGACGCTGGCGGAACGCATTGCTGCAATAGTGCTCGAAGAGTTCGACGTGAAATGGCTGAAGCTGCGTCTTGGTAAACCCGGAGCGGTTACCGGATCGAAAGATGTGGGTGTTATTATCGAACGACGCGCGTCATCGGCAAGCTCTTAAAGTGAACCACACAAGATCTGGATATATCCCTTGGCAATCCTCTCTTTGAGTCTCGGCAGTAATATTGATGTTGATATCAATATTCACAGCGCAGTCACGGCCTTGCAGGAAAAGTTTAGTGACCTGCGTTGCTCCAGCGTCTATGAAAGTGAAGCCATCGGATTCGTCGGTGATAAATTTCTCAACCTGGTTGCAGTCACCAACTGCGAAGCAGATCTGCAGTACATAGTGGACTATCTAAAGGCCTTGGAAGACGCGCTGGGCCGGGATCGCTCACAACCCCGTTTCTCTGCCCGACCTATCGATATCGATATTCTGGCTTACGGTGAGGTCTCAGGAAGCGCTTGTGGAATTTCTCTGCCCAGAGCGGAGATTACCCAAAATGCATTCGTGTTAAGACCACTGGCGGAGTTATTGCCCGATTCGGTACACTGTCCTGACGGTCTCACTTACGCTGAGCTCTGGGAAAATTTTGATCAGTCCAGCCAGAAGCTGTGGAGAATTGATCTCGATCGGCAGCAACGGCTTACCAATAGTTCTTAACCGGTCATGCCTACGAAGTTTTCGGTAGCTTCAATCGAGGCCATCCAGCTTCCGATTGCCCGATAGCTCTGCAGATCGAATCCGCCTTCATGAGCCACATGGGTATAGGCATACAGGCTGATGTCGGCGATCGTTAACGCATCGCCTACCAGAAAGGGTGAACTGGCAAGTTGCTGTTCCATGATGCTTAGAGCCTTGTGACCACCCTCTTGCTTGCTCTGGTACTCAGCTTCCCGTTCCCTGGGTAAGCCCAGATATTTGTTGATGTAGCGGGCAGTGGCAATAAACGGCTCGTGGCTGTACTGCTCGAAGAACTGCCATTGCAGGACACTCGCCCGTTCGTAACGATCATCTGGCAGATAGCGAGTGCCTTCGGCCAGGTAATTGAGGATGGCATTGGATTCGCAGAGAGTGTCGCCATTGCCCAGGTCGAGCACTGGAATTCGTTGGTTCGGATTCATTCTTGTAAACTGTTCTGAATGGGTCTCTCCTGCGAGAATGTCGACAGGCACCCATTCGTGTTGCAACTCCAGCAGGCTCATCAAGAGTTTTATCTTGTAACAGTTACCGGACTGAATATCACCGTAGATTCTGAACATGGTGGACTCCTGAGTTTTTCAGGCAAGGCTTCTACCGCCATCGACCCTTATTACCTGGCCCGTGACATAGTCTGCATCGTTTGCCAGAAAGTAAACTGCATCGGCGATGTCTTGTTTTTTTCCAAGCGTACCGAGCGGAATGTTTCGCAGAACTTTTTCTCGTGCCTCCAATACTGATTGGTCTTCAGAGTCTTGCAAAAGCGCTGGCCATAGAATGGCACCGGGTGCTATGCCATTGACGCGGACCTCGGGTGCCAGCTCCACCGCCAACGATCGGGTCATGGCCTGCAAGCCAGCCTTGGCGATACTGTAAATTGGGTAGTTCTTCAGCGGCCGGTCTGCATGAGTATCACTCACGTTGACTATCGCCCCCCCGCGCCTGCCGATTTCTTCACCGAGGGATTGAGCCAGGAAGAAGGCGGCTCGCAAATTGCTGTTCTGCAGATCTTCCCACTGAGGCTGCGTCGCCTTACCGAAATTTGTTGCGTAAAACGAAGAGGCATTGTTCACCAGCACATCGAGTCGGCCAAAACAATCCAGAGCAGCGCCCGCCAGTCGTTCCACTTCTGCCTTGTTGTTGAAGTCTGCCCCGAAACAGGCAGCACTGTTTGGTCTGAGTTCATTCAATTTGTCCACCAGAGCCTTTGCTGCAACCGCAGACTGTCTGTGATGAACAATTACTCGATAAGCATGTTGATGAAATATTTCAACGATGCAGGCACCGATGCGTCGAGCGGCGCCAGTTACCAATACTACTTTTGCTTCAGCCATTGTCGCCGAACTCGAGTTTCGTAGCGGTAATTACCTTCAGGCGTTCGGTTTCGATAATTTCCTTGGGCTGTGCAGATGGGTTGGCAGCCAATAGTGTCGCGACATCAATGCCGCACACAGCTTCCAATATCCTCAACAAATAGTCGCGCTGTGGATAGTTCTCATCCTCCAGACCGGTACGGCCGCGCGCATCGCCTTCACAAGCTAGCAGAAACTTATCGAACCGCTCCGGTCTTCTAATTGCGTCGAGCGACTCCAGTAATCCCAGCAAGGTCTTCGGTTTCAATTGGGCTACTCGATGCAACTTAGTGTGGTGCTCACACACCAGTGCGGCGAGTTGCGCATATTCATTCGGAACTTTAAGTCGCCGGGTAATTGCCGACTGTAGCTTCAAACCGAGCGTTTCATGGCCGAAATGGCTCGGCCATTTAGTCCTGTCGGTTACCGCCTTGCCAACGTCATGAATCAGGGTGGCATAACGCGCAACAGGGTCGTGGCTCAACCCCGCAATTTGCTCGAGGCAAAGCAGTATGTGTATCCCTGTGTCGATCTCTGGATGGTATTTCTCCGGCTGCGGTACACCGAATAAATTGTCTACCTCCGGAAGGATGACTTGCAGCGCACCGCATTCTCTCAATACCCTGACGAATTCGGCTGGGGAAGGGGCGGCCATACCCCGTTCGATCTCCTGCCACACACGCTCTTCTACCAGGTAATCCAGTTCTCCACCCCGTACCATAGACTGCATAAGCAGCATCGTCTCATCGGCGATTCTAAATCCAAGCTTGTGAAGGCGTGCCGCAAACCGGGCCACCCGCAGCACCCGCAGCGGATCTTCGCTGAATGCCTCAGACACATGTCTCAATATACGTGCCTCGAGATCGGCCTTACCGTTGTACGGATCGCACAGCTGACCATCGCTGTTTTCAGCCATGGCATTAATGGTCAAATCACGACGCTGTAAGTCCTGTTCGAGCGTAACTTGCGGAGAAGTATCGAACTCGAAACCAGTGTGACCTGGCGCCGTCTTGCTTTCCCTGCGGGCCAGTGCATATTCCTGTTTAGTCTCAGGGTGCAGAAAAACAGGAAAGCCTTTACCAACTTGCAGATAACCGAGTGACAATAAGTCTTCCCTGGAGGAACCGACAACCACCCAGTCCTCATCCTTGACCGGGAGTCCAAGCAGTTTGTCGCGAACAGCGCCACCTACCAGATAGGTTTGCATAGTTTCCAGAGGCTCCTTAGTGTCAAATCAGCGTGCCCAGTTTCAAACTGAATAGCGCCGATGATCCTCCAGGCGCATCAGGGTCAGTTCCCGCCCCCAGACATAACCGGTGTCCAGGGCGTGCACGCGATGCCTGCCAGTTTTGCCTTCCAATGCGGCCCAATGACCGAACAGGATTGTAGCCTTATGGGTGATAATTTCATATTCATACCAGGGCTTGAATCCGCTTGGAGCGGCGCACAACCCTTCCTTGATGCTCAAGCGCAGACTGCCGATCTCGTCACAAAATCTGACCCGCGTCAGATAGTTGGTAATAGTGCGCAGTCGATCCTGACCCTGTAACTTGTCGTGCCAGCGAATCGGGCGATCCCCGTACATGGCGCGCAGGAAATCCTTGTAGCCCCTGCCCTGTAAAACCAGTTCAACCTCAGCTGCCAGATCGAGTGATTTCTGTAGCGACCAGCGCGGCGCCACTCCGGCATGTACCATGAGAAAGTTTTCCAGCCCGTGGATGGTATCGATACAGTCGAAATGGGCGAGGCGTTTAGTTCGCAACCACTTGCATAGCTGGTCACAATCGGGGGCATGTAGCAGACCGGACAAGGTGTCTTTGCTGCGAGCGGGTGCGCGACCCTCATGGATGGCAATGAAATGTAAATCATGATTACCGAGCACGATCTCAGTCGCATGATCGAAGTCTTGCAGGAAGCGCAAGGTGTCGAGTGAACGTGGTCCCCGATTAACCAGGTCACCAACACACCACAACTTGTCACGGCTAGGAGAAAATTTTACTTTTTTCAGGAGACGCCTGAGGGCCTTGTAACAACCCTGGATATCTCCGACGGCATAGGTACTCATGGCTCGACAAACTACTCCCTGAGTCAGCAGTATAGCATCACTGGATGGGCAGGCTGAGAACCGATAGAGGTCCTCTGCAGTGTACAGAACCCGGTGCCGCTAAGCGCAGCACTTGTGCAATAAAATGATGCCCGCAGCACAGCGCTTGCTGACCGATCACCCCCTTGCCGCTGACTGCTTAGACTTTTTTCAACTCACGCACTCTCATTCGCCGCTTATGGCGTCACTGATCAGTACGTAGTCCTTAAGGCTCAGGTTTTCCGGTCGCAGGCTTGAATCCAGAGCTAATTCCTTGAGTTGCTCTTCTGAGATGATCGCTTTGAGGCTGTTTTTCAAAGTCTTGCGGCGCTGATTGAAGGCGGTTCGGATGACCAATTTCAGGCACTCGACATTCTTGGCCTTCACCGGGAGTGGCTGGTAGGGGGTTAGTCGCACGATGGCAGAGACGACTCTGGGTTTCGGTGTGAAGGCTGCAGAGGGCACGTTGAACAGATGCTCAATCTTGCAGAAATACTGCAGCATGAGTCCCAGCCGGCCGTAATTCTTGTTGCCCGTTTTCGCCGCCATACGTTGCACCACTTCCAGTTGCAGCATAAAAGTCATGTCCTGAATAGACTCATGACTGGCCAGCAGATGAAACAATACCGGCGTGGAGATGTTGTAGGGCAGATTGCCAATAATACGCAGTGAACTAGGTGCTTCGCTCAAGGTGCCGAGATCGAATTTCAGGATGTCCTGTTGATGTATGTTGACACTCGAGTTACCCGCGAACGAGTCTTCCAGGTACCCCGCCAGATCGCGGTCCAGTTCGATGCAATCGAGGCGGGCACCGTGGCAGCTCAGTGGTTGCGTGAGCGCACCACGCCCCGGTCCTATTTCCACGAGGTGATCGTCCGGGCCAGGATTGATGCAATCGACAATGCGCTGGATCACGGTCTGATCGTGTAGAAAATTCTGACCGAAACGCTTGCGTGGCCGGTGCGCTAGTCCATTGCTGAGTGCTATGGAATCATCGATCGGTTTCATGGTGACTCTCTGAAGTGATCAGCCATCTCGATTGCGGTATCAATCGCATAGTACAGGCTACCCACATTGACCTGGCCAGTACCAGCCAGATCCAGGGCGGTACCATGGTCTACCGACGTTCGAATAATGGGTAATCCGAGAGTGATATTACTGGCATTGCCGAAGCCCTTGAATTTGAGTACCGGCAAACCCTGATCATGGTACATGGCTAACACTGCATCGGCATGATCTAGATACCTCGCAGTGAACAGGGTGTCAGCCGGGAGTGGACCGATCAGGTCCATGCCAACCGATTGCAGCTGCCGCAATACCGGCTCGATAGTATCGATTTCTTCCTTGCCCAGATGCCCGCCTTCGCCGGCATGGGGGTTAAGACCGCAAACCAGTATAGTGGGATTCTCAATACCAAACTTCGTCTGTAGATCACCGTGCAGAATTTCGATGATGCGCTTTAGTAATTCTTTAGTAATTGCACCCGGCACCTTCTTGAGTGGCAGATGCGTGGTCGCCAGTGCAACCCGCAATCCTTCGGTGGCCAGCATCATTACTGTCAGTTCCTGCTGGCAGTATGCCGCCAGGAACTCGGTATGGCCGCTAAACTGAATTCCTGAGTCATTGATAATGCCCTTGTGGACGGGGCCCGTGACCAGTGCATCCAGCTCACCACGCAGCACGCTATCTGTGGCAGTGCGCAGCGTATTCAGCACATACTCGCTGTTCGCTGCATTGAGTTCACCTATTTGCACCGTTGCTTGCAGATCTACCTGCAGCACTGTCAGTTCGCCAGGCTCTGAAGTGCGGGTTGCAGTGCCCGCGGAGTAAGGATTCAGGCTGAGTGCTTGTCCGAGCTGAGCGGCGCGTTGCTGAAGTAGTGCCGCATCAGCGACGACTACCAGCTCGGTATCGGGGGGAGGGCGTTGTGCCAACAGCACGCAAAGATCAGCTCCGATGCCGGCGGGTTCGCCTGGTGTTATGGCTATGCGTCTGGTCACGTAACATTAACCGGGGAGGCACTATTCGATCAATTCGACAAAGGCTTCTTCGCGGATCTCGATAAGCCAATTCTGTAATTCCAGATCGAACTTGCGATCGCGTAGCGAATTCTCCGCCTGGATTCGGGAATATTCCTGGCTCAGATCGCTCTCACGCCTGCCCAGCACTTCGGCGATGTGCCAGCCGGTTTCGGTGCGAAACGGTTCACTGATCTCATTTTCCGCTAGTTCGTCTATGATCACTTCCATTTCCGGCGGCATGCCGCCCTGGCTCACCCAGTCCAGGTCGCCACCGCCCACCACTGAGCTGGCATCATCTGAATTCTGTCTCGCCAGAGTAGCAAAGTTTTCGCCTGCCTCGATGCGTTGACGGAGGTCCTCGACGGCGGCGAGAGTCTGTTCCTCATTACGAATCTCATTCGGTTCCAGCATGATGTGGCGGATATTGGTCTGGCTGACGATCTGCTCGGTGCCGCCGCGTTGCTGTGCCAGCTGGATTATGTGAAAACCGTTACCGGCTACGATCGGTCCCTCGATGTCGCCGATGTCCATATTGGACACGATGTCTGCAAATAAGGTGGGAAACTCATCGGCTCTGCGCCAGCCGAAATCGGTGCTGTCCATTGGAAAGATTCTATCCTGACGAGCCTCGGTAAAGACCTGAGAGAAGTTGTTAAGTTCTCCCATCTTGGCAATCAGGTCTGCCGCATACTTAAGCTTGGCTTCTTTTTCTTCAGTCGAATCGGCACTGGGTGTGGATATCAGTAGATGGTTTACATAAAACTCGGCAGCCATGACTTCGCGGCCCATCTCCGAATTTAGAAAATTGCCAATCTCCTGTTCGGTGATAGTTATGCGCCGATTCACCACGCCGCGTTGCAATTCCTGGATGGTCATCTGCTTGCGGACCTGTTCCCGGGTCATCAGATACACCCCTGCTTCTTCCAGTGCCGAGACGTACTCATCGAATGTCATGTTGTTGTTCTGCGCCATGTTGTTCAGCACGCGATTGACGGTGTCGTCATCGAAACGAATGCTGACCCGCTCGGCAAATTGCATCTGCAGGGTTTCGATGATCAGGGCCTCCAGTAATTCGGAGGTGAGCTGCTCGTTATCAGGCAGGGGCTGGTTGTTGGCGGCGGCGCTGGTGCGAATATCCAGCAGTCTCGCATCGAGTTCACTCTGCAGAACCACGCCATCGTCAACGATAGCTATTATACGATCCAGCATTACCCTCTGGGCAGAGACCTGAAACGACAGCAGCAGGCACAGTGCCGCCAGAGAGAAGGCGCGCAATGTGGACATGTAGGACCTCAGGGATGCGGTAGTAGTTCGCAGGATTACAGTTTTATTGACCATACTCAGTTTCTCTAAAGCCCCAGATTCCGTCGCTTAACAGATTACTCAAGCCTCCTCCGGTGAGGTTGCCGAGTCCGTTTAATGTAAATTGGACAAATATTCCACGATTGGGTTCGATATTAGGAAGAAACAATTCGTCTTCGTCAACCCATTCGCGGCCAATCAGGCGAATCGTGGCACAGCAATTACTCCATTCGATACCCGCAAAGCTCTCCAGATTTCTCGAATTACTGTGGTCATAATTCCAACGGGCCAGCAGTTTCCAGTTGGCATTAACGGGCCAGATCCCTGAAATATCAGTCTGTTTGATGCGCGGATCGACTCTACCGGGCAGGGTGAAATAGGGGGTGTTTACAAGGCTGCGGTAACGATAGGCCACATTGAACAGGTGATCGTTATCACGTTGATAACGCAGTTGGATGCTGCCCTCGTCGATTTCTTGTGTGTCCTCATTCCATTGCAGGTCAGAATTAAAGCGCCAATTGCTTCCTAAGGTGAAGGCGACCTCGCCAGCCAGCGCCGAGTTGTTAGTCAATGGCGAATAACGGGGTAGCCAGGTCTGCAGGGGATTGCTGAGGCTCACTAGGCGGTCCTCGAAATACTGGATCTGACCGATGCTCACCCGCGCGGTTTCCTTGCCAGCAGGATTCAGTATGCGGCTGGTAATCGCCACTGTGGCCTGGTCGGCATCGGCGCTACGATCACCGCCACTGAACCGATCATCGCGAAACAATTGACTAAAGCTGAAATTAAGCTCAGAGGTGTCAAACAGCGGCAATTGACTCTGATCCTCGAACTCGCTGTATAAGTAGTAGACTCGTGGCTCCAGCGTCTGCGTCCATCCCCCCGTACCACGCGTCATTTCGCGCTCGAAGACCAGACCGCCATCGACACTGTAGACACCGACGCCCAGGTCCGGGTCATCCGGCGTGCCTGTTGCCTGCTTATCCAGTTTATATTCCATGTGCTTGTATTTCGCAGTGCTGCGCACGAACCAGCCCGGATTCTCGATGGACCAGCTGATCTCCGGTTCAAGGTTGATTCTCTCACCCTTAACCAGGGCTCCGTTTGATAGCTGGGTTGTCGAGAGCCGCGCTTCATCGAGGTTGCGATCGAAGGACGTAATCTCGCCACGTATGCCTACTCGAAAACCGGCGGCGAGATAAGTATCGCTTTCGAAATGAAATTGCGGCAGGCGGTCGTAGGGACGGCTGAGGCTTGCTGCAGAGATGAAGGGGTCGATAACCTGAATGCGCTGCACATTGATACCGGCACGCAGATACTCGGAATAAAAATTTAGCGCACCGCGCCTGTTGAGATGCGTTCGGCTGGTCAGATTGAGCCCATTGCTGCCCAGGTCGTAGAAATAATCTTCATCGCTTACATGGTTATAGTCGATGAAAGTCGTGAAGTTGCGACCCAACCGTCCGGAATGCTCATAGCCAATAAACCAGCGATCTTCCGCAATAGGTGAATCTGAGCCAGGGATATTTGCCGTGGCAGGATCGAATAAGTTATCCCCAGACAGGCTGGACATATTAAGCGTATTCATCGACCAGGAGGCCAGGTAACGCGCCTCGAGTCCTACCATGGTGCCCCGGTCAGAGATGTGTCTGGGTGACAGGGTGGCATCGTAGTGCGGCGCCAGTTTGAAATAGTAAGGCAACTCAAAATCGAAGCCGCCACTGCGCGTCGATCCGGTACTGGGTGCCAGGAATCCGGAGACACTTTCATCACCCAGTGGAAAGGGCAGGGTAAAGGGGTAATAAAAAATTGGAACTTCTCCGAGCCGCAGCTTTACATTACTGGCATAGCCACGATTCTCAGTCTGATCCAGGATGATGGTGTCCGCTTCCAGTTTCCAGAAATTGCTGCCGGGTTCACAGCGGCTGAATTCGCCATTCTCGATGCTGACTACACCTGAGTCACTGTTGTAGACGATACTTTCCGCCTGGCCATGAGCGCCATAGTCGTGCAGTACATATTGGGCAGATGTAATGCGATTGGCATTAGCGTCGCTGTCGATGAAAGCAGAGGTCCCCAACAACAGTAAACCAGGCTCCCTGAATTCCACGTTGCCGTCCATCAGGATAGTATTGGCGTCGCGGTCGATGCTGGTGGTGTTGTCATTGATAACGGTGCGGTAGCCCTGCTGCACTACGACGTCACCGTCAATCGTAATCAGGTTCTGAGAGATTTGTTCAAATCCAGTATTGGCTCTGAACAGTGTTTCCGCAGTAGCAGGGTCTGCGCTGTAATCGCTGACACCCACATTTGGATCGATAAAGGCACCACAACAATTGCTCGTCACTCCCTGTAGCTGTTCTGCCGTCAGCGACTCTCTCGGAATCCAGTCCAGTTCATGGTCTGACACCGGAACCACGATTCCGCGGACGTCGATCACCGGTTGAGTAATACCCTGTTGTAGAGCCGTGCTTTCTTGCTGCAGGGGTGCCGGAACTTGAGGCGTCACTGCGTCGATGCCTACTGCGGTGGCTTCATCTTCTACCGGGAATACTGGTGCTAGCGGTGGTTGCTGAACGTCGGCTTGAGGCGCCTGCGGTAGCACGGCATTATCGCTGTTGTAGCGATCGGTGCCGTCGGCAGTATTGCCCGGTTCTGCCGGGCCGGTACTGTCACAAATCCAGCCATCTCCAGTGGTATTAGGCCGGCAGGTGTATAGAGGCAGTTGCGCACTGGCAGATTCTGGAACCGTAGTGAGTACCAGGCCGGCGCTCAGAAGCAGCGATATTTCGGAGCACAGCAGGCGCTTTCTAAACGACATAGCTTCCTGAGCCCCCTACTGTGAAAGAAGACGCGATAAGAAATGCAGGGATCAGTGCAGTAAAAAGTCTGATAAAGGTGATAAACAATTCGTTGTTGAAACCGACTAACAGGTTGTGAAAACCATCTGCAAGCTTGAAACCCATGCCCTTAACCGTGCCTGGGTTCGCTGCAAGCGCATCATAATTCATTGCAGTAGGAATTCAAAGAGACCCTGAGAATGGCGTCATTATGCCGGATTAATGGATATGACAGATACCCGACGCGATCAGTTAAGTGACTGGGCAAATGCCGAGCTGGGTAAGCTGTTGCCCGGAATCAGCGCGCCGTTAGAGCTTGAAATGGTAAGCGGCGATGCCAGTTTTCGCCGCTATTTTCGTACCAAGCCTGGGCATGATGGATTGAGCACTCAATCCTTTATCGCCGTCGATGCGCCTCCCGAAAACGAAGACAGCCGCAGGTTCGTCAGTATCTGCAAACTATTTGGTGATGCCGGCGTCATCACCCCGAAAGTTTTCGCCGCTGAATATGCGCTGGGGTTCATGCTGCTGGATGATTTCGGCGACACAATCTATCTCGATGAATTGCTCAGGGCACAACAACGGGATCGGATGGATGAAGCCGATCGCTTGTATGGCCATGCCATCGACTCATTGCTATCTCTGCAGGCCAATGTAGATAAAGGGAGACTTACCCCTTACGACCGGAATGAACTGCATCGAGAAATGGCGCTCTTCGAAGAATGGTTCTGCGTCAAATTTCTGGGACTTCGGCTCGATGATGAGGCCCGTGAGCTGATAGCAGAGACGCTTCGATATCTGGAGGACCAGGCAATAGCGCAACCCGTAGTCGCCGTGCATCGCGACTATCATTCCAGGAATTTGATGATCCTGGATTTGCAGAAATTTGGTGCCGATTGCGGACCTGGCATTATCGATTTTCAGGACGCGGTGAGCGGTGCCTATACCTATGACCTGGTGTCGTTGCTAAGAGACTGTTATGTGCGCTGGTCTCCCGAGCAGGTGGACAATTGGGCCTTGGGTTACCTGCAACGCGCCATCGAGATGGGCATTATCGAGCCAATCGAGTCACGGCAATTCCTCCAGCACTTCGACCTGATGGGGCTGCAGCGAAATTTGAAGGTCATCGGCATCTTCGCCAGGTTGGGCATTAGGGATAATAAACCGCGCTATCTGGCCGATATTCCTATGGTTATCCACTATTTTTTAGAGGTAAGTCAGCGATATAGGTCATTGACCCCGTTTGTGGACTGGTTCAAGCAAGCCGTCCTGCCGGTCGCGAAGACTAAACTCAAGCTGGACTACTAATGCGCGCAATGATTCTCGCGGCCGGGTTGGGCAAACGCATGCAGCCTTTGACCGCCAAGCTGCCCAAGCCACTCTTGAAAGTTGGCGAAAAGACTCTCATCGAACATCAGATAGAGAGACTGGTTGCCGGTGGGGTCTCAGGCGTCGTCATCAATCACTTCTACCTCGGGTCCATGCTCGAAGAGGCTCTGGCAGACGGCACGCGTTTTGGTATCGATATAAGCTATTCGAAGGAAGCCATACGACTGGAAACCGCCGGTGGCATCATTAAGGCACTACCCATGTTGAAAGACGATAGCTTCATCGTGGTAAACGCCGATATCTGGACCGACTTCGATTATTCATCGCTCGAACCGCTCGATGGCGAAGACCGGTTGGCTCACCTGGTGTTGGTGGAAAACGCCGAGCACCATCCCCATGGTGATTTTTATATCGACGATGCGGGCCGCGTGCATGAAGACCACAGCGCACGAGATCAACGCCTCACCTTCAGCGGCATCAGTGTCATACACAGGAATTTCTTCTCCGGCTTACCGATTCAGCCACGTTCCATGATTCCATTGTTACGGGAAGCCATGTCCCAGGATCGAGTGAGCGGGGCAGTGCACTCGGGATTATGGATTGACGTGGGTACGCCTGAACGTCTGCAGGAGGTTAATGCCTTGCATACTCAGGAAGCGGGAGACTGATTCTTGCTGGCACTACTGCGCAACCGAGCCTACAAACAAGCGATCATAGAGCGCCTCAACGGTAGTGATCCTGAAGCCAGTGTTCCCAATGGCGGTCGCACGCAGCAGCTGTTCACAATGGCTCTGTTTGCGGTAATGGGTAGAGTCTCGAAACTCGATGGACTGGTCTGTGAAGATGAAATCAACTTTGCCTCGTCGATTATGCGACAGATGGGCTTCGATACTCTGCAGCGGCAGAAGGCTATAAACTATTTCGACCAGGGTAAGCAACTGAATACGGATGTTATGCAATGTGTACAGGACCTGCTCAGAGTGATTGGCCCACGCAGTGAGTTGGCGCAATTATTTCTACGCATTCAATGCCGCCTCGCCTACACCAAGGGTGAACTGCGATTGAAGGAGAAGATGCTGCTGAGGGATGTGGCCGAAGTGCTGGGCTATGACAAGGCAGAATTTCTGGACATGAGCAGAGATTTGCAGCGCCATGCCGACTTCTGGCAGCCCCGCAGGGGGGGCTTTCTCAGGAATGCCTATCGCGTGTTACAGCTGGAGCCGGATGTGGAGGACGGTGAGATTCGGCGCGCCTATCTGCGCCTGATGTCTCGCTACCACCCGGATAAGTTGATCAGGGAAAACCTCACCGAAGAATCCCTGCGGCTAGCCCAGGAAAAATCAATGGCTATCCGTGATGCCTATGAAACGCTGTGCGGTTACCGTAAGGCACATTAAAGCTGTACAATACGGCCCACTTGAATCCGGTGGCCTGCGTCTCGCTTATGAAAGACTACCTTATTGCTCCATCCATACTCTCCGCCGACTTTGCCAGGCTTGGTGAAGAGGTTAATGCGGTGCTCGATGCCGGTGCCGACCTCATTCATTTCGATGTGATGGATAACCACTACGTGCCTAATCTGACCATCGGTCCGCTGATCTGTGAAGCCCTACGCAAGCACAAGATCACAGCTGCGATCGATGTGCACCTCATGGTAAGCCCTGTGGATCAGCTTATTCTCGATTTTGCCAAGGCCGGTGCCAGTTATATCAGTTTCCATCCCGAAGCGACGGCCCATGTGGATCGCTCATTGCAGCTGGTCAGGGATCAGGGCTGCAAGTCTGGCCTGGTGTTCAATCCAGGCAGCCCGATCGATTGCCTGGAATATCTAATGGACAAGATCGATGTCATTTTGCTGATGTCAGTGAATCCCGGTTTCGGTGGTCAGAAATTTATTCCGTCTACATTCACGAAGCTGCAGCAGGTGCGCAAACTTATCGACGACAGTGGTCATCCGGTCCGACTGGAAGTCGATGGTGGCGTAGCAGTGAAGAACATTGCTTCGATTGCCGATGCCGGCGCCGATATGTTCGTGGCCGGTTCGGCAATCTTCAACAGCAAGGACTACTCTGCAACTATTGCAGCGATGCGAGCCGAGTTGGGTCAGAATCCCAACCAGCGCCATTGATCATGCTGCCCTAGCAGAATCTGCCATGAATCGACAGCAGTTCCAGGAACTCGCCGGGCAAGGATACAACCGAATCCCGATCGTTCGTGAAGTGCTTGCCGATACTGAAACACCCCTGAGCACCTATCTCAAACTCGGTAAGGGTCTGCATAGCTATTTCTTTGAATCGGTGCAGGGCGGAGAGAAGTGGGGTCGCTATTCCATCATCGGGCTGCCTTGTGACACGGTAATCCGGGTTTGTGGCAACCAGATCACGGTCGAAGAACAGGGGCAGGTGGTAGAGGAGTCCGAGACCGATGATCCGTTCGTCTTTATCAGCGAATTTCAGGCGCGATTCAAGGTGGCAGATGCCCCGGACAGCCAGAGATTTAGCGGCGGTTTGGTGGGGTACTTCAGCTATGATGCTGTTAGATATGTGGAGACCAGCATCGGCCCATCGCGTGGAGCCGATGCGATTCAGACTCCAGACATTCTGTTGATGTTATCCGAAGAAGTGATTGTCTTCGACAATTTGCGCGGCACCATTTCATTTGTGATAAACGTCGATCCCTCCCAACCAGATGCGTACGACGACGCCCAGCAGCGATTGGACAAACTACAGGAGGAGCTCCATGGGCCCGCTCCACTGCCTGAATTAGATTCTGGAAATCCCATAACAGAAGAAGCTTTTCGCTATCACTTCAACCAGGCACAATATGAACAGGCGGTTGAGCGCATAAAGGAATACATCATTGCCGGCGATGTGATGCAAGTGGTGTTGGCGCAGCGCATGTCAGTAGATTTCGAGGGCGATCCTCTAAACATTTACCGTGCACTGCGTTATCTGAATCCTTCGCCTTACATGGTGTTCTTCGATCTCGGTGATCATCATGTGGTGAGTGCCTCGCCGGAAATTCTGGCACGAGTGGAAGCTGGCAAGATCACGGTGCGCCCTCTGGCGGGCACCAGAAAGCGCGGCGCGACCGAGGCTGAAGATCAGGCACTGGAGAAAGAATTGCTCGCCGATGCCAAGGAGCTTGCCGAGCATCTCATGCTGATCGACTTGAGTCGCAACGATTCAGGCCGCGTATCCAAGACCGGATCGGTTTCTGTCACCAGGAAGATGTTCGTCGAGCGGTATTCCCATGTCATGCACATAGCCTCGATAGTGGAGAGCGAAATTCGGGATGACCGGACGGCGCTGGATGCTCTCAAGTCGACGCTGCCAGTCGGAACGCTGAGCGGAGCTCCCAAGGTGAGAGCGATGCAGATTATCGACGAGCTGGAACCCGAAAAGCGCGGTATCTACGGTGGCGCCATGGGCTACCTGAGCTGGAATGGCAACATGGATATGGCCATTGCGATCCGCACCGCCGTGATCAAAAATCAGACGCTTTATGTCCAGGCGGGCGCTGGTATAGTGGCTGATTCCCAGCCCGAGATGGAATGGGAAGAAACCCAGAACAAGGCCAGGGCGATCGTCAGGGCTGTGCAAATGGCACAAAAGTCTCTATCTGTGGAATAGTCGGAGTATCAATCCTTGTTGTTAATGATCGACAATTACGATTCCTTTACCTATAACGTCGTGCAGTACCTCGGTGAGCTAGGCGCCGAGGTCGAGGTGTACCGCAATGATGCGGTGACTATCGAGGCGATTGAAGCCATGGCGCCGGCACAGATTGTCATCTCTCCAGGGCCATGCACACCCAATGAGGCTGGCATCTCCACCGAAGTAATCAGCCATTTTGCGGGTAAGCTGCCCATGCTGGGCATCTGCCTGGGTCACCAGAGCATCGGCCAGGTTTTCGGTGGCAAGATCGTGCCTGCCGGCAAGGTCATGCATGGCAAGCTTTCAGCGATTCACCACACCGGCCAGGGTGTGTTCAGGCAGCTTGGCAATCCGTTTACCGCCACGCGTTATCATTCACTGGTGATCGATTCCGGCTCTATACCGGATTGTCTGGAAGTGACGGCCTGGACGGAAGACGCCACGGGTAACCGGGAAGAGATCATGGCAGTGCGCCACAAAGAGTTGCCCATAGAGGGTGTGCAGTTTCACCCGGAGTCGATATTGAGTGAGCACGGTCATCAGTTATTAAAGAACTTTTTAGAAGCTACTACCTGATCAATTGGATCCAGAATGCCACCGAGAGTCGCCATGGATATTAGAGAAGCAATTAAATGCGTAACCAACAGGCAGGATCTGAACAAGGACCAGATGATAGCCGTTATGCACGACATCATGTCAGGGCAGACTACAGACGCACAAAATGCTGCTTTCCTGGTGGGTCTGCAGATGAAGGGAGTCAAAGCTTCTGAGATTCTGGGAGGCGCGACGGTAATGCGGGAATTAGCCAGCGCGGTAGATGTGTCATCAAGCTCTCATCTGGTGGATACCTGTGGAACTGGTGGAACCGGATCCAACAAATTCAATGTCTCAACAGCTTCGGCTTTCGTCGCCGCCGCCGCCGGTGCCAGGGTTGCCAAGCACGGTAACCGGGGAGCCACCAGCAACAGCGGCAGTGCCGATGTACTGGAAGCTGCCGGAGTGACGCTGGGATCGAGCCCCGAACAGGTCGCCCAGGCCATAGAGCAGGTAGGTGTAGGTTTCATGTTTGCTCCTGCCCATCACAGCGCCATGAAACATGTCATTACCGCCCGTAAGGAAATCGGAGTAAGGACTGTGTTTAACCTACTGGGACCACTGACCAACCCTGCCTCCGCTCCTAATCAGCTCATGGGGGTATTCGACCCTGACTGGATCCCCGTGTTGCTAGAGGTGCTCAAAGACCTCGGCAGTAATCATGTCATGATCGTGGCTGCCGATGATGGGCTGGATGAGATAAGTATTGCCTCCGCCACCCAGGTGGGCGAACTGAAAGATGGTGAGATATCAGTCTACTCGGTTGCTCCGTCTGATTTCGGAATCGAGCAGTATTCTGATTACAACATGCTACAGATTGCCGACGCACAAGAGAGCCTTGGCATGCTCAAACAGGCGCTTACAGGAAAGCATCAAGCGGCGGCCGATATCGTTGCGCTGAATGCTGGCGCGGCGATCTATGTCGCTAACCTTAGCGACGATCTCGCCGCAGGGATCGGCAGGGCCCGGGAAATCATCGACAGCGGAGCCGCCCTGGATAAGCTTGAGCAACTCGTGCAATTCACCCAGGCGGCAGATGGTTAGGCATCGTGACCAGATCGACTATTCTCGAAGATATTCTCGCTCATAAGCGATCGGAGATCAGCTTAGCCAAATCCGCTGTTTCACTTGCTGAGCTGGAGTCTCGTATCGGCGGGGATACCGCCAGCAGGGGATTTGCTGACGCGATTCGCCAGCGCATAAGTCAGCGGCAACCGGCAGTCATAGCCGAGATCAAGAAGGCGTCTCCATCCAGGGGGTTGATTAGAACGGATTTCGATCCTGTCGATCATGCCCGGGACTATGCCGCCAATGGCGCCACCTGTCTTTCTATTCTGACTGACCAGAAATTCTTTCAAGGCTGTAATGACTATTTGCAACAGGCTCGAGCCGCCTGCCAGTTACCGGTAATCCGCAAGGATTTCATGATCGATGCTTACCAGATTGCAGAGTCGAAGGCTCTCGGTGCGGACTGTATCCTGCTGATTGTTGCGGCCTTACAGCAATCCCAGCTTCTTGAACTCAGCACCTATGCTGGTGAACTTTCAATAGATGTACTGGTAGAAGTCCACAATCGGCAAGAACTGGATCGTGCGCTGGAACTGGATACAGGCCTGTTGGGGATTAATAATCGCAACCTGCATACTTTCGAGACTGATCTCCATACCACCCTTGATCTGGCACAGCAGGTGCCTGCGGGTAAGCTGATCATCACCGAGAGTGGCATCAAAACAGCCGAAGACGTTGCTTCCATGATGAGCCATGGAATTTACGGATTTCTTATTGGAGAATCATTTATGAGAGCAGCTGAGCCGGGTGCAAAACTGCAACAGCTGTTTTACAAGTCTGGCTGAGACCGAGCCGACAGGCGCATCCAGCCCTGTATCTTGCCGGGATCGTCATAGTCGCACCCGGCCGACGGGCTGAAAAGCAACCGTCCGGGGTAGTTTAGCTGGGGGAAAATTTCTCTGCTCTAGCGTGTTCCGTGGACGACGATAGTCTTTCCTGAAACACTGATCAACTCCTGCTCTTCCAGCGTCTTCAGTACGCGTCCCGCCATTTCCCGCGAACAATTCACGATGCGGCCAATTTCCTGGCGGGTTATTTTGATCTGCATACCATCAGGATGGGTCATCGCATCCGGCTCCTTGCTCAGATCGATCAGGGTTCGAGCGATTCGTCCCGTGACATCATAGAAAGCCAGGTCGCCGACTTTTCGAGTAGTGTTTCGCAGGCGGTGGGCCATCTGCTGACCTATGGTAAACACAATCTCCGGATGCGAACGAATATAGGAATTGAAATTGGTATAACTGATTTCGGCAATCTCACAGGGAGTCCTGGCACGGCACCAGGCGCTGCGCTCTTCAGCTTGCTCAAACAGTCCCATCTCACCAAAGAAATCTCCCGGGTTGAGATAGGCGATGATTACTTCCTTGCCATCATCGTCTTCCAGTACTACAGATACCGAACCCTTGATGATGTAATAGAGGGTATCGCACTTATCACCTTCGTAGATGATAGTGTAGTTGCTCGGTTTGGATATCGTTTCCGATGGCAATGGGACAGGAAGTTATCCAAATCCTCGATGTGCGGCGTTATAGCCATTAATGCCATGGGCCAAGCTCCTGCTGATTAGTAGACACAATCACGCTCAATAAATTGAAGATATATCACATTTTTCATGCAAATGTGAGCTATTGACTATAATTAGCGGGCGATTCGCCGGCATCATTAATGGCTAATAGCATGAATCTAGTCTTTGTCCCTCACGCCTAAATCCTCACCAAGGGGCAGTCACTCTGGATAGGTTGGGTAAATAGTGCAAGCCAGGGAATCATGCTAATCTTGCGCGCTTTCACATAGTCTGTCTGAGCTGGTGGGCGAACTACCAATAGTCAATGGATTACAGGCAACCAATCCGGTGAGGTCACTTATGAATGCACGAATTAAATGGGTTGAGAACGTAATGTTTGTCGCGGAGTCTGGTACCGGACATGGCATTGTTCTGGACGGGGCGCCGGAGAGTGGCGGTAAGAACATGGGAATGCGACCGATGGAGCTGATGGCCCTGAGTGTGGGCAGCTGCTCATCCTATGATGTCGTAACCATTCTGAAGAAGGCCCGTCAACAAATAACCAGCTGCGAGGCAGAAGTTACTGCCCAACGCGTTGATGCGACACCCGCCGTTTTCGAATCCATACATCTGCATTTTAAGGTGGCGGGTGTCGAGCTGAGTGAGAAACAACTTGGGCGGGCCATTGAATTATCGGCTGATAAATATTGTTCGGCATCGATCATGTTGAAAAACGCCGGCGTGAAGATAACTCATGACTTTGAGATAGTCCCCCAGCAATAAGCGTCGACAACAGTCCAGGTGGCTCAGATCTGGTAAGTGGTTTTCTTCATGACCTGCGACATGGAGGTCATGACAAGCCGAATGGCAAGCGGTAGTTCTGCTCCGCCCGACTGCCTGGCCGTTTCGCCGTGCTGCTTTTCATCGACTATCATCTGCTCGAGTATGGCCTTGCTCTTTTCGTCCTGTTGCGGAAGTTTCTGCAGATGATCTTCGAGGTGATCACAGACTTGCTGTTCGGTTTCCGCAACGAACCCAAGACTCCATTTATCCCCCGCCAGCCCGGCTGTCGCACCCACGCCGAAAGACAATGCATACCAGAGGGGATTGAGAATGCTGGGCTGGCTGCCGAGTTCGTCCAGTCGCTGATCACACCAGGCCAGATGATCGGATTCTTCTGCGGCGGCATGTTCCATCGCCGCGCGGACTTCGCCCAATTTAGCTGTCATCGCCTGTCCCTGGTAAAGGGCCTGGGCACAGACTTCGCCAGTGTGGTTGATACGCATGAGCCCAGCGGCATGGCGCTTCTCGGAGTTGCTAAATTCGCTGTCATCGATCTCCTGAGCAGGTGATTTCCGCCCTGACTGACTCGCTCCGGGCACACAGCTGCGTAGCGCCTGATCGAACTGGATCAGCAGCTGGTCGATTGCTGAGAGACTGGATCGGCTGGATGAGTGATCGGACATTCAGTCATTCTCGCGCGCTATAGCCCGATAGGCAATGTCGTTTCGAAAATAGACATTATTCCAGTTGATGCTATTTGCCAGTGCGTAGGCAGCGGCCTGTGCTTCGGAAACGCTATCTCCCAACGCTGTTGCACACAGTACACGTCCACCGTTGGTAACAATATCGCCGTCTCGTTCGGCGGTTCCTGCATGAAATACTTTCTGATGGTCGCCCTGGGGTGTATCCAGGCCGTCAATTACCTCACCTTTGTTGTAGGTGCCTGGGTAGCCTCCGGATGCCAGTACCACACCGACGGCACATCGGGAATCCCAGTCTGCCGTCTGCTGATCAAGATTCTGGTTTAGGGCGGCGACACAATGTTCTGCCAGGTCCGACTTCAGGCGCAGCATGATCGGTTGCGCTTCCGGATCGCCAAACCGGCAGTTGAACTCGACAACGGCAATCTCTCCAGTTGGCGATACCATTAATCCGGCATACAGGAAACCTGTATAGTCGTTACCATCTTCTGCCATACCTTTGACGGTGGGCAGAATCACCTGGTCCATGATTCGCTGATACACTTCGACCGTAACTACCGGTGCCGGTGAGTACGCACCCATGCCTCCGGTATTGGGGCCCTTATCACCATCATCCCTGGCCTTATGATCCTGCGAAGTCGCCATGGGCAGTACATTGCTGCCATCTACCATGGCAATGAAACTGGCTTCTTCACCTTCCAGGAACTCCTCGATCACGACTCGGTGTCCGGCTTCGCCAAATTTATTGCCCGACAGCATGTCCTCAAGTGTCTCGATCGCTTCATCTTCAGTCAGCGCCACGATCACGCCTTTCCCGGCAGCCAGACCGTCGGCCTTGATGACTATTGGTGTTCCGTTTTCACGAATGTAGGCAAGCGCCAGATCGAGATTGGTAAAAGTCTGGTAAGCGGCGGTGGGAATGTCATGCTTGTGTAGGAAGTCTTTTGTGAATGCTTTTGATCCTTCCAGTTGTGCAGCCCTTGCGGAGGGACCAAAGCAGGGCAACTCTCTTTCCTGAAAGTAATCAACTATTCCATCTACTAAAGGGGCCTCAGGTCCCACAATAGTAAGCTCGATTTTGTTTGAGTCGGCAAAGTCCGCCAGGGTGGTAAAATCCATCACATCTATTGCAATGTTCTCAAGCTTTTCTTCGCGTGCGGTTCCTGCATTGCCTGGAGCAACGAATACCTTTTCAACCGAATCGGATTGAGCACACTTCCACGCGAGAGCGTGTTCACGACCCCCGGACCCTATTACTAATACTTTCATAGTCTTGCCCAGAAGGTCCTTAGTGCCTGAAGTGCCGCACGCCGGTGAACACCATGGCGATGTCGGCTTCATCTGCTGCGGCGATTACTTCCTCATCCCGCATCGAACCGCCGGGTTGAATGACCGCGGTGATTCCTGCCTGGGCCGCGGCATCTAATCCGTCACGAAATGGGAAGAAGGCGTCGGAGGCCATTACCGAGCCTTTTACCTGCAGATTTTCATCGGCTGCCTTGATACCGGCGATTCGGGCACTGTAAATCCGACTCATCTGTCCGGCTCCGATACCGATGGTCTGGTTGTTCTTACAATACACGATGGCATTGGATTTCACATACTGGGCGACGCGCCAGGCGAATAACAGATCACGAATCTCGTCTGCTGTCGGCGCGCGGGCGGTAACCACAGTTAAGTCAGTTGCGGTAATGTCATGGATATCCCGATCCTGCACCAGCAGGCCACCATTGACACGCTTATAATCCAGCTCCGCCTGTCGTGATTCCTGCCACTGTCCACAGCTGAGGACTCTGACGTTCTTCTTGGCAGCGGTTACTGCCAGGGCATCTTCCGCAACCGAGGGCGCGATGATTACTTCGGTAAATTGCCTGTCGACGATACGTTGTGCTGTCTCTGCATCCAGTTCGCGGTTGAATGCGATGATTCCTCCAAAGGCCGACGTTGGATCGGTTTGGAAAGCCAACTCATAGGCGTCTGCAGCAGATGAGGCGATGGCAACACCGCAGGGATTGGCGTGCTTGACGATAACACAGGCCGGTTCGTCGAAAGACTTCACGCATTCCAGTGCAGCATCGGTATCGGCAATGTTGTTATAGGACAATTCCTTGCCCTGCAATTGGGTTGCCGTACTGATGCACGCTTCCCGGGGTTGCTTCTCGGTGTAAAACGCCGCCTGCTGATGGGGGTTCTCGCCGTAGCGCATCTCCTGAGTCTTGATGAACTGGGTGTTGAAGCTGCGAGGAAATTCCGAGGCAGCGTCGCTGTTACTCAGTTTGGAGCCCAGGTAATTGGCAATGGCACCGTCATAGCCTGCCGTGTGTTCGAAGGTCCTGACTGCGAGGTCGAAGCGGGTGTCCTGGTCGAGGCAGCCGGCATTGTCGTTGAGCAGCCGAATTATCTCGTCATAGTCAGCAGGATTCACTACCACCGTGACGAAGCGGTTGTTTTTGGCCGCCGCTCTTAACATGGTAGGGCCTCCAATATCGATATTCTCGATAGCAGTAGGGAGATCACAATCGGGGTTCGCCACAGTCGCCTCGAACGGGTAGAGATTCACCACCACCAAGTCGATAGGCGGAATACCATGCTCATCCATGACGGCCTGGTCCAGGTCGCGGCGTGCCAGAATGCCACCATGCACCTTGGGGTGAAGGGTTTTTACGCGGCCATCCATCATCTCCGGGAAACCGGTATAGTCGGATATTTCCACGGCGGGAATATTTTCCGAAGCCAGCAGCTTATAGGTGCCGCCGGTCGAAAGAATTTCAATATTGAGTTGCAGGAGTGCTTGAGCGAAGGGAACGATGCCAGTCTTGTCGGAAACACTGATCAATGCCCGACGAATGGCGCCAGAGTTATCTGATGTCATAGGTGCGTTACGTATTAGAGTTAGTGTGTTGTATATTAAATAAGAATAGCGGTTAGTCCGGGATAAATCCTACAACAAACCATAGAGTTTCAATTTGGTGCGAAGCGTACCACGGTTCAGTCCCAGCATGATAGAAGCCTTACTCTGGTTGTTTCCCGTATAGCGCATTACCGCCTCGAGCAATGGTGCTTCGACTTCTGACATTACCATGCGGTGCAGATCGGTTACGGGTTCATTTTCGAGATGTTGAAAATAACGTCTAAGCGACTTTTCCACTTCTGATCGTAGTGTGCTCTCCTGATTTCCCTGTTGAGAATAGGAATCCACTTGTTCGGCAATCTGAAAGCTTGAGGGTGCAGTGGGTGTAGTTGTTGTGGTGGGCATAGCAAGTGTCGATGATTCGTCCAGTTTATTCATGCTGCGATGACTCCCTCATCTCCAGTCAAATAGTAGAAGTAATTACTTAGTGCCTGGAGTTGGTCAAGCTCCGACTCGACCTTATTAAACTTTGCCAGGAAATTCTTTCCTTCGGGAAGATTTTTTACATACCCGGCAACATGTTTGCGAGCGTACCACACACCCTTCACTTGACCATAGAAACTATGCAGTTTTTTTACGTGGGATTCGATTACCTGTGATTTCTGATACAAATCCATCGACACATTTTCCTTCCCCGACGTAAGATAATGTTCAATCTCTTTGAAGATCCAGGGTCGTCCCTGTGCAGCGCGGCCGATCATTAGTCCATCTGCGCCGGTATGTTCCAGAACCCGCGCCGCCTTTACCGGGCTATCGATATCACCATTAGCGATTACCGGAATCGTTACAGCGTGCTTAATAGCGGCAATGGTGTCGTATTCGGCAGCTCCCTTGAAACGACAATCTCGCGTACGTCCATGCACGCTGAGTAATTGAATTCCACAATCCTCAGCAATCCTGGCGATCTCAACGCCGTTGCGGGTTACCGGACACCAACCGGTTCTTATTTTCAGCGTGACAGGCACTTCAACACGCTTTACTACCGCTTGCAGTATGTCCCTTACCAGTAGGGGGTCTTTCAGCAGTGCAGATCCTGCCGATTTTTTCAGTACCTTCTTCGCCGGGCAGCCCATGTTAACGTCGATGGCCTCAGCACCCTTGATCACGTTAAGTGATGCGGCATTTGCCACCATCACAGGATCGGAACCGGCTATCTGAACCACCTGAGGTGTGCTGACGCACGGTTTGACTTGTTTGAGCCGATTACGCCTGTTGTTCCACAGTGCCGTGTTACAGGTAAGCATCTCGCCGATGGTCAGGCCGGCTCCCTGTTCGGTACAGATTTCTCGAAAGGGCGTGTCGCTAACACCCACCATCGGAGCGAGGAAGAGATTGTTACGAAGCTTGTAGGGGCCGATGTCGATCACAGTTCTGAGGGCACTAGGTGCAGGAAGGCTCTGATTCGTGGGGCGCCTATGATAGCCGGGAGCAGCAGGTCTTTAAAGCTATTTTCCAATTCAGTTTAACGACTAGTGGATGACTATCGGAAAATTTGTTGCGGAGGATTTGCTGGACTGCGAAATGCCAGAGTGTAGTTTGAGGCGCCGGGTCCGGGATCGATTATTTCCATGTCAACCTGCACTGGCGACATCACGGGCATCAGATCAATCGATTGCAATGCAGAATCCAGATATTCCAGGGGTGCAAATTCTCGTAAGGCAACAATGTCGTTTGTGGGTGAGTTAAAGCTTAGTATCAACACTGGAAAGGGTTGTGGAAAATTGGCCGTGTTTCTAAATGCGACATTTACCAGCAAGCCGTTTTCCAACTGAGGATGGCTACGTATCGCCAGATTATCGCTGCGTATCTCATCGATGTTCGAGTAAACCGGCAAGCTGCAGTTTATCCAGCTGCAAGCCAGGTCATGGGCCGGTCTTACTCGGGAAACCTGGCTGTAGAGCGCCATGTGCCGCCACAGGTATTGACCCGCCAGCATGACACCAAGCAGCAGACTGACCGAGGTAAATGCGATCTGCCGCCCCCAGTGGCGTTGTTTGCCGGCTATCAGCTCCACCGGAGTCGAGAATTCGTCCAGCGCTGCCAGATTTTCTTCCGGTATCACTTCCAGCACTTCTTCGTCGTGCAACTCGGTGCGCAGAGCTCGTGCCCTGATCACTTCCGTTGAATCTTCTTGTGCCTCTTCTACCAGATCAGCCACGGATTCTGAATCCGTGGTTGCAAGATGAGCGTCATAGACGATTGCTGATTCAGTCTCTGCTGCCTCACTCTCTGCTGCCTCACTCTCTGCTGTGGCAGCAACGGTCTGGCTATCGCCGGTATCACTAAATTCTGCAGTTTGTTGATCGGTGTTTTCGACTCCTTCGGCAATTGTTTCCTGGAAGTCATGCTCGTCGATTTCCGCGTTCAGTTGCTGCTCCGTCAATTCGAGCTCGTCTGTGTCGAACGATTCAAATGCTTCTTCCAGATTCAGATCCTCGTTTGCTTCGACATCACTCGTAGCCGCTTCACTGTCCTGTGAAGATGAAGTTATTGCCCCTGGTGGGCGCTGAAACAACTGGAATGAAACCGATAGCTTGATGTCTTCCGGTTTATTGGGAATTAGGCCTGACCCAGTGCTGCCAGTGGTGGAAACCGTTTCATCGAGTGGAGAAGTCTCGAAATCATCGCTGTGATCGATTGCAGTTTCCGGTTCCACAGTAGCCTCATCCATGGGCGGCAGCTCGGTGAGGGTGAAGTCATCAAGGTCTGTGAAAGATGATTGCGACTCTTTATCGGGCTCAGAGTCAGAATGCGCCAGTCCTTCCGAAGCGGGTTCTAAGCGAGCCGGTGTTTCAATTTCGGTGACAGAAAACCCGGCTGAATCCTGCATGCTCTCCTGGGATTGAATTGTTTCTGGTATGTCGAGCTGCGCCTGTAACCGTTGATCTGGCCCAGGCGAGGCTCGCAATTCGGGCAGAGACTCTTCGTCAAATGCTGCAGAGGAAGTGAAAGGATCCGGGATGATGGGTGATTCAGGTTCATCAATTAACTGAGATGGGTCCGGGATTGTCGCTATCGACGGCTTGGCCGTTGAAAAGTGGCTTTGGCCGGGGGCTGCATCATCGATTTCTATTATTTCTTCATCGCTGTCTTCGGAAATTGCGCTAATGGGATTCGGGGCAGCGTCGCCGCTGTGCTCAGTCTCGAGTTGCTCGTCGCTTGCCGAGAGCACCGATGGGGAGTCGGCGTCGACGACTGGTTGCTGCGCCTGCTGTGCCTCATGTTGCGGCTCCTCTTCATCCTCCTGCAGGGCGCTACGAGTTAGAAAATTGGATGGGTTGAAGTAGTCGTGTGGATTGTTGCCGACAAATACCGACTCGTCATCAGTAGAGTCAATCGATTGTCGATCGATAAAATTGTCAATAGCCTGAAAGATTGTCAGGCAGGCACCGCAACGGACTTTCCCGGCGGCCGATTCCAACACACGCGCGCTGGTGTTGAAGGTAGACTCACAACTGGGACACTGGGTTACGTGAAAAGCCATTCAGTTCTTCCACTGGCAGGACAAATTGGTACAGCATTGACTGATTGTAAGTGAACAGTAAGCGGATATCACGCCTTGCGAGTTCCGCTAAGCAGGCTCCACTGCTGTTCTATAACAGGATTATCCAAGTCGAACCAGTGGCTGTAGCAAGCCACTAATGAGGCAAGCTGCTCTTCCAGCACACCGGACAAGACAATCCTGCCGCCGGGTTTAATCAGCTGAGAGAATTTAGCCGACAGATCCAGCAGCGGTTCGGCCAGTATATTGGCAACGAGGATGTCGGCCTGTAGTGACGGCAAGGCCTCCGGCAGGTAAGCCGTGATTACTCCTTCAGGAATACTATTACGGTAACCGTTATCGATCGTCGCCGCGATCGCCTGGGGGTCGTTATCCACGGCATGCACCTTGTCCGCACCCAACAGTGCTGCAGCGATTGCCAGAATCCCCGATCCACATCCGTAGTCGACGACTGCGGCAGCGTTAAGTGGAGCCTGTTCCAGCCATCTCAGGCACAAAGACGTAGTGGTATGAGTGCCACTACCGAAGGCCAGACCTGGATCCAGTATAATATTTACTGCATTCGGGTCTGGAGGTGTCTGCCAGCTGGGACAAATCCACAGTCGCTGCCCAAATTGCATGGGATGGAAATCAGCCATCCAACTGCGTTCCCATTCCTGGTCTTCGAGTATTTCTATGCTTAGCTCACCAGGGTTTTTTACCAAACAGTTATGCCGCAGATTGTTAAGCAGACCTTTTAGATTGGCACTTTCATCGAATAGACTAAGCAGGCAGGTATTCTTCCATAAAGGAGTGCTACCTGGCTCCTTTTGAAATATCGGCTGGTCTTCTGCGTCGAGATAGCTTATCGAAAGAGCGCCATGCTCGAGTAACAGCTGCTCGAGTGACGCGCAATCCTCAGACTCAAGCTGAATTTTGAGTTGTTGCCACATGGGTCCTTAAAAGAAATCAGGATTTGAGCTTGTGTTCCAGATAGTGGATGTTCACTCCACCATGCTGGAAATCCGCATCGCGAACAAGTTCCCGTTGCAGCGGTATGTTACTGCGAATACCGTCAATCAGCAGCTCATCCAGCGCTATCTGCATGCGCACCAGAGCCTGATCGCGATTTTCGCCATAGCTGATTAGCTTGGCCACCAGCGAGTCATAATAGGGGGGTACGGTGTAGCCACTGTAGAGATGGGAATCCACCCTGACTCCTGGTCCACCCGGGGCATGAAACAGGGTTACCTTGCCCGGACAGGGCAGGAAGGTGGCCGGGTCTTCCGCGTTAATGCGACATTCGAAGGCGTGGCCTTCCAGGCTAACATCCGCCTGAGAGATCGACAGTGGCTCACCGCTGGCAATCCGCAATTGTTCCTTGACGATATCGACTCCGGTAATCATTTCAGTCACCGGATGCTCGACTTGCAGACGGGTATTCATCTCAATGAAATAGAAATTATCTTCCTCATAGAGAAATTCCAGCGTCCCGGCGCCGCGATACTTCATGTTCTTGCAGGCCTGAACACAGGTTTCTGTAACCTGCTCTCTTACCTCGTCCGGGATTCCGGGAGCGGGTGCTTCTTCTAACACTTTCTGATGGCGGCGCTGCAGGGAACAGTCGCGATCACCCAGATGTATCGCCTTGCCCTGCCCATCGCCCAGCACCTGGATTTCGACGTGACGGGGGTTCTCCAGGAATTTCTCCAGGTACACAACACCGCTGCCGAAGAAAGATTTAGCTTCGGTCTGGGTAACGTATACCGCTTTAAGCAGCGCTGCTTCATTGTGTACGACACGCATGCCGCGACCACCGCCACCGGCTGCGGCCTTGATAATAACCGGGTAACCGATCTCCCTGGCTAGCGACAGGGTGCGTTCCTTGTTGTCATCCAGCGGCCCATTGGAACCGGGAACGGTGGGAACACCGGCATCGCGCATTACGTCGATGGCCGATACCTTGTCACCCATAAGGCGAATAGTCTCGGCTTGTGGACCAATGAAGGCGAAGCCACTGTTTTCAACCTGCTCCGCAAAATCGGCGTTCTCAGACAGGAAACCGTAACCGGGATGCACGGCGTCGGCGTCAGTTACTTCCATAGCACTAATAATGGCGGGGATATTCAGATAGCTGTCGGTAGGGCTGGGTGGTCCTATACACACGCATTCGTCCGATAGCCTGACGTGCATCAGGTCCTTGTCGGCAGTCGAGTGAACCGCCACTGTCTTGATGCCCAGCTCCTTGCAGGCACGCAACACTCGTAGCGCGATTTCTCCGCGATTGGCTATCAGAACTTTATCGAGCATACAGCGTGATCCTGAAACAGAGGAAACAGATTGGCAGAAAATTTAGACGATGGTAATCAGTGCCTGGTCGAACTCAACCGGTTCGCCGTCTTCGACCAGGATGGCTTCAACTACACCGGCATGATCTGCCTCGATCTGGTTCATCATCTTCATGGCCTCAACGATACAAACCACATCGCCAACTTTGACGTGAGTGCCTACTTCGACAAAAGGCGGCGAAGAGGGTGAGGGTGCCCGATAGAAGGTGCCGACCATTGGCGACTGAATGACATTACCTTTGACAGCAGGTGTGGCTTTGGCCTCGGCCTCTTTCGCTGCTGCAGGCGCCGGTAGTATTGACGGACCTTGCTGAAAGGCCAGCTGTGATGGTGCAGATTTTGGGGCACGACTGATGCGCACCGATTCCTCGCCTTCCTTGATTTCAATCTCGGCGATGTCCGAGGCTTCCAGCAATTCGATGAGCTTCTTAACTTTTCTGATGTCCATTAGTTGTTCCTGCCAAGCCTGGCTCAGCTTTCCAGTCGTTTAAACGCTACCTGTAATGCGAGTTCATAACCCTGTGCCCCGAGCCCGACGATACTGCCAATGGCAATATCGGCGAAGTAGGAATGTTGACGAAACTCCTCGCGCGCATAAAGGTTAGACAGATGTACTTCGATAAAGGGAATTTCTACCGCCAGGATTGCGTCCCTGATGGCGACACTGGTGTGGGTAAAGCCACCGAAGTTAACCAACATGAACGCCGTCCCATCGACGTGTGCTTCATGCAGGCGGTCGATGAAGTCCGCTTCGGCATTACTCTGCAGACAGGTAAATTCATGGCCTGCCGCGGCGCATAGCGCCTTGCAGCGTGCATTGATGTCGTCCAGTGAGTCGGAGCCGTAGATATGTGGCTCGCGTTGGCCCAACAAATTCAAATTTGGCCCATTGAGAGCCAGAATAGTCGCCATAATCTAAATCCTGGATGCTACAAACAGTCCCAAGCCGTGGCTGTTTGTAGCGAGTTTGCCAATTTTCGCGGCATTTTCGCAGAATTTAGTGGGTATTTCACCCCTTTTAAGGCAACAACTTGAAAGGAGTCTGTTGTGGTGGATAGCAGAAGCCCCAATCCGCACAGCCCTGGTATTCAATCACCAGGTAGGCATCGGGCCCGGGCACGGTGGTAAGGCTCAGGTCGATGCTGACCCGGCCGTAGTAGGCCTCGATCTCGCCGAAGAACTGATCGATCTTTTTCAGGCCATCCGGAATGACCGCCTCGACTGTGATGCTATCACTGTCATCACTCTGCTTCAGGCTGAAGTTGAATGCATGGCGGTAGAGGTAATGCCCCTCGGCCAAGTTCCAGGTTACGCGCATCTTACCGGGGCTGACTTCACTCACGTAATAGGGAAATGCCTGCTCCAGGGATAGTGGTGTGCGTTGTGTGGAATCCAGCGTCGAAAAGTTTCTGAAGCTGGGTGGGTCGGCTTGTGCCCATGCCACGATGGGAATGAGGTATGACATTAGAGTCAACAAATAGACCGGTAGTTTAATTCCCATACTTAGTTGACCCGTAATTGGCTGGAATAGTTTCCGCAGTTCCCTAATCAGTGTATCGTTCGAACACCAGGCAGGCATTAGTGCCGCCAAATCCAAAGCTGTTGGACATGATTCGGTTGAGCTGTACATCATCCTGCCGTTTAAGTGCAATAGGCAGACCTTCCGCTTCCTCATCCAGCTGCTCAATATTGGCAGAAGCAGCGATAAAATTATGCTCCATCATCAGCAGGCTGTAGATAGCCTCTTGTGCACCCGCGGCACCCAGAGAGTGTCCACTTAATGATTTGGTTGAGTTGATTGTTGGAATGCTGTCGCCAAAAACCTTGCGAATCGCTCTCAATTCCGAGACGTCACCGGCCGGGGTACTGGTACCATGCGTGTTGATGTAATCGATTGGACCGTGCAGATCCTGCATGGCAATCTGCATTGCCCTGGCACCGCCTTCTCCCGAAGGTGCGACCATGTCATAGCCGTCCGATGTAGCGCCGTAGCCGGTAATTTCGGCATAGATTCTGGCACCACGCGCCAGCGCATGATCCAGGGCCTCAATCACCAGCATGCCGCCTCCACCGGCAATAACGAAGCCATCTCTATTCGCATCAAAAGCTCTGGAGGCCTTATCGGGCGTGTCGTTGTGTTTTTTAGAAAGGGCGCCCATGGCATCGAACATATGTGACAGGGTCCAATGTTCGGACTCGCCGCCGCCAGCAAACACCAGGTCCTGTTTGTCCAGTTGTATGAGCTCGGCTGCATTACCGATGCAGTGGGCGCTGGTGGCACAGGCGGAAGAAATCGAATAGTTAACTCCTTTAATTTTAAAGGACGTTGCGAGGCAGGCGGAAACGGAGCTACTCATGGTGCGAGGAATGCGATAAGGGCCGACTCGCTTGACTCCTTTTTCACGTGCTATGTCGGTAGCTTCCAGTTGATCTTTCGGCGAACCGCCACCGGATCCGGCGACAATACCAGTCCTGACATTAGAGATTTGTTTTTCATTCAGCCCAGCGTCTTCTATTGCTTCCTGCATGGAAAGGTAGCTATAGGCAGAGGCATCACCCATGAAGCGGAGTAATTTGCGATCAATAAGCTCGGAGGTATCAATATCGATGCTGCCACTGACATGGCTGCGCATGCCCAATTCCACATAGGTTTCGTTATGTCGAATCCCGCTGCGCCCGACTCGGAGCGAATCGGCCACCGCTGCTTTTCCGTTACCCAGACAGGAAACAATTCCTATACCGGTAACTACAACACGTCGCATATAAACCTCAGTAGTAGAACCCTAAAATGATTGTTCCGGAGTGAACAGGCCGACCTTTAATGCTTTGGTAGTGTAGATAACCTTGCCGTCGACTGCCACAGTTCCATTTGCGATGCCGACCACCAGTTTTCGATCGATGACGCGACTCATGGACAAGTCATACACGACTTTCTTAGAGGTTGGCAGAATCTCGCCAGTAAATTTAACCTCGCCGGCTCCCAGAGCGCGACCCTTGCCAAGGAATCCACTCCAACCCAGGAAGAAGCCTACCAGTTGCCACAGGGCATCGAGCCCGAGGCAGCCTGGCATGACGGGATCGCCCGGAAAGTGGCAATTGAAAAACCACAGATCAGGATCGATATCCAGTTCAGCGAGAATCTGACCGCGACCAAAATCTCCACCATCGCTGGTGATTTCAGTGATGCGGTCCAGCATCAACATGTTGTCTATCGGCAACTTGGCATTTTTTGGACCAAACAATCTGCCATAGCCGCATTCCACCAGTTCTGGCAACTCGTAGGAGCTCTTGGGTTCGAAACTGTCATTCCTTTGTTTCATGGAATTCTTCTGACCCTCCAGGGCCATGTTTATAAGGCATGCGATGTTATCGCGCCATGGCAAAATAATCGATAACAATTGTAGTTACTAATAATGGCAATCCAGCAAATTTATTAATCACTTCAATTATTTGCTACCATTGCCGCCTGTTTTCACAGGTGTATTGTATGTTACTCCCCGTTGTACTCGCCGGTGGTATCGGCTCCCGTCTGTGGCCTGTCTCCAGGGCACTACTGCCTAAGCAGTTTATACAATTCCCACAACATCAGGGTTCGTTGTTTCAGGCCACCCTCGGGCGCCTGGAGGGTCTTGCGGCAAGCGGAGAACCACTGGTGATTTGCAACGTCGATCACCGCTTCCTGGTGGCTGAACAACTAAGACAGCTAGGCAGGGACGGCGACAAGATCTTGTTAGAACCATTTGGCAGAAATACCGCTCCTGCCGTGGCGATGGCCGCCTTCCTGGCGATTGCGGAAGATCCCGATACCCTATTACTGGTGCTGCCGGCCGATCACATTATTCAGAATGTGCAGGCCTTTCATGAGGCAGTCGAACAGGGTGTTGTACTGGCGCGCGATAATTATCAAGTTACGTTCGGAATAGTGCCAGGAGCCCCAGAAACAGGATATGGATACATTGAACGAGGAACTGAGATCAGAGGATCGGCGGCATATGAAGTTTCTCGATTTGTAGAAAAGCCGGATCTGCCGACGGCTGAATCCTACCTGGCTTCGGGAAATTACTCCTGGAATAGCGGCATGTTTCTTTTTCGTGCAGCTGACTATCTGCAAGAATTGCAACTCCACGCCGAAGATATTTACTCGGCCTGCCAGGCAGCAGCGTCAGAAATTGAGAAGACAGCGGATTTTCTGCAGATACCCCTTGAGCTGTTTAAGCAATGTCGTGCAGAATCGATCGACTATGCCGTCATGGAACACACAGAACGAGCTGCCGTTATCCCTCTCGACGCCGGCTGGAACGATCTTGGTGCCTGGGATGCCGTGTGGGATGAGAGTGAAAAAGATAGCGGCGGTAATGTCATCAGCGGTGATGTACTTACCCAGGATGTAAAAAATAGCTATATCCAGTCACAATCTCGTTTGGTTGCAGCCATTGGCATGGATGACGCAATCATTGTCGAGACCGCCGATGCCGTACTGGTTGCCAATAAAGAGCAAGCACAGGCAGTCAAACAAATAGTCGACGGCTTGCAGCAGGTCGGGCGGGAAGAGAGCATTAGCCATACATTGGTTTATCGACCCTGGGGTTCCTACGAGTCTCTGGCCATGGGCGAGGGTTACCAGGTAAAGCACATCATCGTGAATCCTGGCGAAACTCTCTCCCTGCAATTGCACAATCGCAGGGCAGAGCATTGGACAGTAATCAAGGGAATTGGGCAAATCACCTGCGACGACAGTGAATTTGAACTCGGTGTAAATGAGTCCACCTTCATTCCGCTGGGCAGTAAACACAGGCTGGCCAATACGGGCACAACGCCAGTAGAAATTATCGAAGTACAAGTCGGTGATTATCTGGGTGAAGACGACATCGTTCGTTTTGAGGATAGGTATGGCCGCATCGATGAATAGCAAGCTAGTAAGACAGAGACGCAGGACGGAATAATAGGATATGTCAGTAATCAATAAGTGTTTGTTCCCAGCTGCTGGCTACGGTACGCGTTTTCTACCGGCGACCAAGGCCATGCCCAAGGAGATGTTGCCCATTGTCACCAAGCCGCTCATTCAGTATGGAGTGGAAGAGGCGATGCAGGCCGGGATTACTGGTATGGCGATTGTGACCGGTCGCGGTAAACGAGCCTTAGAGGGCCATTTCGACACCAGCTATGAGCTGGAACACCAGATAGCCGGCTCCAATAAAGAAGCATTGCTGGTCGTTTTATCGATGCTACCAATTACACTTTTGCCAGACAGAATTCTTGAGCATGTCTGATTCATGAGTGACCAGATTAGCTGTTTCAAGGCCTATGACATCCGAGGCCGTATTCCCGACCAGTTGAATGTGGACATCGCTTATCGCATTGGCCGAGCCTATGTCGATTTCCTGGCGCCGGCTGTGGTTGTGGTCGGCTACGACATTCGCCTGACCAGCAGGGAGCTCAGTGATGCGCTCATTGCAGGTCTCATCGATGGCGGCGTGGACGTGATCAATATCGGCCAGTGTGGCACCGAAGAAGTGTATTTCGCCACCTCGCATCTGAAGGCCGATGGCGGCATCGTCGTCACCGCCAGCCACAATCCAAGAGATTATAACGGCATGAAACTGGTCAGGGAGGAATCGAAACCTATCAGTGGAGATTCTGGGCTGAATGACATCAAGCGGTTGGCGGAGCTCAATGACTTTGCCGACGCAGAAGTAAAAGGAAGCATTCTACAGCAAGACACCAAACCAGATTACATAAAACACTTGTTAGGCTATGTAGATGTACAGGCGCTCGCGCCCCTGAAGATTGTCTGTAACGCCGGCAACGGCGGTGCGGGACCAATCATCGATCTACTGCAGGGAAATCTGCCGTTTGAATTTATCAAGCTGCATCACACTGCAGATGGTAATTTCCCCAACGGTGTTCCCAATCCATTGTTGGTAGAGAATCGCCAACCCACTATCGATGCGATCGAGGCAAACGATGCTGATCTGGCTATCGCCTGGGATGGTGACTTCGATCGTTGTTTCTTCTTCGATGCGGATGGCCGATTCATCGAGGGCTATTACATTGTCGGTCTACTGGCTCAGGTATTTCTAGAGAAACACCCCGGGGCCGGTATCGTGCATGATCCGCGCCTCACCTGGAACACTATCGAGATCGTCGAGGCTAATGGCGGCAACGCCATTCTATGCAAGACCGGGCATGCCTTCATCAAGGAGCGCATGCGGGCCGAAGATGCGGTCTACGGCGGCGAAATGAGTGCCCACCATTACTTCAAAGACTTCTTTTATTGTGACAGCGGAATGGTGCCCTGGTTGTTGGTAGCGGAGCTAATGGGTGCGCAGAGGAAATCCCTGTCTGAATTGGTCAATGAGCGCATGGCGGCTTTTCCGGCCAGCGGCGAGATCAACAATACCATCGATGATCCGGCACAGTTGATAGAAACGATTGAACAGACCTACATCGGCCAAGCTGACCAGGTGGATCACACCGACGGTCTGTCCATGTCGTTTGGAGACTGGCGATTTAATGTACGCATGTCCAATACCGAACCCTTAGTTCGCTTAAACGTCGAGTCCCGTGGTGACGAAGATCTCATGCGTACCAGAACTGAAGAGCTGCTTAAGCTGATAAAATCCTGACAGACTTATGTATACAGTGCCTTGCATGATTCAACTCCTGCTTCCCGATTGAGCATTGCCAGATTCAGGAAAACTATTTACCTCTACCTCTACCTCTACCTCTACCTCTACCTCTACCTCTACCTCTACCTCTACCTCTACCTCTACCTCTA
>PBYU01000004.1 GCA_002730035.1 Gammaproteobacteria bacterium | reverse complement strand
TCCTTGGCTGGTTGTTAAATCCCTGTGATGTTAAATTGCACGCAAAATTGATCCATTATCCGCGTATATTTGCATCGAATTTTGACCCATGAATAACACCTGAGAACCCTGAATCTACTCGATCTAGCCGGGTCAACTATTACTGCAAATCCTGGGTCAATTTTCAATGCAATTCAACAATTATACTAGTTGTATGTGAATGTCTGTAGTGGTTAGTGAAGAAAAAGTACCCAATATACAGGTACTTATGTTCTTTCTGTGAAGGTTGGTGAAGGCTGGTAAAAGCTAATATGGCGGAAGAGGCAGGAGTTGAACCCACCAAGCCTGTCATTAACAGACTTCACCGGGTTTGAAGTCCGGGCACCCCACCGGGGATGATACTCTTCCGCCATCGAGTTTAGCACAATCCGAAATCGGAAAACCAATAGCCGAATTGCAGTACTATNGCGTACGATTTAGTCCCCAGTCATAGCGCTGAAATCGAATCCGCAGTTCGTTGTCTTGTAGCTTTTCAATCTGTTGTGGGTTAAGTCCCAACTCACTTCCATAGCCTGATAGAAATTCAGATACCGAATCGATGCCTCCCCAGCCCAGCTTGAAATCTTCTTCGTACCAATCAAAGACTCTTGAAACAGTCAGACGTTNACCCGACAAATAGTTTCGAGATCGATCTGCTAGAAACATTCGCGTGCTGTCATCGAGCTGCTCTTCGAGTTTGTTAGCCAGATAAGCCTCGGCTCTTAAAGCGGGACAACCGATAGCCGCACAGTTTACGGCAAAATGAATGCGAGGCTCCTGGTATCTCCCCCAACCCCTGATCATTCCATGCTCCAACTCATCGAGTGACACTTGCCCCCCAAATAGAGAAACTAGCTTGCGGCGCCATGCAGAATTGAAGAAAAAACCAATCTGACGAATTGAATCAATAGCGGGATATTCAGTCAGTATCAGCTCTACGGTCCAGGCATTGTAAGCATTGATCAGGAAAGCCAGTTGAGCAGGATATGNCCAGGATTCAAAGCTGTCTCTCGACACAACGGCAATCGAGTCGAGGTACAGTTTAAGGGTAGTGCGCTCCCTTAGCATGGCGTCATAGTTAACCTGGGAGGCATGCCCATCATCAATGACCACAACATTTGCCTGCAGAAGCTTGTCCCATTGTGAATGATCAAAATCTGCGCAGGCTGCAAATCCTGCAGACCAGAGAAGTAGTGTCAAGACGAATTTTTGAGTCAACGCACGCTTGTTGAAATTCACTGAATCAACCTTATTCCTGACCAAACCCTTGTCATAGTTGGCGTACAGTCTATCCAGCACTGGGAAAATAAAGTATGCTTCTTTGCTAGTTCGGGCAACGTTTAGCTCAGACTGGCGCCTACTTTGCAGCGGAAGTAAAGAATAGACACAGCCGGTCAATAGTACAATAAAACCACTATAACAATTTTCAGTTGATTTGATGATTTAGGTCTATACAGATCGACATACGGCAGTCTCGGAGAGTGTGAATGTATCACGCGGAAATTACCGGTTGGGGGAAGTGCGTTCCGCCCGCTGTACTCAGCAATGAAGACCTCACAACCTTTATGGATACCACCGATGAGTGGATAACGAGTCGTACCGGGATCAGGGAACGCAGGATCTGCCACTGTAATTTCTCCNATATGGCGCTAGTCGCTGCCAGACATGCTCTAGCGGCCGCCGAACTGGATCCTTCAGAACTCGACCTCATACTTCTGGGNTCACTTACCAACGACAGCCTCTGTCCCAATACTGCCTCATTGGTTCAGGATGCCCTGGGTGCACGCAATTGTGCCGCGATCGATATCAATTCTGCCTGTACGGGCTTTCTCTATGGGCTGCACATAGGCACCAACCTGATTGCCACTGGAGCCCATAAGAAAATTCTGGTCATCGGTGGTGAGTTCATCTCTCACTACATGAACTGGAACCGACGCGACGTAGCAGTATTATTTGGCGACGCTTGTGGGGCCGTGGTGATTGAATCAACAGATAAGGAAGTCGGCTTACTGGCGGCGAAGATCGGCTGCGAGGCAGACGCCAAGCACGCCATCCAGATTACCAACCTCGGATCNGCCTACTCGCGGTTTTCCGATGACTTTCCCTATATTGACTGGAACTTCGACGGCCAGGAAGTATTCAAACGCGCGGTGANGTGTATGGCACTAGCGTGTGGCGATGTTCTGGATCAGGCCGGGCTCACGGTGGACGATGTAAACCTCGTTGTGCCTCACCAGGCGAACAAACGCATTCTGGATTCACTCGCCAAACGAGTGGGAGTTGATGTAGACAAGGTTTTTGTAAACGTCCACAAATACGGAAATACGTCGGCTGGCACTATTCCTGTGGCGCTTACCGAGGCACTGGAAGAAGGACGCGTAAAGCCGGGCGATTACGTACTCTTAGCCTCTTTCGGGGCGGGCTTGACCTGGGGAGCTGGACTGATTCGGTGGGGAGACCGTGTCACCCCCCTGCAAGAATCCACCGCCGAGCTACCACCCTGCGACAAGACCGCACTGGAAATTATAGAACCCCAAATCAGGCGCTATGCCGAACGCAAAGAAACGACGAGCTGATACTCCAGGCTTGCCCAGCACCCTTATTCGCAGTTTCAAATTGTAGAACTTTGCGCTTCTCTTCTCCGCTAGCCAGAATTATACTGGCCCGCCCACCACAGCGTAGATTTCATGTTGTCTCTTTCATTTCTATTCTGGGCTACCGTGGTTGTCGCATTACTGAGTTTCTGGTGGCAAGGCGACAGGGTTAAGAGTCTGGCTCTAGGACACGTGTACCGCTATTGCAAGCATCAAAACCTACAATTACTGGACCAGACCATGGTGCTCAAGGGCGTCTGGCCAGTGCGCGATGAGAGTGAAACACTCGCAATAAGACGCCGCTACACCTTCGAATTTACATCCACCGGTGAAGTTCGAAACCTTGGAACTATTGAGCTGATTGGGCGAAAATTGCTAAAACTGGAGTTGGAAGCTCATATACTGCCTGATGAAGACAATCCGTTGCATTAGCATTCAGTTTTCTAGAGAGATAGAGTTTCTCAAGGAACCGAAGTAAAGCAGCAATGACGCGGCGCGCGCCAGGACATAGATTATCATTGCCCACCACAGGCCAGTCACTCCGTAGCCATCGATCAGTAACCACCAGGCTGCAAGAAATACCGACAGGGACATAAACGCTGCATTGCGCATCTGCCGTGTACATGACGCCCCAATAAATATTCCATCCAGTTGAAAAGCAGCGCAGGAACAGAGTACATAGCTTGCTGCCAGGAATAACGATTCCACGGCAACCAGGCGAACCTCAGTCAGATCGGTTAACAACTCGATAGCGAACCCACCCAGGAGCCAGATCGAAAGCGCCAATATTACGGCCGTTATTACTGCCAGCACACTCGAGCGTTTTACGGCCAGATCGAAGCTCGCTCGTTTTCCGGCTCCCAATGCAGCCCCTGTCAGTGCTTCGACAACGAAAGCATAGCCATCAAGAAAAAATGCGGCGAAAGAAACCAATTGCAACAGAATATGGTTAGCTGCCAGCACAACGTCACCGAAACGGGCACTCTGGTTGGTAAAGAACGCAAAAGAAAATACCAGCAACAGCGTTCGAATCATGATATCGGCGTTCGCAGAAAGTGTTTTGATAAGCGTAGCTCTATCCAGAATTCTGTCCATTGGCCAGAAAGAATTTCCTGGCACCTCTCTGCGCTTGAGAACCCGAATAACCAACCATCCGGCAAAGATCACCGTCGCCCACTCGGCTACTACCGTACCCAATGCGATACCCGTTACACCGAGTTTCATTACACCGGCAAAGAGGATATCCAGGCTTATATTCAGCCCGTTGAGAAAGAGCTGAACGATCAACAGAGCCTTGCTACGACCGAGACCGATTAACAATCCCATTAAAGCAAAGCTTGCCAGAGTAGCGGGAGCACCCCATATACGTAGCCGAAAATAATCCTGCGCTATTGACTCGACCGATTCGCTACCACCCAGGATTGAGAATGCAGCGAGTCTAATAGGCCACTGCATCACAATCAGCAATACTCCCAGGCCAACTGCCAGCAATAACGACCTGCCCAACACGGCGCGTACTTCCTGTTCTTTCCCTGCGCCCACTGCCTGGGCGGCAAAACCGGTGGTGCCCATACGCAGAAAACCAAAACCCCAGTAGACAAAGGAAAAAATCAACGCACCGAACGCGATAGCACCCAGATCCTCCACAGTGCCCACATTGCCTATGACAGCAGTGTCCACCAGGCCCAACAGCGGTACTGCCGCATTTGCCAGAATGATAGGCCAGGCTTTGTTCAGCAGATAGGTATAAGAAATCGTGTCAGGATTATGCATTTACTACAGGAGAGCCTTGCAATTGCTAAGCCTAATGTAATTGAAGCCCCAGTAACTTGCGAGCCCACAGTAAGCAAACAACGATTCGATCAGGGGCGGCGTGCAACACAAGCTGATACTGCTACTGATGACCAGATTCTGTTGGACACTTACCCTGCTCACTTCGATGCTGTTAACGCCGCTCCTAGCAGCTCAGGAAGAGAATAACCCTAGAGCAGACGAAGCAGCGCGAGGGGAACGGCACCGCGCACAACAACAGGGTAGAAATCGCCAGGGACGGCGCGCTCGGCAAAATTTTCGGCAACGTAGCCCCTGTGCGGCTCCTGGGGAAGTGAGCACCGAACCAGATCCTCAATCATAACGATACGGTTACTCATTGATTTTTATAAAGTTTATCTACAATCCCTTGTAACTCAGTCGATTCGATCAGGGCCCCAGGGCCCTGTTTTTTTTACCCTCCAGATCACCAATCCTCTGATTTCTGACAATCTGACCACATCTTGTTAACCAAATGCCTTCTGCTTGTCTCTAATATAGTAAATTGAAGCCGAAAATGGCCATTGTGGGGAGCTTTCCTTGTTAAAGGAAACGGAAGAGGAACTAGTAAGGTCAGCACAGACCGGCAATATTGCCGCGTTTGAGAGGCTCGTGCGCCTCCTGGAACGCCGAATGCTGGCAGTTGCAGCCGGGTTTGCTCATACCCCCGATGATGCCAATGACATTTTCCAGGATGCCATGCTGGCCGCGTACCGAGCTCTTCCCAACTTCAAGCTGGAAAGCAAGTTCAGCACCTGGTTGCACAAGATAGTGGTTAACACCGCGCTTTCGAATCGACGCAAGTTAAAGCGCACCTGGCAGAAGATGGCGGCAGAAGACGATGATGGCGACATCGTTGGACGCGGTGACATAAATGGTGGCGGCGATAGAATCTATCTGGAAACCACCAATAGCGACATCCACATTCTAAGCACAAATAACTAAGTCACACAAAATTGGGGTCAGAATAAATATACAGTAGTTCTACTACTGTATATTTATTCTGACCCCTTTTCTATTCGTAACGTAGTGCGTCGATCGGATCAAGATTCGCCGCTTTCGCTGCAGGAAGAATTCCAAACAGCACACCAACAAACCCGGAAAAACCCAGAGCCAGGGCTATTGACCAGAGAGGAATACTGGCAGAGGGAAATCCTGGGATGGCATTTGAGATCAATGTACCCAGGCCAAAGCCGATACCGAGTCCGAGAATTCCCCCAAGCAGCGACAGTAGCAACGCTTCGATTAGAAACTGCATAAGAATATGATGCCGCTTGGCGCCAATAGCCTTGCAGATTCCGATCTCACGAGTTCGCTCGGTCACAGACACCAGCATGATATTCATAATGCCAATACCCCCCACCAACAATGAAATACTCACAATGCCGCCGACCACGATAGTAACCATGCTAATTATCTGGTCGAGTTCCTCCATGAGTTGCTCGGCTGTCTGAATCCTGAAATCATCATCTTCATCACTGCGCAAATTATGCGCGTTACGAAGCAGTATTGTGAGCTGTTGAGAGACATCTTCCACTTCTGCACTTTCACTAAGGCTCAGTTGAATCTGGATATCTGTGCGAGTCTGGTTTCCCTGCAGGCTGACCATGGTGGCATAGGGCACTAAAACGATATCATCCAGGCTCATCATTCCCATAATATCACCACGCTCTTCCAGCATTCCTACAATTTTGAACCACTCTCCTCCGATCTCAACATATTCGTTAACAGGATTCTCAGGAAGGCTCAAATTTTCTCGGACTTTTTCCCCGATTACTGCGATTCTGCGCCGAGTGAGGTTATCGGACTGTGCCAGAAACCGGCCCACCTGTGTATACGACTGAGACACGTCCTGGTACGCATAGGTAGTTCCCATGATCTGGCTGAATGCAGTCTGAGAACCATACTTTATCTGTGAGGAACGGCTGGCAGCAAGCAATGGCGTAATAGAGGCAATACCCTCTACTCGTCGTTCGATGAGCTCCAGGTCTTCTGGTGTAAGTCGAGCTCGAATGCCTTTCATCTGATCTTCGAACGGGGTGTAGGATTGTATAGTCAGGCTATTAGTTCCCAGGGATGCAAAAGTATCACCAATAAAGGAACTCATGCCCTCGGTAACCGACACCACAGCAATGACACTTGCTACACCGATAACGATGCCAAGAGTGGTCAGGAAACTGCGCAGACCGTGTGCATAGATGGAAGCCAGAGCAGAGCGAGAACTTTCGAACAGAGCGAACAACATCAGGCAGTCAACTTGGCAGAGCCGCTGGATACTGTGCTGTCATTGAAGATCGTGCCATCTTTCATTTCTACGACTCTATGACAATGTTGTGCAATCTCATCTTCGTGAGTCACGATGATGAGGGTATGCCCTTCGCCATGTAACTCGTCGAACAACTGCATGATCTCAATAGTGGTCCGGGAGTCGAGATTTCCAGTGGGTTCGTCCGCCAACAGGATAGAGGGATTGGTAACCAGTGCTCGAGCGATTGCCACCCGTTGCCTTTGGCCACCGGAGAGCTGATTCGGCAGATGGTCGACACGGTCACCCAGCTTGACCCGCTCGAGTGCCTGCATCGCCATTTCCTTGCGTTGTCGGAGTCCGATATTTCGATAGATCAAGGGTTGCATCACGTTTGCTAGCGCGTTGGCACGAGGCAGCAAATTAAAACTCTGGAAAATAAATCCGATCTCCTGATTGCGGATTTCCGACAGTTCATTAGGATCCATCACTTCAACATTTTTGCCATTGAGGTGGTACATACCTTCTGTGGGCTTGTCTAGACATCCCAGGATGTTGAGCATGGTGGATTTACCAGATCCGGAGGAACCGATGAAGGCCAGGTAGTCATTCTTGGCAACTTCGATATCGATGCCGTCAAGTGCCTTGACCACCTGAGATCCCATCTCGTAGTACTTGGTAATACCCTGGAGTTCTATTAGCGCCATGCGTTGCTCTTTTCAGGAAAGAGAAATGGAGTGTTACTGAGTCTCGATGCGAGTTGCATCCAGTCGATCACCTTCTAACAGGTGTCTCAGTTCCTGGTTCGGACCGATCACGATCTCTACATCCGCGTCGATCTCACTCATCAACTCCTGGTATTCGTCGTCGGACAGACCCACTTCGACCTTGGTCTTACGTGCAACGCCATCGTCATTGACGAAGATAAAGTAGTCACTGCGCAACTCGGCGCGATCTTCTTCAAAGAGTATGGCCTGAATAGGCACGGCAGCCACTTCCTGGTCTTGTCTTGTGAAAATTTCAGCGCGGCAGGACATGCCTGGTCTAAGTATCACGTCACCCGGATCGGTAATATCGATCTTGACTACGAAGCTGAGCCCCTGACGGCCCTGAGCAATCTTCGCCGTATTGGCGATAAACCGTACAACTCCCTGCATGGGTTGATCAGGATAGGCTATGGCGACGATCTCAGTCCGTTGGCCCACTTCGATATTGGCCACATCGGCTTCATCCACCAGCACCTCGGTGTAAATACTGGCCGGATTGGCAATAGTCATCAGAGAGGAGCCAGGAATATTCGTCGAACTGGCGATAGCTGTTTCACCCACCTTGATATCGAGACTGGTTATCACACCATCGATCGGCGAGATAATCTGTGTCTTGCTCAATTGGTCATTGACCTGGTCGAGCTGCGCTTTAGCCTGAGCCAACCTCGCTCGGGATGACAACAGGTCGATGTTTGCCAGGTCGAGTTGATTTCTGGCCACTTCGAAGGCTTCTTCTCCAATTAAATCTCGCTCGTACAGACTCTCACTGCGCTCGAATTGCCGTTTAAGGTTCTCAATCCGAATCTCCTGGCGTTCGATGTCAATCGCAGTGATGCTGACTGCCGCTTCAGATTGCTCGAAGCCGGCGATGAAATTCTTATCATCGACGCGCAGCACTAGACTCCCTTGTGTAACTACGTCACCCTCTTCCACAAACAGTTCAGAAACTTTACCGATGACTTCGGAGCTAAGCATCACCTCTTCTTCATGTGCCAGAAATCCTGAAGCGAGTATAGAAGGGCTGATAACGCGCTGAGTCAGGATCGAGACATTGACTTCTTTGACATTGGTGCCAAAGACAGTGCGGTTGATAAATGGAAGTGCGATGACCATTCCAGCGAAAACAACGATCAGCAGAAGCTTCTTGGCATTCATAAATCGAATCCGTTTCCCTAATTAATACAATATGTTAACGGCTATATCACGCCATTGTTACAGTTTGAGGGACGCTACCCTACCACAATTCAGATTAAGCGAGCGCAAAATACGCCCAAACGCCAATAATAAGCGGATAAGGCGCAAGTACTATCGACATAGCCTTGAGCCAGCTGGACTCCAACCATTGTTTGTAAGCAAATACAGTCAGCGTAATACTCCAGAACATGGGCAGATTCAGCGAGCTCATGACGAATTCCATCGAACCATTGCTCGATTGCATACCTAAATTCGCCAACGTTGTTGGGTCTAGCTCAAAGGCACTCAGCTGTCCATTGGGGCTGAGAGCTATGGTAACTGCCATACCGATCGTCGATAGCAGGTTAGGCAGGGCCGTCCAGACAATCAACGAGAACCAGTGGGTAAATTTGAATCGATCTCCATTCAGTGCCGACGCAAGGCTAAGGTAAACAGATTGCAATAACCAGATGACCAGCAGTGATGCCGGACCGCCCACGATACCAATAATCCTGAAGGTAGTTTGCGACATCGATTGCATAGCTTCCCGAGCATTCTCCAGATCATCTCCGTCCAGATTGATACTCGCTAACGAATCATCGATATACCAGTCGAAATCAATTATCGTGAAATACCAGAACATCACAGCCATCGTACTGATCAAGATGACCGCCATGGGGAACAACTTACTGGGTCGCTGCTCTATCTCCCGAAATGCTTCGGACGGTGCAGTGAGAATATTAATCGCGGTATTTATCATTCCCGCCGATTTGGTCTTGCTGGATTGCAGCGTATCACTATCAGTCATAACCAGGTTCCTGAGTTAAGAAGTTGGTGTTTTTGTGCATACTGCATATCAAAGCTGTTACTACGCTACAAAGAGCCAGAATTGAAGCTCTTGATCGAACAAGTATCCTAAGATATGGGCACACATTCCAGTGAATCAAGTCTGCACTACCCATCTATTGATACTACTCCTTTCCACATACTATTCCTCAATGCCTGGCTCTTTCTCTGGCGCTGCTTTCTGCTTATAGCGCCCAGTACGTTGCAGACTCTCCCGCAGCACGTACTCAATCTGTGCATTTAAACTGCGCAGATCATCGTTTGCCCAGCGCTGCATAGCAGCCAGGATGTCAGGATTTATCCTAAGCGGGAAGGTTTTCCTTTTCATGCGCCTCTACGACAAGGACTCTGCGCGACACCGAATCCTGTAAAGATTAAATATCAATAACCAAGCTTGAAATCTTCGCTTTAAATATCCTGCAAGCAGCGGAAATCAGCCCATCCAAAATCCTTTGCGGTGAGAAACACCCAGCACCTTCTTACATTTGCAACAAAAGTAAAGATAGCGGCGCCCGAATGTGCTCCTCAATTCCCTAAACCACAGTTCTGTGATTCGCACATCGCAATGCGGGCAAAGAGGAGCAACTTCATCGGTCTCTTTCAGAGTAATCATCGGAATTTCCTTGATTAGTGACTTCTCAGCTACCAGCTGTTGTGGAGTTGGTAGTGCCGACTAGGTATACAAGCTGCCTGTGTTCACGACAGGAGTGGCAGCGCTCTCTCCACACAGTACTACTAACAAATTGCTTACCATCGCAGCCTTACGTTCTTCATCGAGCTGGACCACGTTTTTCTCTGCCAATGATTCCAACGCCAGTTCGACCATTCCCACGGCACCTTCCACGATCTTCTTGCGTGCCGCGACAATCGCCGATGCCTGTTGACGCTGTAACATGGCACTGGCTATTTCAGGCGAATAAGCCAGGTGGCTGATTCGCGCCTCTATGACTTCGACGCCTGCCTTACTCAGTCGATTCTGAACTTCCTTCTTGAGAAGCTCGGCAACTTCCTCTGGATTACTGCGCAGACAAAACCCGGCGTCCTCATCATCGTGACTATCGTAAGGATGCGTCGTCGCCAGATTTCGTAGTGCCGCCTCGCTCTGAATCTGGACAAAGTTTTCGTAGTCATCCACTTCAAACANGGCTTCTGCGGTATCCACCACCTTCCAGACCACAACCGCGGCGATATCGACGGGATTACCGTTGCTATCGTTTACCTTAAGGGTTCCAGACTCNAAATTTCTCACCCGCAAAGACACCTTTGCTTTCATGTAGAGTGGATTAGCCCAGCGCAATCCTGCCTGCCTTTCACTGCCAACATACTGGCCGAATAACTGCATTACACGCCCCTGGTTCGGAGCCACCATGAAAAACCCAAACCAGCAGATGAATACCAGAATGCCACCGATACCACAGATGACCTTCAGCATTGGTGGTGCTGAAGCGATTCCAAGGACCATGATGATTTGCAGCACGAACAGGACCACGATGGTCATGTAACCGTTAAATGTGGAGGCTTGTTTTTCCTCAATCATGAGATTTCTCCTTTTGTAGCTTCACTCTCAGCGTATGCCCAGCACTCCCGCGGCTGGATTGTAATAATTTGATCTGAATCATTTTGATATCACTTTGATATCACTTTTCGAAATCCATGTCAAGCAACAGATCGATTGTGGAACTGAAATTGGGGCGTAGACACCCACTAAATTAATGGGCATTCTCATAAGCTACCTGGCTACCTTCCTGGCTGGTTGAGTACACCGTCAGTGAGGCGCTAAGCGTTGATTTTTCGGGCTCTCAAGGGTAGGGTAAGCGACTGAATTTACGATTCAGTGCCAGGCTCCATGCCTATTCTCAAGGCTGGCCTCTACCAACAAACCACTACCAGTAGGGAGTGTCGAACCCGTGAACCCGAAACTTTCCCGAAGGCGCTTTATCAAGGGCGTGATCTATTCCAGTGCCGCAGCCGCATCAGGCGCCGGCTATTACCTGGCATCCGCCCAATCGGCATCCAATACGGTCGTCGAACGTTTATTGTCACTCAATGTGAATGGCCGAACCCGGCTGGTAGATGTCGCGCCTACCGAGACCCTGGCCTTTACACTGCGCAACAAACTAGGCTTAACCGGTCTTAAGGTAGCCTGCAATCGAGGTGAGTGTGGCGCCTGTACGGTACTACTGGACGATGTCTCCAATTACAGCTGCTCGGTGCTTACCCATACGGTCAAAGGACGCGAGATAAGCACCGTTGAGGGACTGCGTTCAGCAAACGGGCTACTCAGTGCAGTGCAGCAGGGATTTATTGAAGAATTGTCACCGCAATGCGGATTCTGCACACCTGGCCAGGTAATGGCAGCTACCGCCCTGCTTCGTGCCAATCCGAATCCAACCCGTGAGCAGGCTCGCCAAGCACTTGCCGGCAATCTCTGCCGCTGCGGCGCTTATGATCACTATCTGAACGGCACCATGCGCGCCGCGGAGTTACTGGCATGACATTTATGCATATTGGCAAGAATTTCACTCCCCCCGATGTCGAAGGCAAAGTCACTGGCGACGCCAAATATGTTGAAGATTTCAAGCCGGAGGGTCTGGTCTACGCGCGCTTGTTAACCAGCCCCATGCCCAGTGGTCGGGTCCGCTCGATCGATGCTTCCGAAGCCCTGCGCATGGACGGCGTATTGGGGATCTTGACCGCCGATGACCTGCCGCCTTCGACTGCACCTGCCGAACCTGTACTGGCATCGGAGGATGTAAGCTTTGTCGGCCAACCCATCGTAGCCATTGCCGCCATCTCAGATGAGATTGCCGAAAATGCCATCGATAGAATCGAGATCGACTACGAATATCGGCCGTTTGTGACTGACCCACTGGAAAGCCTGACGGAAGGTGGACCCAACGCCTACCCGGATGGGAATGTCCTGCAACAGACCAATTCCCTGGCCGATGAAAATGCCACCATTCGTGGCGGGTTCGGCACAATTAAATGGCCTGCCAGCGAAATCGAGCGGTTCCGCAATGGCCTGGAGCCGCGCAACGTGGATTTTGCCGACGGCTGGACTTACGGTGATCTCGACACCTCATTCGCCGAATGTGACGTCATCGTCGAAGAATCTTTTGTCACTGCAGGTACGCCTCATCATTGCATGGAGCCACGCAGCAGCATGGCTTATTGGGAAAACGGCAAATGCTATTTCTATGCCTCTACCCAGAGTCAGAGTTCCGTGGTCGAACCACTGGCGGATCTGCTGGGAATTGCTCCCGAAAATCTCTGCATGATTAACGAAAATACTGGTGGCGGATTTGGCTCGAAGGGTCGCTCCTATCCAACCATGGCGATCACCGGTCGTTTCTCCCAACTATTAAACCGGCCGGTGCAACTGCGCATCACCCGGGAAGAGGAATATTATCTCGGTATCGGCCGTCCCGGTATGCAGGGCTGGGTGAAGACCGGTGTGCGTGCCGACGGTACGGTAGCCGCGGTCGATGTGATCATCATCAGTGACGGTGGTCCCACCGGGCGCAACAGTGCGTCTTCCTCGGCACAGCATATCTCCGTGGTTTATACACCGACAGCTATGCGACTGCGCAATATTCCGGTATTCACCAATACCACGCCACGGGGAGCGCAGCGCGGTCCAGGCCAGAATGAGATGTCGGCGGCGATAGCTTCCATCATGGATAAGGCGGCACGCCAACTGGATATGGACAGAGCCAGTTTTCGCCGCATCAACGCCCCCCACAGTGAGTCACCGGTGTATGAAAATCAGGGGCCGGTAACCAGCGCCTACATGACGGAGGCCATCGATAAAGCCTCGGAGATGTTTAACTGGGCTGAAAGAGAAGCGGCACCGCGCCAGCGCGATGGCAGCAAGGTGCGTGGTCTCGGTGTAGGCATGGGTTATCATTCGGCCGGTGGAAGTGGCTATGATGGTCTGGTTCGCATCACTCCCGATGGCAGGATTCATCTGCATAGCGGTGTTGGAAATCTGGGCACCTACTCCTACGCAAGTACCGCTCGAGCAGCAGCCGAAGTATTGCAATGCAGCTGGGAGTCTTGTGAGATTCATCGTGGCAGTACAGACAATCACCTGCCCAACAGCTCCACTCAGGGTGGCAGTAATACCATCTTTACCCATACCCGAGCTAACTGGGTTGCGGCCGAAGACGCGGTAGTGAAGCTGAAAGAGATCGCTAGGACTGAATTTGGCGGCTCCGTAGATGACTACAGCATCGCTGAGGAGCGTGTCTTCAAAACCTCCGATAGCAGTCAAGGACTGAGTTATGGGGAGGCTGCGGCCAAGGCAATCGAGTTGGGAGGTCGTTATAACGGCGAAGAATATCCCGATGACATCCATCCAATAACACAACGCGCCGTGCAGGGAATTGCCGGGTCGGGTCTTGTGGGAGTGGCCCGGGATAATCTTCCCAAACGCGGCATCGCACCCGGCCTCATGGTCTCAATGGCAGAGATCGAGGTCGATCTGGAGACGGGGAAATACGAAATTCTCGATTACCTCGGTATCGCCGACTGCGGCACGATTATCCATCCCCAGGGATTGTCACAGCAGATAAACGGTGGCGCCGTGTGGGGCTTTGGGATGGCCGGCTCTGAGCACTATGTCTATGATCCCCAGAATGCATTACCGGCCAATCTGGGAATGTACCAGGCTAAGTTGCCAACCATGCTGGATGTGCCGGCAGAAATGCCCAATGGCGCCGTTGATCTGCCGGATCCTTACAATCCCGCAGGCGGCAGAGGCGTGGGAGAACCATCCCAGGGAAGCGCCGTTGCTGCTATTACCAGCGCCATATCCGATGCTCTCAATGGACACTTGTTTAATCGAGTGCCGGTAACGCCGGATATGATTGTCAATTTCGCAGCGAACAACGAACAGGAAGCGAAACTCCTGGCCTTGAATACTTTTTAGAGAAAGTACAGTGCCTGCCCCAGCTCAGGAATAGAGATGGGGCGGGCGGTATGCGTTCAACCCTGGCCTCGCTTAGGCATGCTCAGTCAAGCGTCAATACCGCCAATACACAGATATTTAATTTCCAGGAACTCTTCCAGGCCATATCTGGAACCCTCTCGACCCAAGCCAGACTCTTTGACACCGCCAAATGGCGCCACCTCGTTCGACAATATTCCTGTGTTTATCGCCACCATCCCGGATTCCAGTGCTTCGGCGATTCTCCAGACACGCGCCATGTCATTAGCGTAGAAATACGCTGCCAGCCCGAATTCAGTCTCGTTGGCCATGGCGATACCTTCCTGCTCTGTAGCGAATCTGAATACCGCCGCTAAAGGTCCAAACGTCTCTTCACGGGCTATTTTCATGTTCTGGGCTGCACCGACCACCAGGGTTGGCTGGAAGAAAGTGCCACCGAGCTCATGCCGTTGGCCTCCGCACAATACCTGGCCTCCTTTTGAAACTGCGTCTTCCAGGTGCTCTTCGACTTTCTCGACGGCCGCCTGGTCGATTAACGGGCCTTGATTCGTGCCAGCATCGAGACCATTGCCTACCCTGAGTCCCTCCATTGCAATCTGCAGTTTGGCAATAAATTCGTCAACTACGGTTGCCTGTACATAGATCCGGTTAGCGCACACACAGGTCTGCCCGGAGTTGCGAAATTTCGATGCCATCACCCCTTCTACTGCCGCATCGAGATTCGCATCGTCAAACACCAGAAAAGGCGCATTGCCACCGAGTTCCATGGACACTTTTTTAACCGTCGCTGCAGATTGAGCAATGAGTTGCTTACCGATTTCTGTGGAACCGGTAAAGGTGATTTTTTTCACCAGTGGATTGCCGGTTAATTCAGCACCGATCTCTGCCGACGCGCCAGTAATGACATTGAAGACTCCAGGCGGTAGGCCGGCGCGCACTCCCAGCTCAGCCAACGCTAGCGCCGAATAAGGTGTGCTGCTAGCGGGCTTCAGCACTACCGTGCACCCTGCTGCGAGCGCAGGTCCTGCCTTCCTGGTGATCATTGCCGCCGGAAAATTCCAGGGTGTTATAGCTGCCACCACACCTATCGGTTGTTTTAGCGTCAGATAGCGCTTGCCTTCCTGGGTGTGAGGAATGACATCGCCATAACTACGTTTCCCTTCTTCGGCAAACCATTCAATAAAGGATGCAGCGTAAGTAATCTCTCCCTTCGATTCTGTCAATGACTTGCCCTGCTCCATAGTCATAAGCATCGCCAGGTCTTCCTGGTGTTCCAATATGAGCTCAAACCACTTGCGAAGCGTGACTGATCGCTGCTTGGCCGGTAGTCGAGACCAGGTTTTGAATGCAGCATGAGCAGCCTCGATAGCGCGGCGCGTTTCTGATTTTCCCATGCGCGGAACACAACCCAACACTTCTTGCGTTGCTGGATTCACTACATCGAATGTAGACCCGCTATCGGCGTCGCTCCACTTTCCATCGACATAGCATTGCTGACTAAATAGTTTTTTGTCTCTTAAATTCACTTAACACGCTCTCACAATGATTCAATCAATAACTCAGTTCGCATTGAGCACTAACTTGAATAGAACAACAATCGAATTTCTATCGCTCGTTCTTCCCTATCCAATCGCCAATTGTAGCAACAAGCTTTCCGGGTCTTTCGAACGGCACGAGGTGCCCTGCTCCCTCTAACTCAATATACTGGTGCTGTGGGGACATGGCTTGCCATTTCTCCCAGGCCTGTTCTGACACCGTATTAGAGTCGCTTCCTCTGATTGCCAAAACTGGCAATTCGAGTTTGCGAAGCAAGCTCCAAATATTATGTGCTCTCAGATAACAATGAGCTTCCCATTCCTTGCTATAGGCCAATCGCACCCTACCATCTTGGGTTTCGTTCATGCCATGATTCACATAGTCCCATAACACGTCATCGCTTATTTCTTTAAAAACCGATTTGGGTCTGAAATGCTCGTAAGCTTCCTCCCTGGAAGCCCATTGATCAACTCGCTCCAGGGTCTTACGGATGAGCGGTACTCTCCGCTTAACAATTGGCCGCAACAATTTCAGCAAATAGAAGTATTTGGGAGACATTAACACCGGTTCGATCAGCGCTATTCTTGTAAACAGCTGTGGTTTTTGAACCGCCGCCATCACAATTGCTGCCGCTCCCATGGAATGACCAATACTGATTACTGGCTCATTAATCGAGCCGACTAACTGCACAAGATCGGAGCCAAAATCCCGCCACGACTCGAGTGATGATGGCTCCGGAGGAGGTTTCCAGACAGGACGATGCAAACTCGCGATAACTTCATATTTATCCAAAAAAGGCTCCAGCATGGCCCGGTATGCCATGGGAGGGTAGCCATTCGCATGCGAGAAATGCAATACAGGACCACTGCCACCTAGATTGAGTTGTTGCATAGAAATTAAGCAGTTGGGAGAAATAAGTGAGACAGCACATGTCTATTCTACATGAGCGATGCAGAGCCGGTTGGATTCACTTAATCTGCTCCTAACTGATTGAACCACTTGATTATTTTAGTTTCGTCCCAATATATCGGTTGTATAGGCCGCGTAAACGGATTAATAATGGCCTATTGCTAAAAAGGAGACGAATCATGGATTTTGCACTTCTCTATTGGCACTGGATTGTTTTCGGCATCGCTCTGATGCTCTTCGAAATCTTTCTAGGTTCCTTCTTTATTTTCTGGTTTGGTGCGGCTGCAGTTGTCGTTGGATTGTTGCTGATTCCATTACCTGCCATAACAGAAACCGCACAAATCATAATGTGGGCAGTATCTTCAACTGCCTTCGCGTTCGCCTGGTTTAAGCTAATCAAACCACTCAATGTAGACAAAACCAAAGCTGGATTGTCCAGAGAAACATTGTTAGGTGAAATTGGGCAGGTGTTAAAAATTCCAAATGGAGAGAAAAGAGGCAAGGTCCGATTTCCTGCGCCGCTACTAGGCTCGGACGAATGGCTGATAATTTCGCAGGAAGACCTTGATATCGGGGATCGAGTCAGTGTGGTGGATTTATCTGGAAACTCACTGATTGTAAAAAAAGCTTGATCTCAGATGCATTGAGACAAGCTTTAACCTAAAGGAGTAACACCATGGAACCAGGATTTATAATAGGAATTGCCGTAGCTGTATTCCTACTCATTACTGTTGCGCAAGGTGTGCGGCAGGTACCGCAAGGATTTAAGTGGGTAGTACAGCGCCTCGGAAAATACAACTCCTCCCTAACGCCAGGGCTTAACTTCATCATTCCCTACATAGATGCCGTGGCTTTTAAGGTCACAACCAAAGATATTGTTCTCGACATTCCTTCACAGGAAGTCATCACGAAAGACAATGCCGTACTCGTCACCAATGCTGTCGCTTATATTAATATCATATCGCCAGAGAAAGCGGTGTATGGAGTAGAGAATTACGTGATAGCTATTCAAACTTTAGTGCAGACTTCCTTACGTTCAATTGTCGGTGAAATGACATTGGACGACGCCCTGTCTTCCCGCGATCACATCAAGGCAAAGCTCAAGGAGGCCATCTCTGATGATATTGCCGACTGGGGTATCACGCTAAAGACCGTGGAGATCCAGGACATCAACCCCTCGGGCACCATGCAGAGCGCGATGGAGGAGCAGGCAGCTGCCGAGCGAGCTCGTCGCGCAACGGTGACTCGAGCCGACGGTGACAAACAGGCTGCAATTCTGAATGCAGAAGGTGAGTTGGAAGCATCGAAACGCGAGGCTGAAGCCCAGGTCATATTGGCTGAGGCTAGCAAGCGAGCAATCACCCTGGTAACCGAAGCCATAGGCGAGAAAGAATTACCCGTCGTCTATCTGCTTGGCGAGAAATACATCAACTCACTGCAGGAGCTATCCTCTTCTGATAATTCCAAGTTTATCGTCTTCCCGGCAGATATTCCCTCGGCTCTACAAGGTATGATGGGCAGGAAGTAAATCAAATCGAATGACTCAGGCGGCTCCCTCAAGTCGCTTGAGCATTCGTTTCAAGGCGAAATGGTAGTAGCTATTCATGGACTATCAGTCTGTGGTTTATAAATCTCAAACTCCCGTATCACCACGGTCCTAATAACCAGGTACAGTGCAAGCCCGGTTGGTCCCAGCATAAAGGTGAATATCAGGCAAGGGATGACAAGCCAGTGAGATACGCCGCGTTGCTGCGAATCGTTCACTTCCCAGGCCCCTACGAATAGATCGAACGCCAGGTAATGTATCCAGCCCGCCGCTAGCACATAAGGATTGGAAAACAGGATGCCAATGCCCTCCAGCGAGCCAAATCCGCCGCCTTCCGGCATGCTGCCGAGCTGCGACAGAAACAGTCCCACGTAGACCAATCCGAGAATAAAGGGAATAATTCCGCTACAGATTAATCCTAGAGTCCATTTCCATTTAGGCAGGAAAACCAGCAACAGCCAGCCCGGTAGAACAACATTGCTACACAGTGACAATATTAAATCGGCAGACATGCAAACCCCCTTTTGATGTTATGTTCTGCGAGGCAGATTAGAGTATTAAACTATGCAAGTAAAATTAAGCAATCCCGTCTATCCGCACTCAGGGATCCCAAAATGAGCCCGGAGAAACCTTTATTTTTCGAGAACCAAGCCAGGTTCAGAGAATGGTTGCAAATCCATCACGCCAAAAAGCCTGAACTGTGGGTTGGCTACTACAAGAAGCACACAGGGATGGCAAGCATCACCTGGCCGGAATCGGTTGATGAAGGTCTCTGCTTCGGGTGGATCGACGGACTACGAAAATCCATAGATGATGAAGGCTACAAGATTCGATTCACTCCCCGAAATTCCGACAGCCACTGGAGTCATGTCAATATAGAGCGAATCGAGAAACTGCAGCAATTAGGGCTGGTCAGTCCCGCCGGCTTAGCCGCATATTCGAAGCGGACTGAGAAAAATACTGGCAAGGCGCCTTACGAACAGGCAAAAGTAGTACTGACACAAAAGTATAAAAAATTAATTCGCAGTAACAAACCCGCATGGGCGTATTACAGCAAACTGCCACCCTCTACCAGGAAGCGCTACGACTGGTGGATAATGAATGCCAAACAGGAAAAAACTCGACAGCGCCGCATTGGCGTACTCATCGACAGCTCAGCAAAAGGTGAGCTGATCCCTGCTATGGTGTGGGGTAAAAGAAAGAAATAACCTACTTGGTAAATTTCAACAGTGTTCGTTCAGTAATAATTGTTATCTCGTGTCCATCTCGCTTGAGCAGCAATGCCTTTTCGATCTTGCGGCCATGGGTGGTGTAGAGCCAATCCTGGCTGGCCATAGTACCAATTACCAGGTAGTCAACATGTTTACCGACATTCGGTGACGTTTCCGCGCCCAGACAATGCAGCATAGTATCTACTGCTTTGCGATCACCACTGACAAATTCCCCAGACAGACAAAAAGTGGACCCGGCAATTGCCAGTGAGTCGATCTTGTCTTGTCTTCCCAGACTTCAGTAGATACCTCGTAACAAACCTCACCCACCTCTAGATCGGTGCCCGTCACCTGGTTTACGGTCACCAATAGATCTTTTCTCTCTTCGTCTGTAATGATACCGTCCTCGAGAATATGGCTCAGACGATCGAGAATCGCACTGGCAGGCCAGCGATCTTTAATGGATTCATTACGGGTGAGCCATTCGTTAAGCGCACCGACTTCCTCGTCGTTTAGCATGCCGTCAGAGGCAACTCCTGTTAAAAATCCGATTAACTCGTCGACATGGCTCACCCCGGGGGGCGTATCAGACACATTTTCAGAGACAATTTCCTGGATCCGGGACTCTATCTGCTCCAGTTCCTCAGGACTAATCAGACCGTCCTCGAGGATTTCCCCCACTTTCGATAATATTTCCAGGAAGTTTTTGTCTTCTGTCAGGTATTGCTGGGATTTCAACCAGG
>PBYU01000003.1 GCA_002730035.1 Gammaproteobacteria bacterium | reverse complement strand
ATTTGAGACTCCTTTGCTTCGGTTTAAATTAGCAGAAGTGTCTCTTAGCAAACAGGGCTAGGTGGTACCATATGGGCTGACGTCACACAGTAGTGACGAAACTCTTCGCCTCTTAATGTTGTAACGTGGATAAGCTACCCCTGTCGATCAAGCACCTGCCAGAACCAACTGCGAGGTCCTTCATCATCGTTATTAAGATCTTGAGTTAAATGATACTTGATTGAATAAGCGGTGCTTATTGGTCCTATTGCATCAGGGTCTTCAAGTTTTTGAAGGCGTCCTTCAAATACCCTATCGCCAAACTTCAATTTGATATCGGGGTTCTTTTCTACCCAACCTGGCCAGTTCTTGCTCTCGGGTGCTCTTGCTGCGATGTATAGATTACCATCCACTTGCACACACCAGATGGTGACCGAATGTGGCAGTCCGTAAGGGGTGTCAACCTGAACCGCGATCAGTTCGAAATCGTCGGAAAATGACCAATCTGATGGAAAAGCTTCCACTTCCCCGGACAGCCACAAACCTGGTCGGCTGTCACTTGGCTCACATGCGGTCAGCACAAAACTGAAAAGCAGTAGAGTGATAATTAATCCCTTCATTTTATGACTCCATCTATATGTTGTGCATCAGACTAGGTCAAGCAATTAGGCTTCTCGGTCGGAGCGAGAAACTAAGTATGCTGTGAAGCCTACACAATATAAGCTCAAGTCTGTAACTGGTCTCATTCAGTGAGTCGCAGAGTCCTCAAATTGGGGTCGGCTGCAATCTTCGCTTCCTCAAAGGGAAACCTCACCCATTCACCACGAGAATACAGCTCAGTTTGATCAGCGTAGTGTGGCGACTCAGGCTCCTGTGACTGCGAGTAGGTGAGAATTCCACGCGGATCGAGTCTGCCTGATTCATCCCATGAGATCACCTGGATATAACTGTTGCCATGTACGATGGGCGTATAGCCTTTTTCCTCGTTTAAATTGGCGACGATCATGCTGAACATTCCCGCCCAGCCCTGGCCGCCAGGAATAGGAATGCGACTGCCATTGCGCTCGGCAAACTGGACATCACCCCATTTCGCGTCCGCTGAAATACCGGCCTCCTGCAGTATTACCAGGGCATGAGCTAGCGCTGAACGCATCGCATCGCGAACCGCTTGATCACCGATGTTGATGCCGCGCGGTGTGTTCACGGGATCGCGGGCATCGAATGGTATCGCATAAAGATTGGCTGTCTGATTAGCACTGCGCCAAAACTCGGTCCACACCTGGGCTCCACGACTGTCAATTGCCTGTCTGCGATCCCACTGGGCAAGCGCCCGGCACGCGGGAGTGATATCAACCGGCCCATCTTCCAGCTGAACCGGTTGAACTTCATCTTCGCAGAGCTGCAGCACGTCGTCCAATAGTAACTCGGCACCGAAATTTCGGTGACTGAAAAGCATGTCTTGGACCTCGTCTGGCGTGAACTGATTACCGTGCGCAAGTCCCTCTTCAACCAGTTTGAGTCCCGCGCGTGTTCGCAACGAACGCGCGGTACGTTCGGGACCGATGATGGGCGAATAGCCTTCAAGTGGCGCGTTTGGATTTGACAGCCAGTAACTATCATTCGAATTAGTCACGTAATCATCGCGCCTCAATCTCGGCATTTCCTCAGCTGGCAAAGTGCCAGCAATGGCAGAGCGCGGATCCTGCCGCCATTCGCAATCAGGACCGTCACCTTGAAGAACAATCACCCAGGATGGGATGTCTTTCGGTGTTACCCTGCATTCTTCCAGGAGTGTCGTATCTATATTTGGGGTCACGGAGATGTCTGCATAAAATGCTGTACCGTGTCGGTCTGCCGCAATCGTATTCGTCCATGCGACGCCTTGTAGACTGATGGCTTTCTCAACATCGTCGATAGAAGTGGCGATATTGAGTGCATGATAGGTTTCTGATGTACGATCGTTATTGATATTGGCATCGCGAACCGTGTAGGCAAATTCGGCGCTCCAGGGCAGCTGATCGCTCACGACAATCGGGCCGTAATGACTTCGATAGGTTGTGTGCTGCTCCTCAATGAGTTTGCCGCTGGTATCGCGCACGGTAATCTCAACCGATTCAGCCTCGATGGGCCGAAATCCATCGCCATATCGATATTCCATTGGGTTTTCCGGATTGAGCGACAATTGATACAGGGTCGAACGCATGGCAGTGGATACGGTATGTGACCAGGCGATGTCCTTGCAACGTCCTTCATTGCCTCCCCTTTTCCTGCTTAACGCAATCCGAAGTCAAAGCTGCTCCCCTGACTATACTGTCTTAGGATACGTCGACTGGTGGTCTGAACATGCACTTCATCAGCTCCGTCATAGATACGTGCAAATCGTGCCTGGCGGTACATGCGCTCCAGCGGTGTATCCTCTGTGACTCCCAGTGCCCCATGCACCTGTATTGCACGATCGATTGCATTGTGCAGCATCGTTGCACCATAGACTTTGATAAGACCTATCTCTACCCTAGCTTCATCTCCTTGGTCAATTTTTTGTGCTGCATGAAGAGTAAGCAGTCTGCTGGCCTGAATCTCTGCAGCAGAATCAAAGATGAACTTTTGAATCTGTTGGTGCTCCCCGAGTGTTTTCTTGAAAGCGACTCTGTTGTTGGCTCTGTTACACATCAGGTCAAATGCACGTTGAGCCTGTCCCAGCCAACGCATACAGTGGAATATCCTGCCTGGTCCCAGGCGGTCCTGGGCGATCTTGAAACCCTGTCCCCTTGGTCCAAGTAGATTGTCTTTTGGTACGCGGACATTGTCATAGTCCACTTCATAGTGGCCCTCGTAGGAACCCATGACTTTTACATCCCTTAGAATATTGTAACCTGGGGTCTCCGTTGGTACGACGATCATAGAAAAGGCCTGGTGATCAGGAGCGTCCATCTCTGTTCGCACCATCGCGGTGGTATAAGCAGCGCTGCCTGCGCCTGAGGTAAACCATTTTCGACCATTGATGACCCATTCATCTCCATCGAGAACAGCCTTCGTTTGTAATTGCGTGGGATCAGAGCTTGCAACACCAGGTTCTGTCATGCCAAAGCTGGGGAATACCTCACCGTCCACCAGCGGACGCAAATACTTGTTGCGCCATTCTTCATTGGCGTAGCGATGAAGCATGATGGAATCCTGAAGTGAGTGTGTACCTAGTGCCACGGTGGCCGCGGCAGATCTCCCGACAACCTCATTGATAAACACATAATCCATAAACGGTAAGCCTCCTCCTCCAATTTCCTCAGGATGGCCAAGGGCCCACAGACCATCATCTTTTGCTTTGCGCATGAGACCATCCATTACTTCCTTGCGCTTGGCACTTGTACGTTCTTCGTCATAGAGGACATTTTCTACCGGGTAAACCTCCTGCTCCACGAATTCGAGGACCTTTGCTCGGATGGNTTCAACGTGTTTGGGTATTGAAAGATTCAACATAATATTGTTCTCCTTGGCTCCAGTTTTAGCAGTGCTATCTCGAGTCGCCCCTAACCTGCCGACATTTGGGTTGATAATATCTCAACAGTCTGGACTTTTTCATCAGAAAAGGTAGCGAAAATAGAAGCTGCAGAATCTGAAACTCCAGTTTCTTTCGAGTTGTTTAGGCCATCTTCTACCTCGGCTGCACAGCCCTCAGATTCTTGGTGCGTCTGTAAATCAGCGAGGCTTTAGTTCGGCGAAGCAGTGCTGGGAGGAAAGGAAATACAAACCACTTCAAGTTATGCGCCTAGTCTAACAAAGGCTGGGAAGGTAAGAACAAGGGCAAGCGTCGGGGATNATGTAATACTGTGATATTGTTCTTTCCNGGATGGTATGTATTACCTTGCTTGCCGAGTATAAAGTGACTTGTCAAACCAAACCAAAACTATTTCTGGTAGCAGCGGGTTTATGTTTAGCCATTTTTCCTCTACTTGGATATTGCCACAACATTTCAGAGAGTAATTCACGCTTTCTTGAAGGTATAAGCGGCCCAGCTATCGTGGCTTTCTTATATCTTGGTGCAAAACATATGGTCACCGGCGTTGATCATTTGCTGTTCATCGTCGGTGTTATTTTCTTCCTATACCGGCCAATCGATATTTTGCTGTATGTGTCACTGTTTACTCTTGGCCACAGCATCACGTTGCTNTTCGGTGTGTTGGCAGAACTGCACATTAATGCCTATCTTATCGATGCGGTCATTGGATTGTCCGTNGTTTATAAGGCATTTGAAAATATGGATGGCTTTTCCGAGCTACTTAAAATTCAGATTGACACACGAGTTGCTGTTTTCGTATTTGGGCTATTTCATGGTCTTGGCCTAGCGACTAAATTGCAGGATTTCGCTCTATCGGAAGACGGATTGGTGACAAATATTCTTAGCTTTAACGTTGGAGTGGAATTGGGGCAAGGGATCGCATTAACTTTCATTTTGGCAGCTCTGTGGCAATGGCGACGGAGTGCAGATTTTCATAGACATGCATTCTTAACGAATACGGTTTTAATGACCTTNGGATTCTTGCTTGCCGGATATCATATTTCCGGGTACTTGCTGGTAACCCCATCATGAAAAAGCAAACTCATAAAATCGCGATTGCCACGGCTGGCGCACTGATGGTGTCAGTCGTACTTACCTTTACATTGATTCTGCCCGCTGAATATAGCTATGACCCATTGGGTACCGGTGCAATACTTGGCGTTCTCGGGCTCTCTACTGAACCGGCATGGGAGAGTGTCGTGGCTGAGCAGAATGTATTCGCTACTGATTCCGTCGAGTATGTATTACAGCCCTACGAGTCAGTTGAATACAAGTATTACTTGCGCGGGAACAGCACCATGATATTTTTCTGGGAAGCCACAAGCGTCGTATCGTTTAACTTTCATGGTGAGCCGGAACAGGGCCCCGAGGGATTTGCGGAGAGCTATGAGACTGGAAAACAGTTGAGAGCATCCGGTACCTTTACAGCCNCATTTTCTGGAATTCATGGATGGTATTGGGAGAATCGTGAGTCAGAGGCGGTTAGTGTGAAGCTACGATCTGCAGGCTTTTATACCCACACCAAGGAATTCCGTGATGGATTTGTCACCAGAAAAGATGTTTTAAGGTAGGGTCCTTTTTTGTTCCGGAGTCAAGTACAACTGATGGCAGGAGACGCAGACATTGTAGAGTCGCCCTCCAAGATCGAACATGGCTTGGCTATCCTTAGCGTCGATAGCGGTGATCAGACGTTGACCTACATCGATCAATCCGTAGGAAATTTCCTGCCAGTCCTTGTTATCTTTGAAACGGCCAGGTAACAGTAGGAGGTTTCCCGATTCAACTATCACTGCAGCACTGTGTTTTACTGCTAACCATTCTTCTTCTGTTGTGGGTGCGAGATCCTCAACCCCTTGCGCAGTAATAATACTGCCGCTTGAATCCCAAATAACATCAGATGCTGGTTCCAGAACCAGCATCATAACGTGTTTGGTATCACCAGTGATCTTGAAGACGCCTGATTCGGTTTCTTGTTGCCTACTGCAACCGGGTACGAGGATCAGGATGACCAACCCTAGTTGAAGTAACTTCATCTAACTCTCGTTAGGATCACGACCGTCTATTGGCGCACCCGTACCCGTTGTGCCCATAAAGATTTTGCGCCCGTCGGCGAAGGTAATATCTCGTCCATTAGCCCGGTTTGAACGGTCCTTACTTTGATAGCCATCGACAACGATCACTGTACCAATCTTCAGAGAGTTTTTATTGATACCTCTTCGTAGCAAAGTGTTAGGCGTACCACCTTCCACCATCCAGCTTTCTTTGCTGCCATTCTCGTCGGTTACTTCAAGATGAATCCACGCGTGGGGATTAATCCACTCGATCTTGGTCACAGGGCCACGAAGTACCAGGGGTCTGTTAGGATCAAATTCCGCACCAAAAGCGTGATGAGCATTGATTTTTGTAGGTGTAGCTAGCATAAGTACAAAGACTAGCATAGGAACAAACAGTCTAGATATCATAGGTGTCTCCAAATAACGAAAGGGAGTTAGTTCCCTCCCTGCGCAACAACATCAGCTTCCAAAAAGAAGTGCATGCAAAGTATGTCCCATCGGAGTCAGGGTTGCCACGTCATAGTACCACTGAGATCTGGTAAAGATTCAATGTGGACTGGGCCAACAACCGAAGTAGGAGCCAGTGAGATGCAACCCTTAGATAGTCCTATTGTAGGATTTCTCATTTACTGTAGCTGGACTCCTTACAATCTAATCCAGAGGATTACGTCGCCATTTACCGTACATCAACTCCTCAACAAACTCGACGCATTTAAAATCCAGCAGCTGGGCATTTGTCTCCATGCGACGATACAAAGGCATACTGATTTTCCAGGGTTTAGTAAAGGTGTCCGGGTCAGTAATGGTGGCTTCATAATGAAGATGATTCGGCCCCATGGGTGTATAGCGTTCTGTTACCTGTAACTTATCACCATGATGGTTACCAGAACGATCGAACCATGTTTCCGGATTCAGACCTGTCACATTCAGTACCAGCGTCTCTCCCTCCCAGGAGGCAACAGACTGACCCATCCATGAGTCTATGGGTGCGGGACCGGGATCTACAGAGTAGATGTCGCGAACTGCTCCGGCGTATTGATAAGCGATGAAGAACTCAGACTCGCTCTGAAAAATCTGAAACGGATGGGGCATGTAGGTTGCTCTTGGTACGCCGGGAAGATAGCATTTGATTTCGGGATCATTATCCAACCAGTTCCTGCGATTTTCGTCTCTCTTTTTTGTGGCTTCCGGTTTGTAGGGTATTTCCCCCCCTTCAACCACACCAATTCCCGGTGGTACTGACCCGACAGCACCCAGCGCGAGTACGGCCTTGGCTGGGACAGATCCATGAGGACCATCGCGAAGTGCCATCGCCGCTTTAGCCATATGAAACTCGAGGTCATAGTTCGCCTCATTGAGCGCTTGCCAGATACCGTTGAGGTCAGGGTGAATCCCATCAGGACCACGCGGTGCCCTGTAGGGTGAGTCTTCTGCTTGAGCGAAATTAAAAGTAACAAGTAGGAATGATACAGAAAGGATTTTGACTTTTATTAGGTTCACTATGGACTATTTTGATGCTTAAAGGAGCCTTGATTGTAAAACCATCTTCGAAATTGTACAAACAGGCCGCTCAGTTTCTGATAGCGAGGTCTGGTACGCTCAGTCGGCTGAAAAACCTATAACGCACAGGACCAAGTGAATTGGGGCGTGCACAATGGCAGAACAATTCGGGGACAATATACTTATTCCACAGATATCAATACATCAGAAGGTAGGTTACACCCACAAACAAGACCGCGGCGAGTAGGAGTGTAATTGCTACATGGCGCCAGGGTTTAGACATGCAAGTCTCCTTGAGGTCGCAATTCCTTTGATATCAGCATGACCAGTCTCAAATCCCCCAGGGGATCAGTCGCCCCCAGTAGACAACACCAACCCAGAGAAATAAGGATGTGGCGCCAATGAACTTGGCCAATGCAGGAGCATCTTCACCCGGACCCAGGTTTTCGATTACTTTAGACATGCCACTCTGATACAACACTAAGATGTTGATACCAGCAAATGCAATAAAGAGAAGTTTTATCTGGAGATAGGGGTCAATCACCAATGCTTCAACCGGGTGTACTTTCACATTCGCCCAAAGACCGGTAAAGAAAACAAGGCCGCTCAGCACGCAGAGTACAAAACCGAATACTGACCAAGGTAATAGTCTCCTGAGTTCAGAAAGCGGCATGCTTTTAGCCACGCCCATCAGTCGGATATCAAAAATTGTGATGATGCCGACTAGAAACGTCAATCCAATAAAGTGGATGACTTCACAAAGAGGCCAGACCCAGCGGTACGTGCCGATAAGCTCTTCCACAAAAGCAAGCTGAAAAAGTGTTTCTGGTAGTTGTTCCAGCATTAGCTAACCTCTTCCTGAAAAATTCATTGCGGTGCCATTACATTGAGTCACGACGATTTAATCCAGCCACGACTGCGTCCAACAAGGTAACCCACAAGCAATACTGCACTTACCACTATTAAAACCGCAGCAGCGGTCTGCAGCCTGGTCGGCAGGGTGTAGGCTATAACCCTTCCTGCAACAATAGAAATAAGCCACATACAGAGTAGTGTCGCAGCATATCTTTTTGCTGTTTTAGTCTGCGCCCGTGTTTCTGGATCTTCGTGAGCAAAGACATGGGTGTTGATTTTATTAATCATCACTAAAGCAACCACAATGGCTGCCAGCTTAATGTAAATTACAGGATCCACCAGATAGTCAGTGGGATAGAGGCACAGGAGAACGGACCCCGTTAGAAGATTAATTAAGAACCCCACAAGCATTAACGGGAAAAAGTCTGCCATGGGGGCCAAAGGCATACTCGGAACAACACCCAATATCCGCATTGCTGTTGCACCACTGATACCAACCAAAAACGTCAGGCCAATAGTATGAAACGCAAGGACAGCGACGTATGCAGTTGAAGACTCTTTCACCCACATAGAGAAAGCGCTAGCTTCGAGTGCAACTAAGAACTCCATCTCTTGCATCCTCTGTTGATCTTTTGCCTACCAGTCCGGGACTATTTGAGTAGAATCCCGTTTCAGGATAAGCATATCGCAGTCGGGTGAATTTAGACAATGACCTTGAAGGAATGATGAAGTTCCCGTTATCTCCTATTCGGGCTCCTGCGAGTTGGTGGAGAAATTCCTCACTTCAGATATTGGTGAAGGCAGACCCTCAACGACTTGCAGAGAAAACGCGATGATTGTGCTCATCAGCGACATTTTAGTAAAAGGATCGCATAACGGAGTAGAATACGGGATCCCATCTACTCTCTGCCAAGACCCATGTTCAAATTCCAACTTTTTATTCTTCCACTGGTCATTCTCCTAAGTTTCCAAACGCTTGCGGATATCCCGCGCACATTGTCGGGCAAACCCGACATGTCTGGCGTGTACGATACTGGCACCCTTACTCCAACTGAGCGGCCTGAATGGTTGGGGGAAACAGAATACCTATACCCATGGGTGGCTCGCTTCCTTAACTGGATCTTCAAAGTAACTTCGAACTGGGCCATCTATCGCGACAGTGACCCTGACCGCGAGGCACCAGAGGCTGGTGGCGATGGCAACAACACCGCCGGTGCTGGCGGTGTCGGTGGATACAACGCCTTCTGGGTTGATCCGGGTAGTTCACTTGGTACGGTCAAGGGCAATGTGCCAACCTCGATCATCTATGACCCGCCCAATGGACGGTATCCACCGAGGCAACCCGGTGTCTCTGATCGTCTGGATGAGGTTTACCAAAGCTTCTTTCACGAAAACACCGGTAGCGCCTCATGGCTTACTCTAGATGGCCCGGGTCCCTTTGATGGCCCGGAGTCACTCGCACCTTCTGAGCGATGCCTGATTTCTTTTGCCTCGGCGGTGCCAACTATCCCTAGCTTGTATAACAACTACAAACGCATAGTTCAAACAGAGAGTCACATCATGATTCTGCACGAGATGGTGCATGATGCTCGAATCATCCGAATCGACACCGAACACGCGCCTTTGACGGGCGGTCAGTGGTTGGGCGATTCGGTCGGTCACTGGGAGGGAGACACGCTTGTTGTAGAGGCTAAACACTTCCGCAAAACCAATGGTCTTCCAGGAGCAGATGAGAACCTGCACGTGACCGAACAATTTACCCTGCAAGAGGACGGTAACCTTTACTACGATTTTGCTGTGACAGATGAGACTGTATGGGCAGCACCCTGGAACGGTCGCTACATGTGGCAATCAAAACCTGACGACAGACTTTATGAATACGCCTGTCACGAGGGGAACTATGCGATGGGGAACATCTTGAGAGGCGCTCGCTTGCTGGAAAAGGAGTGGCGTGAACAGCAGGCAGCTAACTCTGATTCGGGGAGCGAGTGACACGATCTGAGGTCGATCTCACAACGCCCCCGGGCTCACCAGCGCAACGTTTATCAGGTTCACAGCGTATTCTTGAAGATCTCCCGTCTTAAATTATTGAACTCAGCGATTGATGCTCCAGGTTTCGGTGCCGGGTGTGAGCTAACGGCCCGCGGTTCCACCGAAATAGAGCCAGTACCCGCCCGCCATGAAAAGACTCCCCGACAACAGATTGCCGATGGTAACCCATAACAGGTTGTAACCCGCCCCAGAGAGGCTTACTGCCTCGGGATGCAACCAAGTAACAACTGAATACTATCGTACAGAGTACTCCGAATGGGGCGTGAGGAAAGACAACTCGAAGCGCTGGCGGTTTATTGTTGATTTGGGCTCTTGTGATACAACGATTGATTGGAGGGTATATTTCTCTGATTTAGAGCGTGTTGGAAAATATTTTCAGGCAGAGTCAAAAACAGAGTATTTGCCTGAAGGTTTCTTTGAATTTGAGTGGGGCGCAGAATTAGATGAGGTCCAAGACCCCTTAGATCATTATTTAGAGTTGCCTGATTCAGGCATATTGGAATTGAGTACAGGGCTCGGCTTTGCTTTGAGTAACCTAAGTGTTAGTCAATGGACAGAATACCAGGGTCTTATACTGAAATTTGTTCGTGAAGCTCCCTTTGCTTATGGCTATTGGAAGCACTGGAAAAAAGTATTCAAACGAATCCATCTAAGCAGTGATGTGAGCATTACAGCAGCCCTGTTAGCGCGGATCGATGTTGGGACAAGGTTGCATGATGCTGATGGTAATCTCGAGAATGACGATGGTATTGGGTTTGGTCCTACCGTAAACACAATCTACTGTGATTAGAAGATTGGCTATTTGAGCAGGCGTTCGCGGAGGCATGTAAGGGTGGGCAGGATCAACTATCCCCATCCTTTACAATTTATTTCACTTCGAGGTGCATAAAGTCGTCTTACATCATTTAAACTATACCAAATCCTAGTGTGTTTTTAGCTTCAACTGAATAACAATGTTCGAAGACGTGGACGGATCATTTAGTAATGAAAATTTTGATTGCTATTGTTGTTACGCTATTTGTTTTTGGAATTCCTCTCGTGGTAGCACAAACAGAAACCATCGAACACCTGAGAAGGCAGATGGAGTCCATGAGCGCTTGTAAGAAATCCCTAAGCGATCCGAAATGCAATTTAGATATCTTGAAACCAGACATTAGAGCTGTACTAATCCAATTAGATGACCTAAAAAGTGCCTCAAAAGAATATCGATTAGAAAATCACAGCACAACTTCCTACAGCGGTTTCAAATCTCGATATGCGATTGAGGTGTCTTATAATGATGAACTGTTCATCATAAACGGCGAAAAAATTGAGGCGAAAACGTATTTAGAGGAAAGGCAAGTTCGCTGGCATGGGTAAGGTTGGATTTACTTATCAACTTCTTCTTCTGTGACATCTCTTGTCAGTTGACTTTATCCCGAATAAGCACGACCCTGAAAGCACTCTCATGTGCTTGCCCTGCAAAAGCCGGTTTCAGCACATACGAATCCAATAGGTGCACTTTATGAGTTTACAGAAAAGTTTGGATAGCGATAGTACAGAGCGGCATGATTGGGACTCTGTTGAGATCCTGCGCTTATATGAGTTGCCCCTCAATGATTTGCTCTTTCAGGCGCAAACGATTCACAGGCAGTATTTTGATCCAAATTCAATACAGGTGAGCACGCTTCTCAGTGTCAAAACCGGAGCCTGCCCGGAAGACTGCAAATACTGTGCACAGAGTGGCCACTACCAGACGGAGTTGGAGAAGGAGAAGCTCCTCGCGATCGAGCAGGTTTTAGAGGCTGCAAAAAAGGCGAAAGAAAATGGTGCCAGTCGCTTCTGCATGGGAGCGGCATGGCGTTGTCCATTGGAAAAGGATATGCCAGCAATCCTGCAGATGGTCTCGCAGGTAAAAGAAATGGGTATGGAAACATGTATGACACTGGGTATGTTAACAGCTGCACAGGCGAAAGAACTTGCGGAGGCAGGGCTGGATTACTACAACCACAATCTTGACACTTCGCCGGAATACTACGAGGAAGTTGTTACCACTCGAGGTTATCAGGATCGGTTGGATACCCTTGCGCACGTCAGAAATGCAGAGCTGAAAATATGTAGTGGTGGCATCCTTGGCATGGGTGAAAGCCGGGAAGACAGGGCTGGTTTGCTGCAACAACTGGCTAATTTACCCGTACATCCTGAGAGTGTACCGATCAATTTGTTGATCCCTATGCCCGGCACGCCGTTTGAAAATCTGGGGGAACTGGATCCCTTTGAATTTGTGCGAACAGTGGCGGTTGCCCGGGTCATTATGCCGGCTTCTTATGTTCGTCTTTCCGCCGGGCGAGAATCGATGAATGACCAGATGCAGGCACTGTGCTTTTTTGCCGGTGCAAATTCAATATTCAGCGGAGAGAAACTGTTAACCGCACCTAACCGGGAGCTTAAGTCGGATAACAACCTGTTTCAGCGATTGGGTCTATCGTTTATCCAGGGTCAGAAAGATGAGCCGGGAAAAGAGTCCGGGGCGCTTTATCATGACGCCATGAAACCTGCGGCGGTCGGATCAACCGAAATCCAGTGACCTAAAAGGGATATTCTAATGGCCGAAATGAACCGACGGTGGATCGAGCTCGGTTTCTGGCGACGACTGGCAGACTGTGACGCATACACTGTCAGAGGCTAATTGTAAACTGGGACATGCCGATTACGTTAATGGGCCGGGAAAGCTTGTGCTTTACGATAATAGCTACACAGTCGCATGTGTGAATGGAGGTTACGAGCCCGGTGTTTGTTTAGGCGAAACCCCAACTGATTCAAATTGGGGAGCTCATGTGAGCTCCGCTGAGATCTGCAAAATGAAGACGGGACTACGGCCGTCGGATAGCGCGCGCGTGGTTGAAGTTATTGTATGTCCATCGCCTGTTGTAGTCCGTCAACACTAACTGGACAAAAGTACGATTTTGAATAAGAGAGAGTTTTTGCTCATCGTTAACCCTAAGAGGAAACGATGATGCCAGTGGTCCCATATGGGCTGACGACGTACAGAGCAAAGCACTCCCTTAAATGGGATGCTCATCTGTTCCATTTGTTTGACGACGGACAGTGTGTGACGTCAGCTCATACAGGGCCACCTAACCCTATTTGCTAAGAGACACTTCTGCTAATTTAAACTGAAGCAGAGACATTTTGTTAGTGTATGTCGTCCAAAAGGTTCTGACGACATACAATTACAGCCTGTTCAGCGAAACATGAGGTTAGGGTTTCCAGATCGCGTACATCCAAGCTATATGCCGCGTGGTAGAGTAATTTCTGAATAGCGATTTTGTCATCTGTTTGCATTTCCATCTCCATCCTTCCTTTGGCAGTTGGTCACTATTACTGCCACCAATTAGTATCATCACTGTTTAGAGGCTGATAAAAGTAGGTTTTATTTCCAGCCTGGCAGGTATTAAATCAATCTTAGGGCTGGAAAGACCAAAGTGGCTGACTTTGTCCCTTACAATTATATTAACACTACAGACTACTTGTGGGTATTTGACCGCCTTTACCTTAAATGCCGACAATATGTTGGATGTCTAGAGCCTGCGGTGAACTAGGTTGTTGCCCTCGATCATTGAACCATGACCCGGGAAAACCCGCCTGATCTTTAGTTTCGATAACTTGTGGTAGCTGCGTTTCAAATGTCGTGGATTTGCGAGAATAGCAGGAGGGACCAGGTGCCCTCGTTTTCGGCTGCCGAGTAGCGTATCGCCAGAAATCAGTGTCTCCGTCGACTCATGATAGTAGCAACAACTGTCCCAGGAATGGCCGGGAGTATGGAGAAGCTTCCAGTCATCGAACATTGGCAGGGCTTCGTTATCCTTTATTCGATCCTGGGAGAATTTCTTTTTTGGCAGGTTGAGGTTTGTGCTTTGCTGGAGCGATTCAATTTCCGCTCTGGTTTTGTTGGATCTTTCTGGATTTGAGTACATATCCCATGTTCGCGCTCGTAGAGATTCGCGAAACGCGGTAGCAAAGCGGAAGAAGAAAGCCTGCGGATCATTCAGAACCTTTCGATGCAGAGATTTTGATGCATAGGGAATACATATCGATGCCCCACAACTGGCGGCCAGGGCTCTCAAACCGCCGAGATGATCGGGGTCATCATGAGTGCAGACGATGAGTTTGATTTCATCAAGCGCACGCCCAAGTTTCCCAGTAATAAATGCTGCTACATGGTCATGACAGCCCGCCGCGACATCGATGACAAATAATTGGTCTGGATATTCGACAATATAGGAATTAACCAACCGGGTTTTCAAGAGGTGAATCTGCATGGATTTTTGCTTGGAGTACTGCCAAATTATTCTTTCGATCAGTGTAGTGTAATGTACATACTAGAAGAAGGCGATGCAGGTTATATACCTGTCAGCAGCCAGCCCTGTTAGTGATGAGGGCCTGTTGGGTGTTCTGCGATTCTTTCGATCCAGGCTATAGCTGCCTGTTCTATGGCGAATCGTTCTGTGGCGAATCGCTGTCCGCTGAGAGGGTCTCGAAAGGTATCCTAATTTCGATCTCGAGGCCATGAGGAAGTGCCCCGCTGATCCGGCAGGAATGATCAGGGCCATAGAGTTCTTCCAGTCGTCCGAGTAAATTTCCGATGCCGACGCCGGTGAACTCCGGTAATTTGCCATTCTCCATTGTAATCCCAGGGCCATCATCCTGAACCTTGATATGCAGGTCGCCCGCAAACACCTTTGCGCTGATCTCAATTTTCCCGCCTTCCTCTCTGCTGGCAACAACATACTTTATTGAGTTCTCGATCAACGGCTGCAGCAGCATACTTGGTATAAGGGCTTTCCCTGCGTCATTCTCGATTTTGAATTCAACTTTCAGCCTGTCTTCGAAGCGTACCTGTTCGATTTCCAGGTAGAGTTTCAGGGTGCTTATTTCATGGTCCAGATCTACTCTCTGTAGCGGATCCTTGTCCAAAGAATATCGAAGGAAATGTGATAGTTTGCTGACCATCTCATTTGCTATTTTGTTGTTTGAATCCAGTATTAGAGTTGAGATTGCGTTCAATGTATTAAACAGAAAATGAGGATTCAACTGGTAGCGCAACATTCTTAACTGGGCTTCGTGGGCCATCGCCTTAGCGCTGAGGCTGGTTGCCCGCTCTTTCTGAACTTGAGCATATCCCGCTAAACCTTCATACAACCCACTCCAGCCAAGGAATACCCAGAATGACAATGCTACGTATTGGCTGGTGTAGTAACCAAGCTGCCCCAGTTTCTTAAATGATTCCAGGTTCTCGGAGCCAAATGCCTGCAGTTCCATATGCCGTTTGAAAATGTTCCAAAATAGTCCTGCAATGGCGGAGCCGCCCAATATTGCCGTTACGCGAATGAGGACGCGTCGCTCCCAGAGTGCCTGGTATATATACCTAAGCCCGGTCGTTAGAAACAGCGCAACCAATGCATCAGCGAGAATGATCAAGGGAACGAAATTAAAATAGAGATAGAAACTGGACCAAAATAGCCAGAAGATGACCTGGAACGCCCAGAATTGATAGTTCTGGTTCCTCGCAAGTCGTTCGATCAAGGTCAAGGTGAGTCACTCACAAGTAGTATGTTGCAGCGATTATAAGATCTACTGCTCTTTTGATACCTGCATTGAACGCAACAATGGCTCGCTTTACCGCAAATTACTTCTTTTAGCCATTTCAATTGCAATTCCGCCAGTCGGTTGCCCACACAGTAGTGGATACCGATACCCAAAGACAGGTGCCTTGGACCGGCTCGTCTGATATCGAAGATATCCGGGTAGTCAAAGATTTCATGCGTTCTGCGACCGCAAAGTGCAGCAGGATGTTCGTAATACCGGCAAATGCGGCGATGAAGAAGATGAAAATCTGGTAATTCTTGATACCCGCGAAAGCTGCTGGATCAACATTTTGCGCGAGCGAGTTAGCCAGTAACCCGCCGGCCCACCAGTCCCGGATGGAGTCGGCCATGGTATCGCCGTTCATGATGTAGTATTGGGACGTCCAGATGGGAAAGCCAATAAAAAAGAAAGTTGCAAAGCCTATGAAGAAGCCGACCAGTTTTTCAATAGTGGAGTTGATTCCACTGCGCCGCCGGCTGGCACCAACGTCGATGAGAAGCAGGCCGACGACAACGAAAAGGGCACTGATCGCACCGGAGGCATAAACAATGTTTTGCACGAACTAGTTTACGGTAACCTGCTCAGCAAGCTGGGTTGAGAGATCTAACGACATAAGTGTTGCCCCATGTTTTATTTTGCCCTCAGCAAAGTTCAAGTACAGGTAATAAAACCATCCTATTCTCTGGCTTCACCCGGGTGGCTTAACTTTCCTTGTCTCTATCTCGCACTATCTGCGTTGAAGCATTGTAATTACGCCTTGTCTTCGAGGGCGCTGCCGATGTTCAGACATAGTTGATCGATATCCATTTCTTTTTCCCTGGTTTGAGCACCCAGTTCCAGAGCAATTTTCATACGAGCTTGCGCTTCATCGGTCGCCATCGTTCGATCGAAGAGTAATGATTCATTCAACAAACCCTCCTGAAGTGGTAGTTCTGCGTTGTTCACCGATTGTTTGGCAAGCGCCACTGCCGTTACAGGAAATGTCGCAATTCGCCGGGCAAAGTTATCGACAAAGTCATCGATTTCATCGGCTTTGAATATGCGGTTCAGGTACCCCCAGTCGGCCAGGGTTTCAGCATCGATACTTGCGCTGCCAAGGACTATCTCCATCGCTCTACCTGTTCCCACTAGTCGCGGTAAGCGCTGGGTGCCAGAACCACCGGGCAAAATGCCAAGGCCAACCTCCATCTGACACACCTTGGTCTTGCCGACAACGCCATAACGCATATCGAAGGAGGAGGCGAATTCTGACCCGCCGCCTCCCACGCGACCGGCAATCTTTGCGATTGTCGGTTTTGGCATGGTTCGTACTCTCTCACACATAATATGATAAGGGTGCAACTCGGTCTTTAGTGCTGGTTCCTGACTGATATCCACCTCCAGAAGTGTATTCAGATCGTAGTGGGCGATAAAGAAATCAGGGTCTGCACTTTGCATCACGACGACTCTGACATCATCATCAACTTCCACGTCGGTGGTAAACTGGTCCAGGTCGACAAACATATCAACGTTCATGATGTTGATCGGGGGTGAAGAGATAGTAGCGAAGGCGACACCCTGATCTATCGATACGCTCAGTGTTTTGTAGTTATATGCCATTGTTAGATACCTTTCTTATTTTCAGTTCTATGCTTTACAAGCATACGCGTTCCGATTTGTCTTCGCTAATCTGAGCAGCCAGCGGTATTTGTTTGTCACCAGATAGGTTTTCCCGATATCGACGGTACGTTCGGCTGATGTAAGTTGTCAGGCAAGTGTGTCCCCCTCGTTCAGTTACCACTCCCTTTGTCTTGTCATCTCTTCGAGCGGAGGTAGTCTCAGCACTGTATTTTTTGGCCACAGTCTAAAGAGGATTTCTAAGATGCTCCGGGTATTAGGCTCTACTCCACACCAACAAGGTCCGTTGGATGGAAGTAGGCATCATATTTCATTACCTGCGAAACGGAAAAATGGTATTCAGAATAGGTAGCGAAGGTATTCTCGTTGTTCTTTATTGCGGAACCTTTATAACGCCATTCATAGTCGGGTGACACGTCCAGTACCTTTTTTGGATGCACTCTCTGCTTGTAAAAGCGATATTGACAGAAATACGAGAAGGTCACTGCTGGATTGATGAACAACTGTGCGAAAAATGGATTGAGCTCCTCTTTGCTTTCAGTTGACGTTTGCTTAAATCCTGCGTCGAGAACGTTGGGAATCATCCAGGATCTTGATGAGTCGGTTTCTTCAACCCGCATTGTAGGGCGGAATTGTTTGCGTAAGCCAAAGTACATACCACCAATGACACCCAGAAGGTATTCAAGATACATCAGGTGCACGTACATGCAGTGCTGCTGTTCTCCATTCTTATGAGTGTAGGTGGCAGGAAAACAAGCCTGGATCTCCTCATAGGGACGTAGCTCATATTCACTCATCAGGTCATGAACATTGTGGCAATTGGCAAACTGCAACATGAAGGGGTGCATACCCTCTACCTTCTTCACGGTGGGGTATGTCTCGGCCATGACCTCGTCAGAGGGTATGGATATCGCTCGAGGCAGGAACTTCTCCAGCGCTTCTCTGGGATAGTAACCTACCACCATGTAAGAGCGATTATTCCCGGTGAGAAACGGGAGGTGCGGGTGCTGTGCTATGTATTCTTTTGACTCTTCCATTTAGATCATCCGTCCTTACTTCTTAAAATTATCGGATCGGCACAGGCACAATTGATCAATGTCCATCCCCATTATCCGGGTTTTTGAAGCCAGGTTCCGTACCTGCTTTCAGGCGGTTCTGAGCTTCTACCATTGCCATCGCAAACTACACTAGTGCACCGGGTTTTCATGATTCTATACTAACCACATCCTAATTTTCATTTAGTGGAGTGATCATCGGCTCAATATCTAAGGTGCACAGTGAATAGGTGATTTTCAGTACTTTAGCCGGGGCTGGCTCGGTGCGCCACGATTTAATTGCTTGTAGCGGCCCACGAAATCATAGGCCTGTACGATTGTTATGGCATCATGCTCACAAATCGCATGACAGTTGTCGCAAGACAGACATAGTGACAGGCCTTCTTTGATGCGTGCCTTCTTGTCGTGTTTTGGGCCGTATACCTCCAGTACGTTGCCGGGGCAGATGATCGTACACATTTTGCAGCCATTGCATTTATCCAGATCAATTGCCACAACCCCAAACTGAGCTTCACTCGCGTCATCCACGATTGGCATGCGCTTCATTTCTTTCTTCGTCAGTAATGTCATCACCACCTCCTGATTCTATAGCGTTGTGAGAACAACGCGTTTGTTTCCGCTAATAGATGAGATCCTTGATCCCATCCTCTATCCACAGGGTCTCGTGGGTTTCTCGTGAGACTGTGTTTTGCATTGGCTTGCCAAGCACATAACCAACGCTGATCGCCTCAACGAGAGAGTAGGGCTCTTCTACTCCCAGTCGCTCCCGCCATTCGGGGCTATTGTTCAAAAAAGAGGCGAGGCCAACCCAGCACGTGCCGAGCCCCAGGCTATGTGCTGCCATGACGATATTCGTACCAACGATACCCAGATCAACTTCCGGATGACCTATTCCGCGGGTGTCCATCAACGGAATGATAACGGTTGGTGGATGGTGAAATACCTTAAATCGATTCTTGGCAATCAGGTTTACCGCGCCAAAAGGTATTGGGTGCACGGTACTTGGTTGCCATTTGGCGAACAACTTCAGAATGGACTCACTTCGCCAGCGTGCAAATGTGCCTTTTTTGTGGGCGGTATAATCAAGTGGGCCATTGATTTTCCGACACATGTCGGCACAGAAATTCTCCATTTCTGTGATCATTTCGCGATCTCTAACCACTACAAACTTCCAGGGCTGGCAGTTACCCTGGGATGGCGCGAACCGACCCACCTCAAGTATTCGACGAATCAGGTGTGCCGGTACCTGCTTTTTCTTGAACTTTCGAATGCTGCGGCGCTTGAGGAAGGCATCCTCAATGGTATTCCACGGATCTCCCTCTTCGATTTCACTTGTTTTTGATTCCTGCTGATCTGTTCCAGCGATTTTGACATCAAAGGCTTCTTTAGCAATATCACTCATGTTTGATCCTTTGCCTTATTGAGGACTGAATGTTCGGTAAATACTGTTTCGGGACTGGTGAAGAAGGTGTCCAGCGGAAATCGCTCCTGGGTTTCGCTTCCCGTATTTCTCTTCCTGGGGCCCGATCATATCAGCCAGAATACATTCATTTCGCTCGTACCTAGTTGCGGCTTTGTCTGGTTGCTACTTCAATATCCGCTCTTTAAGCTCGCAGCTTTGCGATCTCATCCTGGTAGAACATGATTTTCATAGGATCGAGCCCGTAGGGGGGAGCGACTATGACCATGGAGTCGGCTATTTTCCAGGCTCGATCCAGGCGCTTGCGAATCGAGTTAGGTTTGCCACAAAGGACAAATGTACGAACCATCTCGTCCGATACCAGGTCCGTTCGGGTGAACACCTCCCGTTGGCGGCCAGCTTCTTGTGCACGGCGAGCCTCATCGCCGAAACCATGCGCAGAAAAGAATGATTCATACTGGGCGAATGACGCATAGAAGCCGACAGTGGTGCGTGCATCCTCAATAGCTTCGGCCTCATTTTCATTTGGGGCACACCAGAACCAGAGGTTCACTTCCAGGTCTTCACGTTGGCGACCTCCGCGGTCCAGGCCCTTGACGATCTCTGGCTGAATCTTTTCTATGGCCCAGTCGATTGACCAGATGGGGTGCCCCATAATGCCGTCACCGATTTCAGCAGCCAGGCGCACCGCCGGACCCCGCAGGGCTGCCAGCCAGATTGGAATCTGCTCGCGGACTGGAGTCTCCAGCGGTTGAAGGGTTGCGTAGTTCCCCTTGTAGTACTCTCCCTCAAATGGTGCCAACTCTTCTTCCTTGTGGGCGCCGCCAACAATGTGTCGGACCGCGGCAACGGTCTCACGCAGATGTGTTAGCGGTTTATGTGGTGGTGCACCAAATAGATTGCAGGTCCATTCCTGCACGCTGGCGCCCAGTCCAAGAATAAACCGTCCCTGGGAGATGCGATCCATATCAATGGCTGCCATTGCCGTCTCAAAGGGGCTGCGGGCGGCAGCAATAGCAATACCACTGCCAATCTTGAGTTGCTCAGTGTGTGACGCGGCCACTGCCAAAGTCGACCAGGGAGGTCCGATAACCTGGGGTGTAAAGAGACCCTCAAGCCCTTGTTCCTCAGCTGCCTGTGCAAACATTGCGATCAGTGGGGCTGGAAGGGGCGGTACAAGCCCCCAATAGCGCTTTTTAAGCTTTTTGTCTGCAACCATTTATCTTCCTGTAGTGCTAACGAGATTCAACGAGCTCCCATCATAGATATCCTCTGGGATTATATCCATGCCCCGGGGCCTTTTGGGTTGGGCTTAGCGTGAGGTGTATTCGGGCTGCTGTCGTTGGGTATTTCTGACCGTAGGTAATAGATTCAGGGGGAATCCTTCGAGGGCTTGCCGAAAACCCAGGTGTCGTTCTCCTTAACGAAGTGATTGGTCTCGGTTATTGATGAACGGAAGGTCCCATGGCCATCAATCTTTTCTTGTGTCTCAACCCACTTAAGCGTTGCTCTGTCACCGTCGATATTCTCGTAGGCGTTGGATATATCACTTCGATTCATACTTTTCAGTAACCGGCATTGAACCTGAAACTCAATGACGGACAATGCCTCCAACTCATCTGTTAGTCCCTCCTGGGTGAAAAGAGAGAGATATAGGCCAGAGAATTAGATTGTGTTGGATGAAGAGTGCTGCGAAAATCAAGCCATGTGAATCCGCTCGCGAAAAGGAGGGCTCCAGGCAGCCAGCAGCCTTTTCCTATTTCCCCTGTTGTTAGTACAGGGTATTTGGACGCGCCACTCTATTGAAAAGCTGCCAGAAGCACGATCGCCCAACGAAGGTATTGCTGATGGTGAAGGCCAGCCCATTCACATCATTGGAATAGGTGATTCCGTTATTGCGGGTGTTGGCGTTGAATCGCTATCAGAGTCCCTGACGGCGTGTGTTGCCGGAAAACTATCATCGAAGATGAATCGCAGCGTTAGCTGGGCCGCCTATGGTTGTAATGGTGATCGTGCAAGAAACCTCATTGCAAAGGTTGCTCACCTATCGAATGAGGAAGTTGATCAGGTTTTGGTGTCAATTGGAGTGAATGATGTATCCAGTGTGACCTCCGTAACCCGTTGGCATCTTGAGATTAACGCTTTGATTGATGAATTGAAGCAACATTTCGGCGCACCCATTGTCTTCATGGGCCTGCCTCCTATGGGAGCATTTCCTGGTTTGCCGCAACCCTTGAGGTTTGTTCTGGGTGTCAGGGCTGCCATGCTTGATCAGATACTAATGAACGTGACGCAGAAGCATGATGACGTCTTTTGGTCAGATACTTTTTCGCGAATGGATTTTCGCAACCCGGTGAAGGTTCTTGTAGCACGTGATGGCTATCACCCTGATAAACAGGCTTGTGAAATCAGCGCTAAAAAAATTGCAATGCTAGTGATAGAAAAAATTCTTCATGAAGCATGATGGTGAATGATCTGATACTTATTTTCGACCGGGGAAGTTGCTGTTTGGTAGCAGATCCTCGAGTCCTATTGTGTTTAAGTGACCTGGTTACGCATGAAGCGTGACGTCTTAGGCAAACTAGTTCGTTACGGCGGTGATTACCAAAAAGGAAAACCTTGAACCCTACCAAGGAAACCAGAGATACTGACTTGGTGACAACTCTTTGAGAAAGCAGATGCCTCAAGATCCGGTTGATGTATTGATCATTGGTGCCGGTGCATCCGGAGCAGCGGTTGCCTGGAGCCTTGCTGACACTCGCATGAAGATCGTGTGCATGGAGCAGGGGGGCTGGGTGAATCCTGCCGATTATCCCACCAATTATCGGGACTGGGAATTACAGCAACTTGGGAAGTTCAATATAAACCCCAATGCCCGCGATCTTGAAACTGATTACCCCGTCAACGAAGATGAATCACCCATCAAGATAGCGAACTTCAATGGGGTGGGTGGCAGCACTATCCTCTGGGCGGCTCACTTCCCTCGTTTTCATCCATCTGATTTTCGGGTCAAGTCTTTGGACAGGGTTGCGGATGACTGGCCCATTGACTATGAAACCCTGGAGCCTTACTACGCAGAAAATGATCGCATGACAGGTGTTGCCGGGCTCGAAGGTGATCCTGCCTATCCGCCCAAAGCAGTTAACCTGCCACCCGTATCACTCGGAAAGCTTGGTGAGAAGCTGGCTGGTGGATTCAATGAACTGGGCTGGCATTGGTGGCCATCTGATAGCGCCATTGCCACAGAACCGTTCGATGGCAGGGACAAGTGCGTGAACCTCGGACCTTGCATCAGTGGCTGCTCCCAGGGTGCCAAGGCAAGTACGGATATTACCTATTGGCCTCATGCCATCAGAAACGGGGTTGAGGTGCGGACCCGCTGCCGGGTAAGTGAGATTACCGTAAATGCTAAAGGCATGGCTGATGGTGTTATCTATTTTGATGAGAATGGTGAAGAACAGAAGCAACAAGCAGAGGTGGTTATTGTTGCAGGTAATGGGGTAGGTACGCCTAGGCTGCTGTTGAATTCCAGGTCCAGCCTGTTTCCGGATGGCCTCGCTAACACCAGTGGTCTGGTTGGCAAGAACCTGATGTTCCACCCCTATGCGTATGTAGAGGGGTTGTTCAATGAGCCACTAGGTGGCCACAAGGGGCCGGGAGGTTGCTGTATCTGGAGCCAGGAGTTTTATGAAACAGATCGGTCACGTGGATATGTGAGAGGTTATACCATGGAAATGACCCGCGGTCGTGGACCGATAGCGACTGCACTGGGGGGCGTCATGTCGGGAAGAATACCCTGGGGCGATGAGCATCATGGCACCTATCAGCAGGTTTTCGATAAATCCGCCGGTATGGTAATAATTTGCGAGGATCTGCCGGAGCTACACAATACTGTGACCCTTGATCCTGTGTTGGTTGATTCAAATGGAATACCGGCACCGAAGATTAATTACACACTAAGTAAGAACAGCGTAAAGATGCTGGAGCATAGTGTTGCCAGAGGGAAAGAGGTCCTAATGGCAGCTGGCGCTAGCGAGGTGAGTTCAGGAGCGCCCCTTGGCATGGCTGGTTGGCATATGATGGGTACTGCGCGGATGGGCACGGACCCCGGAAATTCAGTCGTCAACGAATGGGGGCGCAGCCATGATGTGAAGAACCTCTTTATCGTTGACGGCAGCATTTTTGTAACGTCAGCAGGAGTGAACCCCACCAGTACGATTCAGGCGCTTGCTCTCTATGTGGCAGATTCGATGAAGAAACGCCTGGCCAACCTGTTTGATTAGGGAGCAAGCATGAGCGATATAGTTTCAACTGACAGCCCGTTTACCCAAGAGCAGAAGCAGACTCTGGCAATCCTCGTGGACATGATGATTCCTGCCAATGATGTGATGCCAAGTGCAGCAGATCCCGACATCTTTTCAGTCATTCTCTCTTATCTGGCTGACGCGGCCGAGGACATAGGGAAGGGTATTGCAGCCTTGAATGCTCTGTCTCTTGAGCGATACAAGAAATCTTTCCTGACTCTGGATGACGAATCGCGGGGCGCGATAGTAAGTGATTTCATGGCGCAGTATGGGGAGCCTGTTATGCAGCTTCAGATTCATACTGTCAGTAGCTACTACATGAATGACAGGGTATTGGAAGCCCTAGGTCTTGAAGCCAGACCTCCTTTCCCGGGGGGATACGAAATGGAGCCCAGTGACTGGTCTCTGCTGGACCCCGTGCGTGCCAGAGAGAAGATTTATCGGGAAATTTAGTTGTGCTATCCCAGGTCCTATAGGCAGGTAGCAGGGTAAATCGGTGCTATTCTCAAGGTTCACAGTAACTTTCTTGGGTTTGCAGCATACCTTTCAGACTGCTCACCACCCAGTTAGAATGCTGGCTAAACAGCACAGGGCTTTTCAATTTGAGTGTTAATGGCGGTTTCAGACCAGAGCACCATCTATTGGCAGCACTTCTGTCACTGGTATTGCTGGGTGCTAAGGCGCAGGAACCTGCAGCCGTTCCACCAACTTTCGGTGAACAGATGCGTGAAATGGTAGAGGCCCATGATCGGGGTGAAATCACCTACGAGGAACTAATGGTACGCCGGGATAACTTGAGTAAACAGCTCGCCGGTGGATCCAAAGGGAATTTGCAAGCTAAAAAAAAGTTCTGGAAATTGCCCAAATTCTTAAAAAGGCCAGCAGCTGAAAAACCTACGAGCTCAGCCGAAGTTGATCAACCATCGCTCCAACCAACTAAAAAAAAGTTCTGGAAGTTGCCTAAGTTCATCAAAAAATCAGTTACGGAAGCGCCCAAAAGCTCAGCCGAAACGGATCATCTATCGCCCCCGTCATCTGCTCCGCCGGAGGTTCCTGCCAGCGTGCAACCCGCTGCCGCAACACCTCCGAAACCCGCTGCCACAACGCCTCCGAAACCCGTTGCCGCAACGCCTCAGAAACCCGTTGCCGCAACGCCTCCGAAACCCGCCCTTAACTGCAGCGGCATTAGAAAGTTCATGCTGCGATGCCTGCGTCGACCCTATCCTGCCGAAACGGAAGAGTGATGACGTTAGGGTAAAGCTCTAAGCTAGATTGGTGTCAGGCTGTATTGATTCACGATCGAATCAGGAAACTCCGGTTCTGGCTGAATAGAGAAGCGCAGGAATCTGAGCGAGCACAAATCAGGATTTATCCTGCTCAATTCCAGCGCCGACGGCAGCACTAAGAGCGTTGAGTACATTATCATCGAGCAATTCCTGAAAAAAGGACCTCTCATAAGCATTTTCCGGATCCTGTCGGACTTTTTTATCCAGTTTATGAGCATCTTCACCGACGAGTAGTCGCCATTTTTTTGCCCGCACGCCATCGAGAATTATTGTAGCAGCCTCGCTTGATGTCATGGGTGCATTGTCCCGGAAATCCTTGTCAGGCTTTTGCAGAGCCTCCTTGAGTTGATCATCACTCAGGTTAGCAAGCTCATTGTCACCCATATCCATCATCATCTGGCGCAGATTTCGTATGTCTTCATCGCTCATCTGGCCGACGTCAGGCATGCCCAGCACCTTCCCCGAATTGGAAACCAGAGATGTCCCAATATGCCCTGGCATAACCAGAGAGATATTTACATGGGGAGCGTGCAGCCGCAGGTCATTGATGAGGGCTTCTGAAAATCCCTTTACCGCAAACTTGGCGGTGCTGTAGGCGGTGTGTGCGAGACTAGGCCCTACCGTTGCGAAGAAACCATTCACGCTGCTGGTGTTTACAATATGGCCTTCATCACTGGCGATGAGCATTGGCAGGAAAGCCCGGCTGCAATAGTAGACGCCGAACCAACATACGCCGAATGTCTTGTCCCAGCTCACACGGTCATCAACAATGAAACTGCCACCTCCACCAATTCCGGCATTGTTAAACAAGAGATTGATATGCTCGGTTCGGTGAATTTTCTTCACTTCTTCACTGAAAGTGATTACCTGTGATTCGTCCGAAACATCACAGATTGATGTGCTGACTGTAATTTCATGCGGAGATTCAGCTTCACAAATTTCCTTGGTTTCCTGCATGGATTCACCAGACACATCACACATCGCTATATGGCAGCCTTCCCTCGCCAGCTGCACACACAGATCGCGACCCATGCCGGTGCCTCCGCCGGTAATTACTGCGATTTTTCCTTTAAAGTCGTGCATGCGATTTCTCCTATAACCGACTGGAGAGTGTCATTGTTATCATTTCCAGGGTCAAGGGAATCGTGAACGATGGTTTTTGAGCAGCGTGTCAGAGTAAATCAGTAACGGTTGCTTGCGCCTGAACAGGAAGGCGTTGTCGAGGCTTTTTCTACTGGCGGGGAACTCGCAGGTTTTGGCGTCGTGACATCTTCGCTTACAGGCGTGCGTGTTGTTGAATCAGAGATGGGTCGCGCAGCAGGCTTCTTATCGCCAGGGCGATACTGTCACCCGGTTTTTCTATAAGACCTTTCAATGCTTTAACCACGGGTCTGTCGTCAGACAAGTCCTCCGGGGATACGCCTGACTGAGAAATGACCAAACTGGTAATACCATGTAGTGTGGCCCAGAGTAAGCCAGCCATGCTGTGCATGGGTTGGTCTATTAGTAAACCTTCCTCTAAACCTCTGTCGATCAGGTTTGTTATCACTGAGAAACACATGTCTCCACCTCGCTGCAACTCTGGATGCTGATCGTAGTCGAGCTGGGCTGAATCGAAAGTAAGCTTATAGCGTTCCGGGTTGGCGAGCGCATAATTCATATAGGCCTGCCCACAATCCAATATTGCCTGAAGTGTATTGTCGCCGGCTTTCGCGCTGGTTTGTTCAAGGCACTCGTGTAATTGTAAAAAAAACTCCGTCGCAATGGCTGCGATAAGGCTACTCTTGGTCTTGAAGTGACGGTAGGGGGCTGTCTGAGAAACGCCTGCCTCCCGGGCAAGTGCGCGAAGACTCAAGGATTCAATGCCGCACTGGCCGATATGGCGGCATGCGGCTTCCATCAGAAACTGCCTTAGTCCACCGTGATGATAGGGCCTGTCCGTGTTCGTCATAGTCGGAAGAAACCTGTTTTTGTTGTTATTCGGGTAGAGTCTAGCAAAAGAATGTTGACAACGTAAACATTAAATCTATAATGTACTCACTGATAACATTGTTTTCATCGCTTACATTATTCAAGGTTTGGATTCCTATGCCACTTTACCGACTAAAACGCTTATCCTTGTTTCGTGACTGCACCAGCCTCGCGCTTTATACGGTTTTGATGGTGGTTCTAACGTTAGGCGTTTCCCTGGGTGCAGATGCCGAGCCCCTCAGTGTTAACGCACTGACCTTGAAAAAAACAGATTCCTATACTGTCAACCGCAAGTACGGCGGCCAACTCTTTCACAAAAGAGACAGTGAACTGGGTTTTCAATTTGGCGGTAGCGTGACCCAGTTGCTGGTCGATGAAGGGGATCATGTTGAGCGTAATCAACTCCTGGCGAGACTGGATGACCGGCACCTTCAGGCGCGTCTCGAGCAGGCAAAGGCGAGCGTAAAGCGCACCGTCGCCAGCCTGGATATGGCCAAAATCGAGAACAAGTTCTCTAACAGCACCTGGCGACGTCACCAGGACCTGATTAAAAAGGGTCACACATCAGTTCAGAAACTCGATGAGGTGAGCTACCAGCTGGACAGGAGCGCGGCGGCACTGATCGTCGCCGAAACACAGTTGAGTGAAGCGCTGGCTAACCAGCGGGCAGTGGAGGTGGATTTGGACAAGACGATGCTCAGGGCTCCCTATGCTGGCATTATTCAGAGCCGCCATGTGGATGAAGGTGCCGTGGTCAGCGCCGGGCGACCCATATTAGGGATAGTGGAAAGTGGCGTTCTGGAAGCGCGTGTCGGCATCCCGCTTTCAATGGTAGAACAGGTACGGTCTGCCAAGGTATTTTCCTTCACCATTGATAACAACACAGTGGTCGGAACACTGGGCAAATTTTTACCCAGGGTTGATGAAACGACCGGGACAGTTACCGCACTTTTTGACCTTGAGCAGGAACCTTCTCAAATACTCTTCGCCGGTGCCCTGACAGAAATGGAGATGCAGGTGAAAGTGGCAGGTGAAGGTTTCTGGGTTCCTCTTTCCGCTCTATCAGAAAGCCAGCGAGGCTTGTGGAACTTGATGGTTGTGAAAAACTCGACGGTTGAATCACGTTTGGTAGAAGTAATTTACAGCGGGGAAAATTCCGTATTTGTCAGGGGCACGCTGAATGAAGGCGACCAGGTTATCCGTGGCGGAGTATCCCGCCTCGTCGCTGGCCAGGCAGTAGCGGTCATTGGTAGTTAATCATCAACGGGGCAGAACCACTCGATACTAGTATGCAAAAGAATTTGGCCAATCTCTTCTTCCAGAATCCAAGACTGACCATATTGTCGGTCCTATTTATTCTGATTGCGGGCATTGCCGCGGTTATCAATCTTGGCAGACAAGAAGATCCAAGCATGACCGAACGTTATGGTGTGGTCAAAACACTGCTGCCCGGTGCCTCGGCCAGCCGGGTTGAATCCCTCATCAGTGAGAAAATTGAGACCGCACTCAAGGAAATACCGGAGATCAAAGAGCTGGAATCCACTTCATACACGGGTTCTTCTATCGTAGTGATAGAACTCTATGAGCATATTACCAGTGACGAGGTTGAACTCTATTGGAGTGAAGTCCGAGATAAGATTGCCGATGTTGGGGCACTGCTCCCTCGTGAGGCCTCTAGTCCGGAATTGACGATAAAGCAGCTGTCGGCGGTTACGGTTGCGTTTGCGATCAAGGGTGGAAATACACCACTTTCCCTGCTTACCCGGATAGCCGAAGAATTAAAGTATCGGCTGTCTAACCTGCCGGGTACAAGAGAGACGGAAATTCATGGCGAGTTGGAAGAAGAGATTCATGTCGGGGTTGATCCGTTAGTACTCTCTCGAATTAACTTTTCCATTGCTGAACTTACAGCATTCATAGGGGCTTCTGATACTCGAACCTCTGCTGGCAAATTGGAAAATAAAAATTCGTCTCTGGTTGTCGAAGTAAAAGGCGAACTGGATTCCGTAGAGCGTATTCGATCAATTCCGATCATTCGCCAGAATTCAGCATCCAGTTCTTTTCAGAGTCGCCAGTTTTTGCGAATTGGTGATATTGCCGACGTATCAAAACATCCGGTTGACCCGCCCGCCAGTATGGCGATCATCGATGGTGAACGTGCTGTTGTCGTTTCTACCACGATGGAAACAGGTAATCGTATTGACAAATGGTCCTCCTGGGCAAAGGACATAGCTGACGGGTATCAGAGTGAATTACCAGAGATGATTCAGATCGAAGTCATCCTCGATCAGAATGAATATACCTCTGATCGTCTTAAGTCATTGATGAATAATCTGATTTTTGCAATATCTATTGTGCTGGTGGCACTTTTCTTTTTGATGGGTATTAGATCGGCGCTCATCGTTGGCGCAGCTCTTCCACTGACTATTGCGATGGTTTTGTCTTCACTCTCGTTAATGGATATCCCCTTGCATCAGGTGTCCGTAACCGGGTTAATTATTTCCCTTGGGTTGCTAATAGATAATGCCATAGTCGTGGTGGAAGAGTTTAAACTAAAGAGGCGCCGCGGATCGAACCTGTCAGAAGCCATATCAAAAAGTGTTCGCCATCTATTTGTGCCACTGCTTGCATCTACACTGACGACAACCTTCGCTTTCTTGCCCATTGCGATGACGCCGGGCGGAGTAGGTGACTTCACGGGCGCGATGGCAGTCTCAGTGGTATTGTCAATTTCCTCATCTTTTCTTCTGGCAATGACTGTAATTCCCAGTATCGCAGGATTTATCGACTACAAATTCCAGGCTCCACTTCAAGGTGCAAGCGCAAAGAAAAGCTGGTGGATTGATGGTTATCAAAATGCGTGGTTATCCACTTATTACAAAAGATCAATCATCTGGGTGTTAAAAAATCCCATGGCTGGTGTGGGGCTTGCGTTAATTCTGCCCGTTATCGGGTTTCTTATGAGTACCACTCTCCCGAAGGCCTTCTTTCCTCCGGTTGATAGAAATCAGTTCCAGGTGCAGATTTCAAACGCTTCTCTGACATCCATAGAAGAGACAGAGCGAAGTGTACAGCGGGCCCGGGAGATTCTCTCAGAGTGGGATGAAATAGTTGATAGTCACTGGTTTGTGGGAGAGGCTGCGCCGAGTGTTTACTACAATATGATGAGTAGTGAGAGTAGTCGGTCCCATTTTGCTAACGGATTTGTGAATACGCGCCATGTGGATGACCCGCGCAAGATCCTGCAGGAGGTGCAAAAGCGCCTGATGGCGGAATTCCCAGATAGCCGCATTATGGCCATGCCATTTGAACAAGGTCCCCCTTTCTCAGCACCCATTGAGCTTCGCCTTCTAGGTCCTGACCTCACAACTTTGAAGAAGGTTGGTGATCAACTCAGACTGATACTCTCACAAACGACAGATGTTACCTATAGCGACTCAGTGCTTTCAGATTCGGCGCCTCAAGTAAGCATCTATCCCAATGAAAACATGGTTGGTCTGTTGGGGTTGTCAAATAGTGATATTCCACGCCAGCTGAACAGTGACTTGGCTGGGATCAGGGCCGGCTCAGTAATGGAAGGTACAGTGGAAATTCCGATTAGAGTTCTCAACTCGAATAATAAAGCGGTGTCGGTTAGTGAAATCGGTGCATTACCGCTGATCGGTCGTTCACCGGGCAATGGCTATACCGGGATACCTATTGAGCAGGTTGCGGAGATCTCGCTGGAACCAGGAACAAGTGTTATCCAACGTTACCAGGGAGAGCACACTAATTCTGTATCGGGTTTTCTATTGCCATACGCCTATCCCAGTGTGGCGCTCAAGGACTTTAAAGAAAGATTTTCGGCTGCCGAGATTGAGTTGCCCAGCGGTTATCGGCTCGAATTTGGAGGGGAGGAAGAAGAGCGTAGCGACGCCATTTCAAAGATGGTTGCGACCTTTGTGCTCTTTGTCTGGATGATGATTGCCGTGGTTGTTTTGGCGCTGAACTCCTTTCGATATGCTGCTGTTATAGGTGCAGTGGCCTTTCTTTCTGTCGGGCTGGCGCTCTTCGGTGTCTGGTTATCCGGCTACCCAATGGGTTTCATGGCCATCATTGGAACACTTGGCCTTATAGGTCTTGCGATCAATGGTGCCATCATCGTTCTCTCCTCTTTAAAGGAGAGCCCCCTGGCTAGAGCAGCAGATATTAATGAGACTGCTGATATCGTGATGGATGCCTCTCGTCATATTATTTCAACGACTATAACCACTATTGGTGGCTTTCTACCCCTCATCCTTTTTGGTGGTCACTTCTGGCCACCACTTGCCATGGCTATTGCAGGCGGTGTTGCCGGCTCGGCCATACTCTCACTCTATATGGTGCCGGCTCTGTTTATGTTCTTTGCAAGAAGAGATATGGGGAGAATAGATGTGAATCCAACTGCACTCGTGGATTTTCATAGGATGGAAGCTCCAGAATCTCTCGGGCTCTCATCCTGAGTCGGACCAGGTGAGGAAACTGGACGCCTGTGTCTTATCAGCGAAGCCCGGGAATAGTAATTCTACATAATGTTGTGTATTGTGCTCCGCTGCCCAATTCATCCCGTAGGACGTTAGTGCCCAGGTTCTTTCCAATTTATTTCGTATGTCTACTCTGGACAACAAGTTCTGTTGCTGTTGAGCATGACGTCTGGCACCAGCCGTCCACCTATGAAATTGATTACATCATCGATTTAAAGGAACTGCCCAAGGATGAGGCCGTCAATCTCTGGGTACCCCTGCCAGCAAGGAACCTGTACCAGACCGTCCTGAGTTCCCGGTCAGCATCATTGCAGCCAGGCTGGACCCGGAAAGATGTCACCGATAACAGAGGCAATGACATAGCCCAGTTTTATCTCCCGGAAAACACTGATCGAACCGGTTCTCTTCAATTTACATATATAGTAGAGCGTCACCCCTCGATTGGAACCCCGGCAGAACTGAGCAAAGGCTATGATGACCCGGCACAATTTCTGTCCCCTGCGAAAAAAATTCCCCTTAATGGGCTGATTGGTTCGATCGCTGAGGAACAGCGAAAGAAGACAGGGGCCGAGCAGAATCTGCAGCGCACATTTTATGACTATGTATATGACAGCATGACATACTCTAAAGAAGGGGATGGTTGGGGGCAGGGTGACGCTATATGGGCGTGTCAGTCCAACTATGGTAACTGCACAGATTTTCATTCGCTCTATATTGGCCTGGTAAGATCCCAGCGCATTCCCGCAAGATTCAAAATTGGATTCCCCCTGTCTGCTTCTGAGAACAGCGGCCGTCATGATGGTTATCACTGTTGGGCGGAAGTTTATGATGCCGCGAGTGGCTGGTTACCTCTGGATGCGAGCGAAGCAAAGAAATCCGGTAATCGCGACGAGTATTTCGGCAAAATACCCAGTGACAGAATTGAATTTACCCAAGGCAGGGATATCGTACTCTCTGATCTGCAGCGTGGGAATCCCATCAATTATTTTGTCTATCCCTACGCAGAAACTCCGGAGCAGATCATCAGCCGGCTGCCAGTAAAATTACTTTACCGGCGAATAATGCCAGATGATTCCACGCTGGGGTCAGAATAATGCTAAAGATCAGGACATCCAACGAGTCGACATGACTGACACTCCGTATGGGTGATCTCTCACGATCTTACTGGTTGATCCCCAAATCTTGGGTGTCCTGAACTTCCCGGGGTGATGAGGGTAATTCCCGATGGATCTGGCGACAATAATTCATGTTCTAATGGTAGGCATCTGGATAGAGCTTGCTTAAGGGAGAGTAAAACATGATTGAGTTGTATACGGCACCAACGCCCAACGGGCACAAGGCCTCCTGCGTGCTGGAAGAGTTGGGTCTGGAGTACGAGGTGAAGCCGATCAATATCAGTGAGGGTGATCAGCATACGCCTGAATTTCGTGCCATCAATCCTAACGGGCGTATACCTGCAATAGTTGACCGGGATGCTGGAAATCTGGCGGTTTTTGAATCGGGCGCAATCATGATTTACCTGGCGGAGAAAACCGGTAAATTGTTACCCAGCGATATTGCCGGGCGTAGCAGGGTTATACAGTGGGTGATGTTTCAGATGGGTGGCATTGGCCCGATGATGGGGCAGGCCAACGTGTTCTTTCGTTACTTCCCTGAGAAATTGCAACCTGCAATTGATCGCTATCAGAATGAGTGCAGACGATTGTTCGAGGTTCTGGACAGCCACCTGGCTGACAATGAGTGGCTGGCAGATGATTATTCCATTGCTGATATCGCCAACTGGTGCTGGGTGCGAACTTACAAATGGTCCGGTGTGTCACGGGATGGTCTGGAGAATCTGGATCGATGGTTGGGCGTAATGAAGGAAAGACCTGCGCTGCAAAAAGGAGTGCAGGTGCCTGTGGTTGTCGAGAGTCTGCTGAATGACGAAAAGGCACAGGAAGAATTCAAGAAGAATGCACAAAAGTCACTACAGACCTGAGGTCTGGACCCAGCAGCGGATAAAGTTCAATAAACAAAGAGAGATGGCTACCCATGGCTGAGCAATTTGAAAACCAGACAGGTGTTGCCTCTAGTGACCCGCCAAAATTTGTCCGCTGGCTTGGCAGCAAAATAGTTCCCCGTCGAGTTAGTTTGAAGCGACTGCTGCGTGCCAGGCAGAAGGTTGAGAGGCAGCGTATAAAAGCGGGCAAGCCGCACAGGGTGGAATACTTTCACCAGGTGGATGACCCCTACAGTCACCTGGCGGTGCAGGTACTCAAGCCATTACTCGAGGCCTATGACATAGAGATAAATGTCCAGCTTGTCGCTGGACCTTCGGGGAAAAACCTGCCGGAGCCAGAGCTGCTGCCCAGCTATTCACGCCATGACTGTGAACAGGTGGCGCCCTACTACGGGCTTGATTTTCCAAATCCATGCCAGGTTGCTGGCCAGGAGGAACTGGCACTTGCCAGTCGAATACTGGCTGGCGCTGTCGGGAAAGATTTTGCCGCAGTGGCGATAGCCGTAGGTTCAGCGATATGGCGCGGGGGAGGAGCCTTACAAACCCTGGCGGAAAACCATGAGCCACTGGCGCAAATAGAAACAGATAAGCTCGTTAAGCAAGGTACCGAGAGGCAATTGGAACTCAAGCACTATTCCGGTGGGATGTTTTTCTATGGCGGGGAGTGGTACTGGGGCATAGATCGACTGTACCACCTGGAACATCGCCTTATAGAGTTGGGTATAGCGAAAGTAGGGGACGGCAAACTGGTGGTTCCGCGGCCTGCCATCGAAGATGGCCCATTGCGTGACGATGGTTCCCTGACGTTGGAAATCTATCCGTCTTTGCGAAGCCCTTACACTGCAATAAGTTTTGACCTGAGTGTGGCGCTGGCCAGAAAAGTGGGTGCCAGGCTGGTGTTGCGCCCCGTATTACCCATGGTCATGCGAGGTGTCAGCCTGACCCGGGAAAAGGGTTTTTACATTCTGATGGATACCGCCAGGGAAGCGCGGGAGTTGGGAGTGGAGGGATTTGGCGGTATGTACGATCCAATCGGAGAGCCGGTGCGGCGTGGTTTTTCGCTGTTCCCCTGGGCGCGGGAGAAGGGTCGTGAGGCTGAGTTGCTCAGTGCATTTTTGCGGGCCGCCTTTTTTGAGAGTATCAATACATTGAGTGACAGGGGCATGCGTCAGGTGGTAGAGAATGCCGGACTGCCCTGGGATGAAGCTAGAACAATATTGGGCAACAGGGACTGGGAAGCAGAGATGGAACAAAATCGCCTGGCCATGTATGAGTGGGACAGTTGGGGAGTTCCCTCCTATCGGCTGCTGGGCCGATCTGGTGAAACAATCGCTAACTTCTGGGGGCAGGATCGCTTATGGGTTGTTGCCCGTGAAATCCAGCGGGTGCTGGGTGAGGAGCGATAGTACCTTGGATCCAGATGCCATCCATCCTGAATTAGTCAACCAGGCAGGATTTATATCCACCATCCTCCCAGATTCGACTCTCAATCAATTTGCTTTGCGCAAATGGCTTTGCAGCCTTTCACTTTTCGATCCAGTCTATCTCTCAGTAAAAACATTGTCCGCATCCTTGCTGAACTGCTCGAGCAGGAATCTGGTCTGGGGTTTTTCAGATGCGGTTTTTGGGATCTCCGTAACCACCTGGAGGTAGCTTGGAACGAAGTTGGATTCCAGTCCAGCTCGACAAGCCGAATAAATGCCCGCCGTGGAGAAGCTATCACCATCTGACGGCACGAGGGCAGCAACGACATCACTTTCCCCTGGAGCACCGGATGCTGCCTCTATGCCGTAAACGAAAACATCCTTTACACCCGGATGTTCAGCGATCACCTTCTCGACAAAACTGGTGTTAACAAAGTCACCATTGTGACGAATGCCACCACCTTTGCGAAAACCGAAAAACAGCCAACCATCTTCATTCCGGTAACCCATATCTCCGCTGCGTAGCCATCCACCGCGGGTCTTTTCCTCTGAGGCCTTGGGGTTCTTGTAGTACTCGACCTCTGCCGATCCACCGGCCTCGGGGCGAGAGCAAATTTCACCCATTTCACCGACCGCACATTCGTTGTCATTTTCATCTAGGATTTTCATTTCGAAACCCGGCATTCCCTGGCCAAAGGAGCCAACAGGACCCTCACCGACAGGCTTAAAGGCCATGCCGCCTTCCATGGCACCATACCACTCGAAGATTTTGAGGTTGAATCGCTTCTCAAAAGATTCCCAGATGGCTCCCGGCATACCGGCACTTGCTACCAGCCGCAGGGAGTTCTCACCATCATCCGGTCGCTCCGGCTCGCTGTAAATCGCGGTTGCCATACCGCCCAACAGTGAAAAGGTGGTGCAACCGTGCAAGCGACAGACATCCAGCAGTTTGGATTTGGTGAAGCGACGGCTAAACACGCCTCTTAGACCCAGTCCAAGTGATGGCATAAGCGTAACGCCCATCGCATTGCCATGGGTTAAGGAAAGCCCGGTGTAGGGTCGATCTGTTTCTGTGTAGCCAAATATGAACCCCAGCATGCCCATGCCACTGAGCCTCTCATTCGGTATTACGATACCCTTGGGGTTTCCCGTAGTGCCAGATGTGAACATGATAGCCAAGGGGTCCTGCAGTTCCACATCACGGGAAATGGTTGGCTCAACCTCCGCTTCAAGAATTTGATTGAGGGATAAAGTATTGTCCAGATATCGTGGGTCAACTTCACCCGCTTCCCCCGATGTATCCAATACCATGATCCATTCGAGCGTTGGCACATCAGTACGAATTTCATGGACCGCTTGCATGCAATAGTCGGCACATATCAACCCCTTGCATTCTGAATTCTGTAGAAAGTACGCTAGCTTTTCCCCCTGGGTTCTCGGATCAATTGGGACGAATACGGATCCGGTCATGGATGCCGCGCCCATGGATTCAACATATTCAGGGTGGTTGCGCATCATTAAACCGAATCGCCCCCCCTTGTCGAGGCCCTGAGAGATAAGGGCAGCCGCTATTTGATTCGCGTTTGTTGCCAGGTCACTGTAGGTACGCACTTCATCGGGAGTCGCGCCACCATCAAGGCTTAGGTGCTCAAATGTAAGCACATCAAAATCAGGCTTTTGCTCCGCTTTGATGCGTAATAAATCACCCAGTAGTTTCTCATTAAGTTCAGCCATAACTCCCTCCAGCTATCAGCAGACTTATTGCCTGCAATCGATTCCCTGCTCTATCAGACATTTGGATTTTGACCCCCCAAGTGCTGTTCCGCAGGTGATACTACAGGCAGTGACGTGGTCGTGCAAAAGCAGTATTTCAATCCTGATCTTAAAAACAATAAAGGAAGCTGACGATATTGTCCTGAAAAGCATGGTAAAGTTTGTTCAGACAATAGAGGGTAATACTGATGAAAAAAGCAGCAGCTATTACAGTTGCAGTTATTGTGGTTGTTGCATCTATCGTTGGCTTTCTGGTCATCAATATTAACTCGGTGGTCAAGAATGGCATTGAGGTGGCAGGTCCGGAGGTGCTTGGTGTGCCTGTTACGGTTGATGATGTGAAAATTTCATTTCTAAATGGTCGGGGCGTCATCAAAGGTCTTAATGTTGCCAATCCAGCCGGGTATAAATCTGAAACAGCAATCTCCATTGATGAGATGCAGGTTAGTGTCGATACGGGCTCACTGACTTCTGACAAGATACATGTTAAGGAAGTTATTATTATTTCGCCTTCAATCACTTATGAGGGCAATCTGCTTGACAGCAATATTTCCCAGTTACAGAAGAGTGCTGAATCTACGGCCGTTTCGGTGTCGGAAATAGGAGGTGAATCATCCCAGGAGACTGAAATATCGCTTCAGATTGACCGGTTGCAGGTCAAGGATGCCAAGATCGGCGTTCAGCTGGCATTTCTCAATGATCCCTTGTCATTGGTGCTGCCGTCCCTGGAACTTACAGACCTGGGCAAGGATGAAGATGCTTCGGCAGGCGATGTGATAAACGAGATTCTGATAGGGCTAAACAAGTCGATTGTGCCCCTGATTCGTGAAAATGCCCCGGAAGTAGGAGATAAACTTAAGGAAGCGGGTGAAAAGATAGGGGAAAAACTGAAAGGACTATTCAAGCGTGGTTAAAGCACTCAATGCTCCCGGTGCCCCATTTGAAAACAGACGGTTACTGAGAAACTGGATAGGCGCTATGCGAAAACTGTTAAAGATATCTGCAATACTGACGACGATTATTCTTCTTGTTTCCTGTGCACCTGAAGTTGGTAGCGAAGCCTGGTGTGAGGACATGAAGGAAAAGCCGAAGGGAGACTGGACAGGGAGTGAGGCTATTGATTTTGCCAAGCACTGTGTGCTCTAGAAGCTGTGAGTTCAAGAAACTGAGCCAGCCCTGCCGGTACAATCTAATCGTGTGATCCATGTATACCGGGGACTCTTCATGAGCCGGTGGGCCAGTCTGGAGAATCACCCACTACCTGACCATGGCGGTCAACATAGGAGATGGCTTCTTCCATTTTTGCCAGCCCTTCGCGCAAAACCTCCTCATCCACATTAAGCGCAGGGTACATGCGAATAGTGACCTCCTGATCACTGATAGCCCAGACACCATTTTCCAGCATACGGCTGCGAATCGCGCGAGCAAAATACCAGTCCTCCTGATCATCGACTGGGCTTTGAAAACTCACGCCCATTAGCAGGCCATTGGTGCGGACCTGGCGCACGACAGCGTACTGTTCCCAGCCCTGCATAATTTCAGCTGCTATGTCACCAAGACGGGCGGCGTTTTCCACCAGGTCATAGCGCTCATAGAGTTCAAGGGTCTTCAGTCCGGCAGCGCAGCCACCCGGCGTGCCGGCAAAAGTTGAGCCTGAAGATGAGAGTGGGTTATTTCCGAGTATCTCATCGCGGGCAGCAATCCCAGCACAGGGTTCGATACCCCCGGACAGGTTCTTGCCAACCACAAGGATATCCGGCACCACATCGTAGTGTTCCACCGCCCACATTTTGCCCGTACGGCCCATGCCTGTGAGCACCTCATCGGCAATCATCAACCAGTCGTTCTTGTCGCACAGGGCACGAATACCCTTCAGGAAGTTGCTCGGTGGTATCCAGTTGCCGCCCTCTGCCAGGCCCGGTTCAATCATCACTGCAGCAATATTATCCCGCGGCGCCATACTGTCTGAGATATGGTTGTCGAGATACCAGAGGCAGTAGTCGACATACTGCTGCTCACTCATGCCAGCAGGGATATTGTCACTGTAGGGGTAGGGCGCATGAATGACTCCGCCGGTCCAGGCTTCAAGGTAGCGGTTCTTCTCTCCATCGTATCCACTCACCAGCTTGGTGCTCAGCCCTTCGCCATGGTATGCGGAACTGAAGGTTATGATATAGCGCCGTTCCGTATAACAAAGTGCAAGGTGAATGGCTGATTCTGCGGCTTCGGTACCCGATACTTCGTAACTGAATCGTGGCAGTGCCTGGTTCGGCATAATTTCAGCCAGCTTCTCTGCTAGTTCGTAGCGCAGCGAGTGATCGTAATGAAAGCCATAGCGCTTGTGTGCTTCGTGCACGGCATCTATGACTTCCGGGTGTGCATTGCCAACAGGATTGGTCGCCCATCCATTTTGAAAATCAATGTAACGGTTGCCATCCAGGTCCCAGATGAAGTCTCCCTCTGCACGATCAATGATGATCTGGCTGGCGCCACGATAACCTCGTCTGGCCGCGCGCTGACTCTCTTCGGCGTAGCGCAATCCATTGCGGAACAGCGGTATTCCCCGCTCCAGCATGGCTTTGCTCTTCTCGCCGGGGATCTTCGTGCTCATTCATTCACTCCTCAAGGTTTAGGCGCAATGGAATGGTAGAATNTTGAGAGACATCATGACGCGATGACCTTTTCGATTTCACCCTGATAGAACATCATCTTTTCCTGAGATAAACCCCAGCTTGGTGGCATGAGGCAGACTGAATCGGCAACGGTCCATACTTCGTCCAGCTTTTTTCTAACGGACTCAGGTGTACCGCAGATGACGAAGGTTTGCGCCATTTCATCAGTCACCAGGTGCGATCTGTCGCCCCCCGGGTCCATGGCTGCGGCAGCCTGCAGTGCTCTGGCCTCATCGCCGAATCCGTGGGCCGCAAAGAAGGACTCATACTGGACTAAAGATCCGTAGAATGAAACCGGGTGCCTGGCATCACTAATCGCCTCTTTCTCATTTGCATTGGGTGCACAGTTAAACCAAAGGTTCAGTTCGATATCCTCTCGTTGCCTGCCGGATATGGCGAGCCCTTCTTTTAGAGCCGGTTGGATATGATTAACTGCCCATTCGACAGACCAGATGGGGTGTCCCATGACACCATCGGCGATCTCGGCAGCCACCTTGACTAACGGGCTTCTNAAGGCCGCTATCCATATTGGAATTTCTTCCCTCACTGGTGTTTCCAGGGGCGCAAGAAAGGCATAGTCGGCGTTGTAATACTCGCCGTTGAACGGTTCAAGTCCTTTGTGTGCACCGCCTATGATGTGCTTCACCGCAGCGACATACTCCCTCAGGTGGCGAATAGGTTTAATCTTTGGTGCACCAAAGAAGCCGTTGGTAATCGATTCAACACTGCTGCCAAGACCAAGGATAAAGCGGCCATTGCTGATGCGGTCGAGGTCTATTGCAGCCATCGCTGTTTCAAAAGGACTGCGGGCTGCTGCGATGGCAATACCACTGGCTATTTTTATGTTCTCTGTGTGAGCGGCAGCTACCGCGAGGCTGGTAAAGGGCGGACCCCAGACCTGCGGTGCAAATACACCCTCAAGACCCTGCTGTTCTGCATTTTTAGCCATCATCTCAATAATGGCTGCGTGGATCGGGACCACCATGCCCCAGTACTTGCGCTCTTTTACCATTTTCTCTTGGTCCTTTTTGAAAGCGCCATAGTATCAAGGGTTGAAATTAGAGGGAACTTATCAGCAATAGCAACCGATCAGTACCGTATATTCAGTTACTCTTCTTTCCTATTACGTGAACTAGCATAGCGGTAACAGGGGCAGGCGGACATTCATCGGAACCGCTGGCGGAGAACGCTGTCAGTATCCTGAGCCATGCGGTGGCGCGTGTATCCGATACCAAACACTATGTTGAAGTTGCTGAAAACCTGTACCGCTTCATTTTTACGAAAGTCGATCTCACCGAAAATGTTGTTCATGGTATGAATGAACGGGTTGAAGTTGAATCCTATCTAAATACTATTCAATCCGGAGTTCAACTAAGGACCATTGTAAACATCACCTATGGTTTAGTTTTGTGGGCTGGTTCAGATTCGCAAATTCACAGCATCATCGTGGGCTATGAGGGAATCTTATTGTCAGATCAAGACTAGTACTAGTCTTGATTGACTGTGACCCTTTACCNGGCTTGCAGGTTTGTTGAGCCCGCCTGACTACAATACAGGCGTATCTTCCAGCTGCACCCTNGTGGACTCCAGGAAACGGCTTAGCATGTTGAAGTAGCTGCAGCAGAGTATTAACTCCGTAGCCTGCCGCTCACCGTAGCGGGTCACGATCTCCGACAGAGCCTCGTCACTGAGCCGAACCTGCAGGCTGATTTCATCTGCTACCCGGCAGAGCAGGTTGCCTTCATCATCCAGCCCGGTGACTTTTCCATCGACACCAATCAGGTCGATCTCATCCTGGGTTACGCCGGTCTGTTTGGCAACCTCAACATGCTGTACCCATTCATAGTTGGAATGAGTTACGTGTGCGACCCGCAGCACTGCGATCTCGCGCTTTCGGGCATCAAGTTCCGAAGCCAGTAGGACTGACATTGCCAGGTCAAGGAACTGCTCGAAGCTGGCCGGTGCCCTGGTCATCATGCGAAATACATTTAGCGGCGGCAGCTGCGCCAGGCGGTTAACGAATTCCGGAGACAGGTTGTCGTCATGGGGCAGTGTAATTTTCGCCAATTCGTTGCACATGATTGCTAGAGCTCCTTCAATTTCGCTGCATCGATTTCGACAATTGTATTTGAGCGAGGAAGAAAGGACTAGCCTAGATACTTCATGGATTTTCCAGGCAAGCGGCGCAGTTTTCTATCACCGAAAATTTAAGCAGCGACCCTGCCAATCAGAACTCATATTTCGCTGACCCGGCTCCTTTCCTCCTTGGTATACTGTCTGCAAAACCTGATCCAGAACCAGATGGAGGCAATATCAAGACACTTGCGGCCTACCTGCAACGCATCGGTTATAACGGCGACGTAAAATGTGACCTTGAAACCTTGACGCAGATTCATCGCCTGCACCTGTTGAATATTCCGTATGAGAATGTTGATGTGCAGCTGCAACATCCACTGGATCTGGATATCGATCGAATTTACGAGAAAATAGTCATCAGCCGGCGCGGCGGCTGGTGCTACGAAATGAATGGTCTGCTGGAGTGGGTCCTCCAGGAGATCGGTTTTGAGGTCAAGCGCGTCAATGGCGGTGTTGCCCGGTCGATACGTGGTGATGCATCAATGGGGAATCACCTGGTCCTGCTGGTGAGGCTTGATCAGACCTATATCGCGGACGTTGGTTTTGGCGATGGCTCCTTTGACCCTTTTCCACTGACGGAAGGGCCATTTGAGCAACGGGGTTTCAACTTCAGACTTGAAATATTAGCCGACGGATACTGGCGGTTCCACAATCATGAAAACGGCGGCGCACCTTCCTTCGATTTTAAAGAAGACCCTGCCGATGAGCAGCTGTTTGCCGATCAGTGCCAATACCTGCAGACCTCAGAAGAATCTCCCTTTGTGATGGCGTTTATAGCCCAGCAGTGCGTCTCTAGCGGCTATGAGGTTCAGCTTGGTCGATTAGCGCGGACTATTAGGCCTGGAGGGGTGGAGGCCAGAGTGCTGGAGACTGAAGCAGAGTTTGTCGAGCGGATGCAGGGTACCTTTAGACTGAACATCCCGGAAGTATCGAAACTCTGGTCCGGCATCCTTGACCGGCACGAGGAAATATTCAGTGACAAGGACCTTTGAAACAGAAACCCGGGCAGCAGGTGAACACCTTGGTTGATACTGATCGAACGAGCAGAACGATTGACCGCGCCTTGCTTTGCCTTTTTTGCGCCTTCGTACTGGCGCTGCTGCTGAACCCGCTGTACGTGTCAGGCAACACGGTTTTTCCCTTCGTGGTCATTAAATCCTCGCTGAGTCATCTCGGTATTGTTTGCTGTTTTTTGATCGTCGCTATTCAGTGGTGTCGGGATCGGCTCCAGGTGCACATTGGCATACTTCACCTGCTGCTTTTACTTCATATCCTGTTGCAGCTGGTTGCTCTATTTGCAGGAGAGAACGGCACGCGCAGCTTCTGGTCTACCTACGAGCGAACCCAGGGGGTTTATAACCTCATTGTCTGGTCCGTCTACGCCTGTTGCCTTGCTCTCGTGCTGCACAATGAAAGAAGATGGAAGCTGTACCTGCAGTGTATTGTCTTCTCATCTGCCCTTATTTCTCTGTTAGCGCTGTTCCAGTTCTATGGCTTGATTGAGGTTTCGAATTTCAGCACCAATGATCGCCTGGGNTTCAGTGTGGGGAATGCCGCAATTTTTGGACACTATATTTCCATCTGTCTTGTTATGGCAGTTTTTTTCATGGCAGGTCAGGCTAGGGTGCGAAAAACGGTTTCGCCAGGTCGGAGTTGGTTTGGGTTGTTTTCCTATTCGATCGCAATTCTTCTGTTGAGTTCTGCTTTGCTGGCGACTGAGTCGAGGGGCGGTGTGATTGCTGTTNTNACAAGTCTGATTNCGTGCGGCCTGATTGCGGTAAGGCGGATGCCGAAAATTAATGCTGTTAACCTCATGATTGGCCTGGCTGGTTGCATACTTGTCGTGCTGGTACTGCTGGCGGGCGGGGATTTTCTACAGGATAGGCTCGAGGAAACCAACCTTTCCCATCATTCCGTGGAAGGGCGCCTGCAAAGCTGGCAAATTGGCCTGCAGGNACTGGTGAACAGNCCGCTATTTGGTTGGGGGCCGGAAAATTTCATTGNGCCCTTCGGGCTTCTCGCTTCACCAGAACAGGCCTGGCACGAATCGTTTGACTATGTGCATAACCAGATCATTGAGATTGCCGTTGGCTCCGGTCTGGCAGGGCTGAGCGGCTATGTTGCGTTACTTACATACTGCTGCCTGCTGCTTATAAAGAAGGTCAGAAACGCGGGGCAGGCCGATACGAACCAGGGACCTCATGCCTCGCTGCCAATGCTGGGTGGACTCGCTGCCTACCTGGTGGGTTCACTTTTCCTGTTCGACAGTCAGCCCGTAAACCTGCTGTTTTTCTCCGTACTGGGTTACTGTCTTTACCAGGGGTCGAAATCCGCAACGCCTGTAACTATCACCGAGACACCCATGAAGGTTGCAACAATTGTGATCAGTCTGGTGANTTTTTCACTGACCACGGCAATCGAATCAAAATTCTACCAGAGCGCCCGGACGGTGAAGGACATTAAAACTGNCGGAGACTGGGCGCTTGTGTTGGATAGGGCGAAGTCATCCTCTGCCGGTGGGATGCATGCTGAAGAGCACCTGTTTCAGTTTACCGGCCGGGTCTGGCAGCGGTGGACGTCACTCACACCGGAACAAAAAGAGCAGACCAGGCGTCTACTGATCGAACAAGGGGATGAACTGTTTGCTGATGAGAAGCTGAGTTGGCGAACGGTGCTGACCCTCGGTTACGCCTACTTGCGTGCTGTGGTTGAGTTTCCGGAGGTCTACCCGAGGCTGTTGAAGGTCAGGAATCNTCTGGAGCANCAGGCACCAAACCGAGAGGATACCCACCGCTTTATTGCCATGTACTATATCGGNNAGCGAGACTATGGNCGTGCCAGGGACACGATTCGAAATTACCTCGCGTTGAACCCTCNGGCTGAGGGTATGGCAGAGTTGTTGGCGACAATTGATGCGGGAACTGAAACTGAATCGATGTAGCTTAAGCTGGAGAAATTCTGAAGCAGGTCCACCTCGTTGGCGGTGTTTGGTTCTCGTCCTATCGCCGGTCTAGGGTTTTGCTTCCAAGCAAACCACAAAAATAGACTCACTCTGAATCCAAGATGGATAATCATCATCAGAGCCCGAAAAGGACTTTGTCCATGTCAGCACGCTGCCATCTGGAGACACATTAAAAACTGCGNCTTCATCTTCACCCTCATCAGGGAAACTGAAGGTGACAATTTCATTTACCTGGGTATAGGTTCCAGTCATGGTGGATGTCTCAGGGGGAGAAACGNAAATGCCCCCCNGGGGGGTANCAATTTCACTTTNATATTCTGTGCTGGTGACGCTANAAGTACCATCTGCCGCCAGCGTCACGGTGCCGGTTGCGGCATAGTTNGCTATCCCCGCATTGCCGGCATTGTCACTGGCAAGGNNGGAGCTTACTTCCGATAGATAGTAGGTCCGTCCGGCCACATCGGCCGTTTGATTTGACNCCAGCGCGGCTATGCGCTGGCTGTTGTCAGTGACTGCTATTATCAGAGNATCGAATGCCGCATTAACGCTCTCTGCAGTTGCAGCTTCGCCACCGACAAAGGGAGTGATGGATACTTCGCCGGCCTGGGATCCGGTCGCCAACAGAAGGCTTGATGCAAGCAGTATCTGTTTAGCNTTCATATTCATTCCTCTGACAATGTTCACTATTTTATTTCTATGCCAANCATAAAACTGGTTTCTCCACGAACCCATGACGGTAGATCTTCTTCTTCACCATACTCGAACTCATTTGTCACCATTACGTNACCGTCAGGAGATACAAAAAATGTCACCNNGCCGCCATCCGCATCCGAGGAGGAAAAAGTTACGTCCTGGCCAGACTGGGTAAAGGTTCCTGTTATAGAGACCGGGTNACTGNAGGATNNAATAGAGCCATGCGTGGTATCGACTTCACTTTCGCTNNCGNAACCGTCCACCGAAAATGTGCTGTCGCTGTTCAACACAAGCGTATAGTTTTGCGATGAATTACCTATAGTTACGCCACCAATGTTATCGCTGCGAAGGATGCTGCCCATCTGCACCAACTTGTAGCTCCTCCCTGCCACATCACCGGTCTCATGAGTTTCAAGAGCCGCAAGACGCTGATTGTTCTCATTGATTACACTTATCAATGTCTCAAAAGCTGTATTAACGCTTTCAGCCGTCGCTGCTTCACCACTGACAAAAGGTGTGATGGAGACGTCTGTGGCCTGTAGGCTGGAAGCCAGAAATAGGCTTGCTATGAGCAGTATCGGTTTGGCGTTCATGCTAATTCCTTCTTGTTTATACCACTAATCAAAATAGGTTCAGGTGGCCTACTGCCACTTGGCTGCATCCCAGTTAAATTCGTTCCAAACGGCCGGTCCCGCCAGATCGCAGGCATCACCAATTTCATCGCCATCCATGTCAGTCTGGGATGCGTTTGCCGTGTCCGGGCAGTTATCAAAATAGTCTGGTACTTCATCGCCATCTGTATCTGCGAGGATCAAAGGATTTGCCAGTGCAGTGCCATCGATATCCGGCAGGGAGATACCGTCATAGCTGGCAAAGTTATTATTTCTAAACCGGTTCATCTCAGCATCATAATCAACATTGGTCGGTAGGAATGCATTGTTTGATGACAGATGGATTGGCTCACCAAAAGCGTGGCCATCAAGGCTTCCATCAAACATATCGTAGGTGACAGCATGTATCAGCTCGAAGGTCGGTTCAGCTAGACCCATTTGTAGTGCAATATTGTTTACCGCGTTAGCGATGCCGCCCAGCATCAGTGCATATTGTTTTTCAGCCGTTGTCGCATCGCTGGCAGGAGCAACAGGGTTGGCCGGGATTGTGCTCAACACATCAAAGCCTGTCTCTGCATCCAGCAGCGCTTTACCTTCGTCGAACAGTTCCATGAAATTCCCGTCGATAATTGCCAGCAGTCTTCCCCTTTGCACCAGGGCATCGGTATAGGGGTTAATGGCAACGACCGTGGAACTCTCGGCCAGAATGGAACTGAAGCCCTCTTCGGACCCAAGTTGAATCTGGCGTTCACCCTTCTGGTCGGATTCGTCCGCAAAGATACCACCGCTGGTCTCAACTAGCAGCGTTCCAAAACCATCGGGGATGGTGACGGTGAAAGAGCCGGAGTAATCGGTTGTGGTGGTCACAACAGCAGTTGTAGTAGTCGCAATGATCTTGGTGGTTGTGGCAACGTAGCTGACCGGTAGTCCCAGGTCGTCGATTTCATAAAAGCTGACAGTTGCGCTACGTACTGGGCCTTTCATCACACCGCCTGAGACAGCCGTCCCCGATGTGTCAGAAGCGGCGGGTTCTCCCATCGATTCCGATGAACCACCGCCACCGCCACCGCCACCGCCACCGCCACAGGAAGCAAGCATAAACAGAACCAAAATACTGGCTATTGACCAACAATTCTGAATTCCCAACTTCTTTGTCATTGCTTATACCTTCATCATTCTGCAGAAAAGCTGCAAGCGACACATCTATCAATTTGTATTCGATTACAAATACTAATCATCCGACCGGTTGAATACGGCGGCACCGTTGATGTTGATTGTTCCATTACTCAGGTCATAGGTCATGCCGGCACCACCTGGTAACGTTGTACTACTGAAATTTGTAAATGCTCCAGCAAAACTGCCCGTTCCACCACTAGAACCGTCAACCGCCACGGTGCTGTAAAGACCTGAGAACAACCGGGTAGTTATCTGACCATCACCGGACGCTGTCCATACCTGGTTATTGATGCCAAGCTGGAGATGGTTGGTTACCGTTGAGGTCGTGAAATTAGCCATCAGATCCGCTGATCCTAGAACACCAATATTGCCCTGGTTGTCCGTGGGATCTGTGTTGCCAACCAGGACGTAGCTGGCAGTTCCGGTAATCTCCTGGGTGGGTAAGTCTTCGGTCGGTGCCAAAATCCAATGTAAACTACTTCCGGACAGGTCTAGCTGAGATGTGCTGCTCTCTACTATCTGTTCAGCAACCCCTTCGGACCAGCGGCCCCATTTCACACTGGTGACGGAATCGTTACCGGCGTTAAACGTGGAAGCTGTACCAATGGCATAGGATACGGTCGTTGCAGTACTGCCGTTGGTCGCATCATCTGTTGTGCTGCTGGAGCCAGACTGAAATCCTACGAGGTTGCCACCTGTGTCTGTTTCTACGCTCGGGCTGTTACCGCTTTCCGTCAATCCGCTCAGGGCAAACGCAAGGGGCTGTGTAACGGCCGAACTACCACCATCGGTGAGATCGACTGCAGCACCAGATTCAGTGGTTGCCGTGATTTCCTGGTCAGCCTCGGTAACGGTGGTTGTCGTACCGGTAACTGTCGTCTCGTCTGCCGTTGAAGCAACCTCGGCTACGTCTTCGGAGGAAGAGAACTCCGATGTCAGATCCTCTGATTCTTCTGCAGACTCGTCGCTGGAGCTATCCTCAGATGTCGAATCATCATCGCTGCTCTCCTCGCTATCACTGCTGTCATCGCTGTCGCTGCTTTCATCACTGTCTTCGCTTTCATCTCCTTCATCACTGTCTTCGCTTTCATCTCCTTCATCACTGTCCTCACCTTCCTCTTCTTCCTCCAG
>PBYU01000002.1 GCA_002730035.1 Gammaproteobacteria bacterium | reverse complement strand
CTGGTTTCTGTTTCATCTCAACTCCTCACGTTAGGATGAACAAAAACTCTCCTTTAAACCAGTGCTATATCTGTTCCATAGGTGCTGACGGGGTACAGCCGTATACCAACATTTTGCCAATTTGTACTGGTGACTGGGCTGGCTAATCTGGTTGAGGCAGTGTCAATATAAATGGAATCAATGGTAGTTTTTTCCGAATTAAGTGATTAACTTGTCAATACCCATTGGACCATTGCAATCCTCCACGATTAAGAGTAATTTAGATTACCACTAAATATTTAGCGCTACGCGAATTTTTTAACATATATACTCAATTTGTCAAGTAGTTCTTAAGAATTGGACTTCATTGCTTGAATTGAGAGACCGGAGCGAGAGATGGCAGGTTCTAAAGGCGTAAGCCGCCGAGAAAGAGAAATATTGGACAGCTTGTACAAACTAGGAAGTGGTAGCGTTAAAGATGTTCAAGAGGATCTAAATGACGGTTCCAACGAATCCACTATTCGCACCCTACTAGGGATTTTGGTTACAAAGAAAAAATTGATCAGAAAAGCTGATGGTCTAAAATATGTATATCACCCAGCCATAGAGAGGAAAAAGGCATCAAAACTTGCATTGGAGCGAGTAGTGAAAACGTTTTTTGATGAATCCCCCGTGCTAGCTGCGAACTCATTATTGGAAATGGGAAAAGGAGAAATTACCGAAGAGGAAATTGACCTTTTGGAAGCGACAATACGAAATAGCAGGAAAAAAACTAAATAACTACAGCGCCTAAATATGATTGCAGAAATAGCTGTTCAATTGGCCACACTTTTGGAAAACAACATAATCGTTGTGTTCACAGTTATCGATTTCTTATTCAAAAGTGCAATTCTTGTGCTTCTAATCAAGTATACAGAGCGCAGCCTGTCTCCATATCTAGCCAGTTCGCATAAACACAAGCTCTGGATGACAGCCACTATCTTGCTCGGAATCCTTCCAATATCTTCAATGCTCTCCTTGTCATTGTTTGGGGAAATGTTTTCTTCTTCAAATTTGACTTTCATTACAATTTTGGTGCCCTCAGGTATAGCAAATAACGCCGAACTTTCGTTAGTTGAGCCAAACGATTGGCTTAAGCTGATCTATGTTGGATATTTTGCAGTACTTTCATACTTCCTCATCCGCTTTGGGGCATCATTCTTTCGTGTCTTAGCAATCAAGAAAATATCAGATTATGAAATTTCTCAGGAAATCCAGGTCGTTCTGAAGCGTCTTACGAAGACTCTTGGATTAAAACGTGAAGTGAGCCTGGGTATTAATATGAGTACGAACTCACCAATCACTTTCGGTGTTAGAAATCCAACTATAATTTTACCAAGTAGTTTCGACTTGAGCGATATACTGCTCTTGGAAAATGTATTGACTCATGAACTCGTACATATCAAAAGGTTGGACTGGATAACATATATATTGGGATACATAATTGCATCAATTAGTTGGTTCAATCCTTTTATCTGGCGATCATTGCAGAGCTTAAGACTGGAAGCTGAATTCACTTGTGACAATGCTGTAATTGAGCACGGAGTAAAAAGAGAAGATTTTGCTTTACAGCTAGTAAAAATTGCAAAGAGATGCCTACCCGCTCTCGCTAACAGCTACCTGCCAGCTATGAGGATTATCATAGAAAGTGGGACCGAAGGACTATATTGGGTCGACAGCGGTCATTCAGCTCCACCCCGACAGGCCTCACCAAAATGTCTGTTCTATCCCCGTAAGCCGACATTCAGCAGCATTCAGACGAGCACTCACCTTGCTGTAGAACTTTCAGAGCATGGTTGATGGTAGGAGAATCTGGTTTGGTGAATTCCTGATTTTACTGGCTGTGAGTCTGGGCAGCTTGGGAAAAGGTAGCAGCAATATAAATGAGATTAATAGTAGTTTTTTCCGGTTTGAGCGATTAACTTGTCAATACCGTATGGAAAAGTAGGTAGTCATTATGAAAAATATCTGTAAAACAATATTGTCATTGTTTGTTGTGTTAAATCTGTCAAATAGTGCTGCTCAAACGGTTGCTGATTATGGTGCTGATGTGAATGAGCAGCGGTTGGTTAATGCGTCCGAAGAACCTGAAGTCTGGTTAAGCTATGGCAGAACTTATGACGAGCAACGCTATAGTCCATTAGACCAGATTAACAAGGACACCATAGATCAGGTTGGGTTAGCGTGGTTTGCAGATATGACAACCAGTCGTGGTCAGGAAGCGACACCCATTGTTGTCGATGGTGCGTTGTATATTTCAACCTCATGGAGCAATGTCTGGGCATTTGACGTCCGTACTGGTGAGCTGCTTTGGGAATTTGACCCTGAAGTTGATCGAGCCATGGGGCTCAAGGCCTGTTGCGATGTTGTCAATAGAGGTGTTGCAGTGTGGGAGGGCAAAGTGTTTGTCGGTGCGCTTGACGGCCGCCTTATCGCCCTGGATTCTCAAACCGGCGAAAAACTGTGGGAGACTCAAACCTTCGACCCGGAAATGAATTACACCATTACAGGTGCGCCGCGAGTAATTAAGGGCAATGTCATTATTGGTAATGGAGGAGCTGAATACGGTGTGCGTGGATATGTCACCGCTTACGATGCTGTAACAGGAGATTTAAACTGGCGCTTCTTTACTGTTCCTGGGAACCCGGCAGACGGTTACGAACAAAATATTCTATTTGATGCTGCCAGTACCTGGACAGGGCAGTGGTGGAATCTGGGTGGCGGAGGAACTGTTTGGGATGCCATGGCATACGACACTGAACTTGATCTGCTCTATATCGGCGTTGGCAACGGCTCACCCTGGAACCAATCATTTCGAAGTCCAGGTGGTGGAGACAATCTGTTTCTAACTTCAATCGTTGCGCTTGATCCTGACGATGGAACTTATCGTTGGCATTATCAAACCGTGCCTGGGGAAACTTGGGACTATACCGCCACCCAGCACATCATGCTGGCAGACCTTGATATTGCAGGCGAAGAACGTCGCGTGGTAATGCAGGCCCCAAAAAATGGTTTCTTTTATGTACTAGATGCCGCAACGGGCCAACTCATTTCTGCAGAGAATTATGTGCCAGTTAACTGGGCTACTCATATTGATCTTGAATCCGGGCGGCCAGTGGAGAACCCGGATGCGCGCTACAATGAAACCGGGATTCCCTTTATTGTGTCACCCAGCGCCTTGGGTGGTCATAACTGGTATCCTATGTCTTTTAGTCAAAACTCCAAGCTTGTTTATATTCCTATTACCGAAAACTACATGGGTTATGCTAATGACTCGGAGTTCGTGGTAAGTGCAACAAGCTGGAATCTTGGTATCGATATGGCTCGCGGGTTTGGCATGGTGAGGAATACACCAGGGCTTCCCGAGCAAGGCACGTTTCTACAAGCCTGGGACCCTGTCACCCAACAAGAAGTCTGGCGGGTAAAACATGAGGCGGCTAGTGGCCCTGCAGGCGTACTCTCAACCGCCGCAGGGTTGGTGTTCCAAGGCAATCGAGCCGGCGAGTTTGTCGCTTATGATGATCGTACCGGAGAAAAAGTTTGGTCCACACTTACACAAGCCGGCACAATGGCCGCTCCCTCCACCTTTGAAGTAGACGGCCAACAGCATGTCGCATTGCTGGTTGGTTCGCCTGCTCTGCCTAGAGAGGGTCCAGGAGCGGCAGCAGCCACAACATTGGCGTCGACGAATAACTCACGTCTGCTGGTTTATCGTATCGGAGGCGAGATTCAGTTACCCAATATGCCAGTGCGAACCGCATCAGATGTAGAATTCGAAATTCCTCAGACCGATGCATCGAATGAAGTCATTGCATCAGGTGAACTATCCTACAACCGGAATTGTGCTGTGTGTCACGGTAGCGATAGCATCAGTTTAAGACCGGACACCTACCCCGATTTACGGCGTAGTAGCCGTATGATCACCGAAGAGAGTTGGGGCGCCGTGGTGCTAGAAGGCGAGCTCCAAGACAATGGCATGATTTCATTTGCCAATGTTTTAGAAAATGGCGAGGCAGAGGCAATTCGAGCTTACATAATTTCTCGCGCTAACGCTGAGAACTAAGATCGGTACTGACAAGTTAGTCGCCGCTCTGCGACAATTTGCAGTTTGAACCAATCAACAGCATACAAGCATCACCGATTTCCACCTGAAATTGTTCAATATGCCGTCTGGCTATTCTGTGGGAAGGAGAAATAACAATACGAGGATTTTCAGTAGACAGCGTGACCGGTTTGTTATTTGAATCAATGAGTTAAAAACACAAAAACTAAGTGTGCTATAGAGTATGCTATGGATATTCTGCAAATTGCACTGACCCAAAGATTCTGTCAGTAAATGGTAGGAGAAGGTCCTTGAAGAAACTCTTGAAAATAGCTGTAGTGGTGGTTGTATTGCTTTCCGCTTCAGTGTTGCTTGCTTATAACTACACCTGTCCCTGCGCCATCATACCTGGGCGGGCACTTTCCGGTGAATTGAACACAAATCCTGTAAATGACTGGTCATTTGCGAATGAAGTACCTCTGTGTCAACTGGAAGTGAGACCTCAGGAGCCTCACTCCATAAACCTTAATTGCATGTCGGCGGAACGCCGGATATTTGTAAGTTGTTCCGCGTGCGAAGGTAAGGGTTGGTCTTCCATTGCTCTTGAAAATCCTCAAGGCCGCATTCGGGTGGATGGTGTCGTATATCCCGTTACGATGCGCCGGCTTACACTCGACAGTGAACTGGACCTGTCCTGGCTGGCACGCAGTGCCAAGCTAGGTGTAGATCCGGGAACCCCTCGACCGGACGATTGGTGGTCGTTCGAGATGATATCGATTTAGGGAACACCCGCAATTTGTGCGCAGTGAGGCGCTCCCATTGAACTGTTTGTTATGTTTCGTTGGCACTGACCCAAATTTCTAGAGTTATTCAATAGGCAAGCTTGAGTTAATGATGTCTCGATGAACCTTCCATTGCCCGTCCTCATTTTTCCAAATTACAATGTACTTACCGTGATCAATAGTTTGTCCTTCGGCTCCCTCAAGAGTGAATTTACCAACTTCAATGATTTTATCGCCGTACCCATCCGCTTCAATTGTCTCCAATTTTAGTGATTTGACGCCTATGTCAAAAAAGCTTTGGTATGCAATTTAACACTCCAAGGGTCCATGCCGTTATTGCATGCCCACCCTCGTGCAGGAAGGTGACCAGCATGCTGGTCAGAACGAAGAGAAGCGTAGAATTGAGCAGGGTATGGTTGATTTTCATGTCCGACATCTTAAGAGGGCACTAACAGGTAAACAACTTATTGCTACAATTTGAGTTGTTTGCCAGGGTTATTGATTNCCAATGATTCGTCGCTTGCATGTGTCGGATGGGCACTGCTCGAATAGGGCTATGAACACCATAAGGGACACTGAAGATACCAAAAATGGGGGAAGTGGAGACAGGATCTAATAATACTTAGACTTCCCGTTAATTTACTATTTTATTAGTATCCCCTTCTTTTTCAATTTGTAGCACTTTAGTCTCCAAAAGTTGCTCAATATCTGCAATCATTGGGGCCATGAGCACAGAATACTTACTCGATNCAATTCCAAAAAAGTCGATAAATAGGAGTTAGCAGGAAGTAATTTATTCTTTGCCCATGAGTNGTTCACGAGCAAACAAGTGATTGAATTGTTTGGGAAAAAGCAGGAGAGAAAAACATGAAAAAAACTAGTGTAATAGGGCTATTCTCAATGATGGCTCTGGTGCCTACGCTTGCTGNCGCTCAAAGAATAGGCGCAGACCCCACGTACTCAAACGAAGTCTCGAGGATCATTCAGGACAACTGTCAAATTTGTCATCAGGAAGGGCAGATCGGACCAATGCCTTTCACGACCTACGACGAAGTCCGACCCTTTGCGGGTTTGATTAGAGAGCAGGTGATATCACGCGAGATGCCACCGTATCACTACGACAGGGATATCGGGATTCAGGAGCTGAAGGAGGACTGGCGGCTGNCNNANGAAGACATCAACACCCTCGTNGCCTGGATAGACGCGGGTGCCCCGGAGGGTNATTCTGCCAACCTACCGGAACCGAAAANNTATCCGACCATCGGTGANTGGCGCCTCGAAAGCGAGCTCGGCNNNCCAGANNNCGTCATCAAGTCNGCGAAGTGGGACNTTCCGGCGAACGGNCAGGATATGTGGTGGAATCCTGAGGTGCCCACGGGCATCACTGAGGACCGGTGCATTAAAGCGATCGAAACGCTGCCTTCGAAGGCCGCGCATGGATCGACACACCATGCGAATTCTCAGTTCCTGACTCAGGACGAAGAGGGTGAGTGGGTCACCTATGGTCGCCTGTCGGAGTTCGCATTCGGCAAGCTCGGAGAGATGGTTCCCGAGGGGGCATGCAGAACCGCGCCCGCAGATTCCATGGTGAGGTGGAGTATCCACTACTATCCCGATGGCACGGCAGTAGCCGACGACCAGGTCTCGGTCGGCATCTGGTACCAGGATGAGGACTTCGACGAAACGGGAACCTACAGTCAGGATCTGCGCTCGTACTGGCTGCAGGGCGGTGACTTCGATATTGCACCGCACGGCAAGCTGATGACACAGGGATTCCACTCCTTCGATCATCCGGTGCGTCTCGACAGCTGGCAGCCGCACCTGCACCTGCGCGGCGTAGCCATGTCGATGGAGATCTTCGATCCGACCAACGGAGGTCGGGAGATGGTCAGCATGGCCTCGAATTGGAACGCGGGCTGGAACCACAGCCACATCTACGAGGAAGGACATCAGCCGCTCATTCCGGCCGGCGCCGTCATCATCCTGACGGCGTGGTTCGACAATACGGCTGACAACCCGCACAACCCGGATCCCGACCAGTGGGTCAGCGGGGGCGACAGGACGACCGACGAGATGTCGCACGCGTGGATCGCGATTACGCATCTGGATGAAGAGGGCTACGAGCGGCTGGTCACGGAGCGCGAAGGCACGCCTGTCGAGGCGCCGGTGGAAGTACAATGAACAGACGTCGGCTCGCATTTGGAGCGCTCTCTGGCGCACTCCTGGCCCTGGCCACTACCTCGCTCAAAGCCCAGCTGCCGGAGCACCTGAGGGATTATCCCTTGGGCCCCATAAAGGCATCCGGGGGCCTCATCGCGCCCTTCTTCGATGGCTGGATTGACAATGGTGACGGCTCAGTCACGATGGTCTTCGGCTTCATGAACCGGAACCTGGAGGAGGCCGTCGATATTCCGCTCGGCCCCAACAACCACATCGAGCCGGACCAGTTCGACGCTGTCCAGCCCACGCACTTCCCCGCGTACGATCAGGAGGATCGCAGGGGTGCAGCGACGACCACGCGCGCCGCGATTCCGGGTACGACGATCCCGCGCGGGATGTTACGAGAGCGGGGAGTCTTCGCGGTCACGGTGCCGAACGACGGAACCGAGGTCTGGTGGACCCTGACCCACGCCGGTCACACGTACTCCGTGCCGGGGCGTGCCGCGTCGGTCGCGTACGAGATGAGCTCAGCACCAAGAGCTCTCGGCTCGTTGAATCCGGGCATTCGATTCAGCCAGGGTGGACCTGAGGCCAGCGGCCGGGAGGGAATCATGGGTCCCCGGATCACAGCGTCAGTTGGGATCCCGGTGACCTTGTCGGCCTTCGTGCAGGATCGCGGAGAGCGGGAGGATTACGATACCGAAAGTAGCCTCTTCCCCGCCACGGCGACCTGGATTCGGCACCAGGGCCCAGGTGAGGTGCTGTTAACGCCGGTGAGGGAGGAGATCGACGGCGCGGATTGGGGCGAAGCCGCGACACTGGCGACGTTCACGGAGCCTGGCGAGTACGTCATTCGAATACGCGTCGACAACTTCACGGCGCCGGATAGCAGGTTTGGCAACCAGTGCTGTTGGTCCAACGCTTATGTGCCGGTGACGGTGACTCGCTGACCCGCACCGACCGCTCCGTGCCAAAACGACCGGTGCGGAGCGCAGGACATAGGGGACACTAATAGTTTAATAGCTTAAGGCTAGAGATTAGGTCTGGTTTGTCGATAAGTTATTGAACTATTAGTGTCCCCCTCTTTTCTCCAACCGTACCATCCAGTGCAAAACTACAGTATCTTCAAACTCTAAATCCCTAATTTTTCACATCCAGGCATCTAGAAATGGGAACTTTAATTGCAATACTCGCCGTGCTTTTTCTTACCCTCATCATTGGGCTTCCTTTGCTTGAAAAATACGGCACGGAAAAATCGCCTGAAGAGCTCAACAAGCTAGCGCGCTATATAACTCCGCTGATGATCATCTTGATACTTGCATCGGCCGCACGCTTTTTTTTCTTTTAACACTTCAGGGATGAGGGGGCTCTAACAACATAAGGAACCGATTCGGGTACAGTGGCTTGTGTAAGACCCAGACGAGTATGTTCAGTCTCTAGCCAAGATGTTTCTTACTGTTAGAAGATTCTTCAGGGTTAGAGTTAGCCTTTAGGTATTTCTGTAACAGATTTGAATTTTGACGTTAAGTTGTGTGTGTTAGTGTCGTTTTTTTTGTTGGTTCCTATTGCGCATCGAGTTCTTCCCGCCTGGCACCGCGCAGTAAATTTGTCATTCCATAATTCCCTTCGTGACAAGCATATTCATACAACAAACCATCGACTTTGGTCATTGGCACCATGGCAGTAATTTTATCGGTAAAGGTGCCTGGATCATCGACGGTAAATTCGTACTCAATAGTTGCGGCGTTGACTCTAGTAAACCGCTCGGTTAGTAATTTGTCGTAGGAATTGCCGTAGGGAGAACCGAGAAAACTCTGGGTCATGCCATTGAAATTTCTGGATTCCACTACCAGTGTTTCGCCATCGAAATACCCCCTGCTATCACCGGACCAGAGCCGGATGTTGTCATGGAGTTCCGGGTCATTGCCTAATTGCACGATACGAGCGTCATGTATCATTTCGGTCATTATCACTACGTGNTCCCGATGCTGAATGATCTGCACATTATTGTTGTAGGCGCTGGGCATAAACGGGGGCCCTGCGTTGAAACCGGCGATGCAGCGCTCCGACAGGCCGCGGTCTTCGGGTCCATCTTTGGTGATTCCGCCCACCGCATAGCGTACCGGTCGCTGGCCGGGAATATCGCCGCTAACGCCGCCGCGTTGCAAAGTGGCGCCCTCTACTAATTCGGGAATACGCCCGTTGGCAGGATAGGTGATAAGCGATGTGCGCAAGTCATAGCCAATGGCGGCGCGCTCGTACCAGAAGGAGTTATAGCCGCCGACACCGTCGAAGTGAGATTCGGCTCTTGCCTCAAACGCCGCAATAGACTGAGAACGACTTTCTTCATTCTCCTCTTCAGTCAGATATTCGCGATCGCCATAGCGTTCGGCTCGTTGTACCGGTGTATGGGAAGCAAAGTTCCAGACGCCCTGTAAGTCTGGATGTCCGTATTCTGTTTTGGGTACCAGGTAGTCAGTTTGTGCGAATGCCGTTGCTGTGACAATGAAGAGAAGGCAGCTGGCAATGCAACTGAGCGTAGCGGAGGGAAAGGTTTTCACAATAGCGCTCCTAAAACTTTCTTCTGTTTATAATGGGTACTGTAGCACTCTGCTACTTCTAATGCTGCTTCTTATGCCACTACAGGTCAATCAAATAGCCAAAAATTCAAGCTGCATATCTTGATTGTCCCCTGTGTCCTTATCTACACGTTACTATTCCAGCTACTAGTGCGGGGCATCATTGCAATAATCGCATGGACATAAACCGAGATAGCTTTTATTCTCTCTCTGCACTCGACTGCAGGTGTTGGACTGAAAGTCTGTGCTAAGCGGAAAACCAGAAATGCATGGCTCCAGAAACATTTTCTTAACTCAACTCCCTAACATTAAGTCGGCGGCTTTGATTTTCTGTCTGCTGGTGGTGACCTCGCTAGCTGCTCAGGCACCGGATCAATCCACTGTCATTTACGATAGAGCCTATTTCCAGCAATACAGCCCGGTAACCCTGATGGACATGATCCGCAATATACCAGGCGGCGAATCCATACTCGGTCGTGGCGGTAGGTCCGGGGGAAGTAATAGCCGAGGATTTGGCTCTTCCGATTCGCAGGTATTGATTAACGGTCGACGCATGTCCGGCAAGATTAATAGCATGTCTACTACACTGGCACGAATTCAAACTGCACAGGTTGAAAGAATTGAACTGATTCGGGGCAATGCCCAAGGCCTGGATATTCGCAATCAAGGGATAATTTACAATGTCATACTGCAAGAAGGGGCTGGCGACTCTTCCTCCAGTTTCTTAGACGTAGGTGTGACTGAAATCGACGGCATGTCCATGGAGCCAGAGATTTTGGCTTCCTACAACGCTACTAGCGGACCACTTGAATTCGGTGTGAGTTATCAATACCAAACCGGCCCTCGCCTCAACAAGGTTGATGAGGACATACTGAATCCAGATCGTACACCCCGAGAGTTTCGCTCACTTTTTAATGCCACGAAGCGAGACAATCATAGAGTCACGGGCACACTCGCCTATGAATTCCTAAATGGTGCGATCCTGCAATTGAATGGACTCTTTTCCGACAACGAACGATCAGAGGACAGGGAGGAAGATCAGTTTCTAATCGGGACTGGTGGTATTCGGATCCCAAACGCCATCGAAGCAGGCGACATCAGTTATTCGAATGAGGAATTTGAAATTGGTGGAGATTTGGAATTTCAGGTAGGAAATATCGGCCGGCTTAAAACACTGTTCGTGGTGAATCGTAGTGATAACACTGACGAAATTATTCAAGACACCATAGCCAATAGCATGACCACACGCTTGTTCTCAAGTTTCGCCGATTATGATGAAGACGAAACTATCGTCCGATCCGCTATGACCAGCATTTTTGGTCGTCATACATTGGAGTATGGTGCCGAAGCCGCTTTTAACACGCTGNACCGAACCTTTGCCTTTAATAACGATTCACTGGAAAACGCCGTCGTCGAGGAAGATCGCTATGAAGTATTTGTTACCCACAGCATTCTTTTGACAGAAAAGATCANCCTGCAATCGGCTCTCACGGAGGAATACTCAACTATATTTCAAGACCGTGAGGGTCAGACTAACAAGCGCAACTTTCGGTATCTTAAACCGCGGGTGGAACTGCGCTACGATCTGACTCCAACAGACCAGTTTCGCCTGTTAGCGGAGCGCACTGTCAGCCAGCTCAATCTCAACGAATTTGTGGCCAGCCGCAATGTCGACGACGACCTGATTAACTTCGGTAATCCAAACCTGAAGCCGCAAAAAACCTGGTCGTATTCCATCGGTTACGAACGACGTTTTGCCAATGATGGCGGCTCGATTGAGTTGAAGGCTCTGTATGAAGATATTTCCGATCATATCGACAAGATCCTGATCGGCACGGACGACTCCGGCGTCGGCAATATAGGATCCGCCTGGAGAAAGAACCTCGAACTTAGTCTCAACACCCGCTTTGGCTTTATNGGATTTCCGTCTGCGGTGTTGACGTTCTCCTACACCTATGAAGATTCTGAGACTACCGATCCTTTCACCGGGCAAAAACGCAGGCTGCGTAACTCGACTCCCGATTACTTCCGGGTGAATTTCCGCCACGATGTAGAGGACACGAACTTCGCCTATGGTCTTAACGCGCACCGGCGTAGCGGCCGACTACGTCAGGACGTGTCCCTTTTTGAGGTTACCGATTTTGAAATACATTTGGGCACGGCTTTTGTCGAATACAACGTTTCCCCTAATGTAAGGTTTCGTTTTGCAGCGGCTCATTTTCTGAATGAAGATGGGCGTATTTTCGACAAGACTTTTTACGAAGGCAATATTGCCGATGGTGTCATCAAGAGAATAGATATTCAGGATTGGAGGATAGATCCTGACTACGTCCTTAGTCTGCAGGCAACGTTCTAGAGAGAATNAAAGGGGTCGGAGGGACTAAATTTTNACCAGTTGCATGCATGACTGGTTAAAATTTAGTCCCTCCGACCCCTTTAATTCTCCGTCNCCTTTATTACTCTACTCGGCCAGCGGGTTCGGGCGTACCTGAAATTTCACGATTTTCGATTTGGAACCCTTGCCGCCTTCCATGTGCCAGTTGGCGATTGAGCCAAAATCGGCATACACGGCGGAGCCTTTCCAGCCCGCAGTGGGATCGTCGATACGACCGTCCAGACCACGGGAATAAAAACCCAGTGGATAAGGCACACGCATTACCACCCATTCAGAAGTCTCAGGATTGAGTGCTAACAGGGAATCTGAACCAGTCCCATTGGCAATGGGAGTATCTCTACCCAGTCCCAGGGTATCGAATTGGTCGACCCAGTTGTAATAGTGATGGTCGGCGCCTGCACCGGACTCAGCGTTCTTCAATCTCGGTCCCGGTGCACGGTACAGCGTCCAGCCTTCGCGGCAATGTTGACCGGTGGCGGTTGGGCCGTTGGTTACTTCGCATTTGCTTCTATCGAAGCTGGCCATATGACCACTACCGGATAGGGCTGTCCAGAGAACACCTTCACTGTCGATGTCGATACCTCGCGGTGCAAAACCCCATTCGTCACGATCCAAATCTGTAAGATTGAAGGGAGGCTCGTAGACTTCTGTCTTACAGGTAAAAGGTGGGTTGCTACCCGGATCGAGACGAAGTATCTGTCCCGGGGTTGGCTGGGTGCGGGTTATCCAGACCGAACCGTCCGCAGGGTTGGGAATAATGCCGTAGGCAAAACCCACCAAGCGGGTATCTTGCCCTGCCACGGGAGCCTGACCCGGCTCGTTCCAGGGCCGGGTTATGACACCGTCTCCATTGGTATCGATCACAGTCGGACACCAGCCCTGTGAGCCCAGCTCGTCACCGGTTTCATCCCAGAGCCTGGTATTGATCCAGCCAACGGCTTGCGTGTCGCCGCTAAACCAGAGCGTGTCGTCGCTATCGCTGGCAAACTGTAAGTGATGGGTGGAATAGCAGGTGTCTATTAACGTCATTTCCTCCGTATCCGGGTCAAAATAGGAAACATGACGACTGGAGGAATTGAGTGGAAAATATTCCGCGGATGGATTTGTTGAGCCAGCCTTGCAGTCATCCGTGTTGGACTCGATCCTCACACGCGATGTCATCCACACCCGGCCCTTATGGTCCATCATTGGATTGTGTGTGTCGGCAGCGTTCTGGCTGCGGAAAACCTCCTCATCCCCCCAGAAAGGTGAGGTAACGAAATCATGAATGGCCTCGCCACGAGTGCGCATAGGCACTTCCAATTCCCGGGCAACATGGGTGTTCGGGTCTACTACCACCAACACACCGTCGGACTCGGAAACACCGTAAAAGGGGCCATCTGCGTTCACCCGGGGGTTACGTTTATCGGTGACGACTTCGTCGTGTACGAACGAGGTGTCATTGCCCCAGTCCCACAGCGTTAAGACTACATTGCGCTCTTCTCCCTGTGGTCTCGGTGGAGATGCAGGCACCTCACCGGCTGTGATGCGATCGGTCCAATCAGCATACATGGCGATGGTGCGTTCGCGGCCCATGGTAGCCAGGGTGCGATTCATCCAGCCGCCATATTGACCGAAGTTCACCCGNTTGCTCCAGGCTTCCTCCGTAGATTCGAATAGATGCCGTATATGACCCACCTCTCTGGTTAGTTTATTTCCCAGTTGGTGGCACAGCTCGCAATTCTGCTTCAGGGAATCGATATAGGCTTCCTGACTGTGCATGGCTGAGCCAACGCCTCCAATCTGGGAACCGGGATTGGTGAATTCATCGAGTGACGGCGGCTCAACCAGGCTATACCAATAACTCGATGGGTAGATCTGTGCAGCTTGCTGCTCATCTATCGCGGAGGCCACCTCGAGCGCAAGACTATCTCCGGGCTGTGCCTGCACAGCAGTCGAATCCCTTAAGCCATAGCCGCGCACCCACACTCTATAACTTGCATCCGGCAGCTCCGGCAGCAGAAACTTGCCATCATCATCGGTGACAACAATTTTTATGAAATTAGTGGCGAGATCGTCCGTCTCGGCAATGACCCAGACGCCAGCCTCCGGGCCATTGTTACCGGCAACCTCGCCGCTTATGGAAACCGCATTGAGGTTTGCCATGGCTAACAAGCCAGTAATCAAGAGGCATAGAGCTAGTGGTGTTTTCAGGGTGTTTGTTGACATTTTCACGATTATTTCTCCATTCGTGNGCTACACGAAGACAAGTCTATCAATTAGAGTGCCCAATAAATTGATATTGCGCAATTTCGTAGTGAGGGGGCTAGCGGCCGGGGCCGCCTGCAAAATAGCAAATGATCCAGCTCTCTCAACATCGAGTCTTAGCTCGCTATTTAAGCAATGCTCCCTTAGCTCAATCTTTTGAGCCGTTCTGTTCGCGCTGCTCCTTTTCCCGAAAACGCGCACCCATGAGTGTCCCCGACATGGCATAGTTGCCTTCGTGGCAGGCGTACTCATAGGGGATCTGATCCGACTTCGGCCAGACCATTTCCCCGCTATAGGAATCCGTGTAGTCGGCGTCCTCCGCCGTAAAGCTGTACAGCAGTCCGCCTCCACTGATTGGGCTGAAGCGTTCAACCACACGGCGCTCGGCGGGTTGATGAGGCTGATCCAGAAAATTAACAGTTTCCACCACGAGGGTGTCTCCTTCCCATCGGCCGATAGAATCCCCATCGAAAGTGGCCAGGGTAGCGGGCTGGTGCGCGTCATCGTGGATGCGAATTATCCTGGCCCAGTGCATCCACTCGATGTAGAGCATCAGATAATCGTCGGTCTGCACGATCGTTTTCAGGTTGTTATAAACTCGCGGCGTGATGGGAATTGACGCGGATTGGTGGTAGATGCAGCGAACCGTCAGGGTGGAATTTTCAGGACCATCATAGGGTTGCTCGCCGGTCTCCAACCACCAGGCACCTTCCCTTTCCCGCCAGGCGAACTTCGGCGCCGCATCGGCCCTGGCCTGCCCTTCAGGAGTACGAGGAGGCATGCGCCCATTGGCAGGGTAGGTCATGATGGAAGTACGGTACTGACCGTCAATGGTGAAGCCATCACTACCCCGGTCGAACCAGAAATCGTTGTAAGAGCCGATATTGCCACCCTGTTCGGGCTCGCTACGATTGGGATCGCTCAATTCAAATCCGCTAGCCCNGGTATTTGTTTCACGATCTCTTAATGCCTGAACTTCTTCCGAATTCAGGTACAGCCGGTCACCGAATGCCGAGGGTCGCTCGAACGGAGTCAGGGTGGAAATATCGTAATTTCCACTGAAGTCAGGTTTGCCCGAGGGCGTACGCGGAAAGCCATCCTGGGCAATTACCAGGGCCGGCACGAAGATAACAGGTAAAGCGGTAATTAGAGCAACTAGTGTTTTTTTCATAGTCTCCTCCTGAGGAAGGATGTTGCCGATAAACTGTTTGTTTTTCATTCTACTCGGCTTAGCAGCTTGTGAAAGGGGGCAGGGATTATTTTTTTAGATNAAATTATCCTTTGATTAGTCTCCAATTCCTCTCATCCCGCTATTTCAGCCCCATTTATCTCAAAAATTACTGCACGCCGCCGGGCCACTCTGCTTCGTTCATTGGAGCTGCCTCGAGCTGGANCGGGTCGATGACCACGTGCTTAAAGCAGTATTGTGTTTCCTGCGAGTTTTCGCTTATAGCAAATTTGCCTCGAGCATGACTTCCTTCAGGTGTTGAGGCAGCACTGATTTGCTATAACATCCCAATATATTCACTCCTTTCACTCGACCGATGAATTCGGCTGCTTCCAAACTATTGTCATCAGTACCCGTCACTAGCAAGAGCGGGGTTGTAATATTTTCATTGACGAAATATTTGAGTATGTCGAATATGTCATTATCCGGAAGATGAAGATCACAGATAATGAGTTCGATGTCTTGATAACTAGTCAATAAATCCATTGCATTCGATAAAGTGCTTTGTCCATCAACGACTATGTTTTCAATATTGCATTCTTTGATCAAGGCGCGAGTGGTTCTCACCAGCGCCTCCAAATCATGGAAATCATCATCAATNACTAGAATTCGTCGAATACTCATTTTTTACCCATAGTAGACACTAGATCGGTGCCCCCGGCGGCATGCGTAACGGCGCAGTCAATAGTGTCTGGCTGGCATTGTTGTTGAACCAGTTGCTGATCTCATCCTGAGCCAAGCGGTAATTGGCGAGCCAGAGCGGATCAGCCGGTTGTTGAGCCGCCAACCAGTCACTTAGCGCGTGCAATGCAAGACTCACCTGAGACTTGACCTGATTGTCCACTGCATCGCTGCGTACCAGTTCCATCAGGCGATACAGTAGCACGTGGTTCACGGCCCGTTGAATGGCGGCGCTCTNACCTTCGCCGGTCGTCGCGTAAAAAACTCGCTGCAATAATCTCTCCAGAATCTCATAGACGGCCGGCAGAGAGGGGTCGGTGCCATGTAGATTATCAATTCGGGCCAGGCGCTGGCTTTGTAGAATACCGGTGATGGTATGATCCGCCGCGGTTTCTGCAATGGCGACGTAGTCGATTCCCTGTGACGTGCGCAGGGGAAAGCTCTCCCGGGACCGGCCATAGCCGAGAGGTTTGGGCGGAATGATGTCCAGAATCGACGCAGGTATTGCCAGCACCGCAGGATCCAGTGTCGCTAACAGGCCATCCAGTGCCTGCCACTGCTCTTCCACGGGCACCGGGACTACGANGGCGTTGTCGGCGTTTGCCCGTCCATCATAGACGGCATAATCATAGTAGGTGCCGCCGACTAGTCGGTGCACGGCCTCTACCTGGTAGCGATGCAGAAAATACAGCGGCACCAGCACCTCTTCGAGTTCAGCATAGGGTTGACCCGGTTTCAAATTGCCCNCGCCGAATCTGGCCAGCGCCTGCTGCCTGACTTGTAGCAGTTGGGCTAGCTGTTCGGTGGGGTAGGTACCGTTGTCCCACATATGTGACAGGGGATGAGCTCCGCCGGGTGCACGGCTGTCTCGGTCAGAAATAAAATGCAGCCCGGCGTCCCTATTCTCCTGCAGAGTGTTGGCCAGGCCGGCAGTTTCTTCTGCCAGTGATGCATATTCGCTGTAACCATACTCGATGACCTGGTAATCCCACTGTCCGAGTCCTATGTCGTAGGCATTCAACGCATTTAAGACTCCGCTGTCATCGATATCGATAAGCGGATGCGGATAATCCATCACAGATGCTCTCTGGTTCACACTGGCAGCAAAATTATGAGCAATGCCAAGGGTATGGCCTACCTCATGTGCGGCCAGCTGGCGAATGCGCGATAGCGCCAGTTGTTGTATCGATTCATCAGCACCTTCCATGGCNAGGCCGATGAGCGACTGGGCAATACGATAATCCTGCCTCACCCTTAGCGAACCGAGCGTTACTTTACCCTTGATGATCTCGCCGGTGCGCGGGTCGGTTAGGCTGCTGCCGTAGGACCAGCCACGCGTGGAACGGTGCACCCATTGGATCACGTTGTAGCGAATATCCATCGGATCTGCCTCGTCCGGCAGCAATTCCACCTGGAAGGCATTGNCGAATCCAATTGCTGCAAACGCATCTACCCACCACCGTGCACCGTCCAATAGCGCCGAACGGACAGGTTCCGGAACGCCGGGATCCAGGTAATAAACGATAGGTTTCACCGCTTCGCTGCGTGTCGCCGCCGGATTCGCTTTCTGTAGCCGGTGGCGAGAGACAAACCGCTGTGTCATGTCTTCATTAATGGGTGCCGCATAGTCTTCGAAGCTGCGCGACCAATAACCGCTCTGGGGGTGAAACTTTCTGGGTGTATAGCCCGGCTCCGGTAGCTGCACGAAGGAGTGGTGCAGGCGAACGGTAATATTCTCTGCCGTCGGTGTGACCGAGCGCACCAGGGGGCCACCGCGGGAACTGGTAAAGGTAAGCTGTGCTTCGAATTCCGAGTTCAATGGAAAATTCCTGGTGCGCGGCATATAGATCGCCGATCGTGACTTGTCGACGGAATAGCTACCCTGCTCCCGNGCGGCAAGGATGTTGGCAACGCCATGGGCATCGTCGAGGAAGAAGTCAGTGGCATCCACCAGCACCCGGTCGCCATCGGCTGCTGCGACGGTGAATCCCCACAAGACTGACTCGGCGAAGGCCTCCTCTACCGCAAGCCGCTCCAGGACATTGTCAGTCTGAGCTCGGTAATCGAGGTTGATCTGTTTCAGAAATACCTTGTTGCCATGACGCTCAAACTTAACCACCCGCCCGGGCCTTATTTGACCCCGATCCAGACCCAGGTCATTCGAGCCCACTCCGGTTGCCAGGGCATTGGCATAGAGAAACTCCTGATTCCAGCGATCGATCTCCAGCAACACACTCCCATCCAGCGCTGAATAATAGAAGTTGAAATAGCCCTCGAAGCGCTGACTATCTGCCGTCACCTGCTCTATGGTTGGAGGGGGTTCCGCTGCTAGCGTGCTGACCAGATTCAGGCAGCTCGCGGTAAATATAATGAGTGTAAATAGTTGTTTCATTAGAAAGCTCCGGCCGAGGCATATTGGTCTGGAGGGAGTTGGCGAATTTAGCTATGTGAGTTGAAACGACCACCAAGAGTAAATTGCCCATCCTTGAATAGCAATCAGTGGGTAGCGCCAAATGGACTGAGCAGCCAATTTCAGTGCCCCAGCCGCCCGATAGCTCTAGAATTAAATTGTACTTAAAGANTTATTAGGCTATTTTTTGGTAATCAGTTGGACTGAATAAATNGAACACGTCATGAAGAAAAGTAATTTACTGATCCTACTATTCTGTTTTTCACTACAGGTTTCCCCGTCTGGCCTGGCCGCCGAAGACTATACAGTTCCCCGCACTGAATGGGGGCAAGCGGATCTACAGGGAGTTTGGAATTTCACTTCCAATGTCCCTATGCAACGTCCCGAGCATTTCGGACAGCGGCAATTTCTTACCGATGATGAGGTCGCCGCAATTCGAATTCAACGGCTTGAGTTAGGGGCGGGGGCCAGCGTGGCACCTCCTCCGTCTGGAATCGAATCCTACTCCCGTAACATCTGGGTGGAGAATGCAAGATTCGACGGCGACGTGCGCACATCCCATATAGTCTACCCAAGCAATGGGCGCATGCCTCCACCAGTGGAAGGCATAGAAAATCTACCCGGTGGGGTAGTAGAGGCAGCCGGGCAACGTCCTGTGCGGTTCGTAGTTGGCGGCATTAGCCGGGATGGTCCGGAAGATCGAGGATTGTCTGAGCGTTGTATCGTGGGCTTCAACGCCGGTCCACCGTTTACACCAAGCCTGTATAACAACAATGTACAGATCATTCAAAACAGAGATCATGTGGCGATCCTGACCGAGATGATTCATGACGTTCGCATCGTTACACTCGATGCACGCCCTGTCTTGGNTGAGAACGTGGGGCTCTGGTCAGGTGACTCCCGCGGTCATTGGGAGGACGATACTCTGGTAGTAGTAACACAGAACTTCAATGGCATGACACAGAGCTTCGATGGCTTCGGTACTTCCAAAAACAAAGTGCTCACGGAGCGGTTTACTCGCATCGACCCGCGCACACTCAACTATGAGTTCNCTATCGATGACCCTTCCACATTTACTGACAAGTTAACTGCAATAGTGCCAATGACTAAAGTGGCAGGTCAACTGTACGAGTATGCCTGTCACGAAGGAAACTATGGTTTGACAAATATGTTACGTGGGGCACGCAGAAAAGAAGCCAATGAAGTGTCTGATCGAGTAGTCGATTTGTTTCGCCGACAATAAGCCAAAAGGATCGGCGAATTACTAAAAGGAATTAGGGGACACTCTCAACTTAACAAATAAGTTTTTGAACTCGTGATTTCAGTAAATTGCCGTGGTCAAGCATCTTAGATTAGTACACTCCATTGCTAAGGTTTGAGTATCCCCTTCTATCCACCTTCGGGCGTGGTCTATCGCGCACTGCCACATCGTTGGACTGCCAAGGGTGTAGTCATTGCCTGCGATTGAGCCTGGCGGCAGAGAACGACGGACTCCTGCAGAATAGCCATAGTCTTATTCAGAGGGTTCCAAAAAATGCTGCCAACTATGGTTGAATCCGTCCCCACTTGGGATTAGATTAACACCTACGCAAATAAGTTACCGGGGTGATGTCATGAGATCGGCACGAGTTCTTGTTGTAGCAGCTCTAACAGTTGGTTCAGGATTGGCTTTAGCGCAGCCAGGCTCAGATTATGTGGTGCCGCGCACCGAGTATGGCCAGCCAGATTTTCAGGGAGTCTGGAATTTCGCCTCAAACATCCCAATGGAACGACCGAACCAATATGTAGATCAGGAATATCTGAGCGAAGAAGAAGTCGCCGAGAATCAAGAACGGGCAGTGCAAACCTTCGAGCAGGGCCTTTCCAGCGGTCCCGGAGTCGGAGGCTACAATTCTTACTGGTATGAGAGGGCTGGCCGGGGCGATAACCTGCGCACTTCGCTCATCGTCTACCCGGAAAATGGCAAGATTCCCGAAGTGGTCGAGGGAGCCTATTATCAGCTGGGTAGCCTGGGGGTGGACATCCCTGGCGAGCGGCCCATGCGGGCCTTATTCGGNGGCATCTCCAAAGACGGCCCGGAAGACCGTGGTCTGTCTGAACGCTGCATCGTCGGCTTCAATGCAGGTCCTCCCTTCGTACCGAGTGGCTATAACAACAACGTTCAGTTCATCCAGCATGAAGACACGATCGTCATCATGACCGAGATGGTCCATGATGCTCGTATCGTTCCTCTGGACGACACCCCTCATATCGACGACAGCATTCGCCAGTGGAGTGGAGACTCTCGTGGTTACTGGGAGGGCGAAACCCTGGTTGTCGAGACAAGGAACTTTACAGGAATAAGCCAGAGCTTTAAGCCCGTTCCCTATGGTGATGATTACGACAAAATCATCACCGAACGCTTCACCCGTGTCGACCTCTCTACGATGAGTTATGAATTTACCCTGGATGATCCCGGCACATTTACCGACAAGATTGTCGGCCGCATACCCATGTCACTGGTTGACGGACTGCTGTATGAATACGCCTGCCATGAAGGCAACTACGGCATGATGAATACGCTGCGCGGGGCGCGGTGGGAAGAATCTAACCTGACGGCTGGGAGCGAAGAGTCCCAGTAGTTTTTTGAAGGGGTCGGAGGGACTAACATAATCCCTCTGACCCCCTTTTTTGAAAACAGCCAGAAATGTCTGGTCTGAATCTGCAACTCATAACGACATTTCTGCGCGTGGAGACTTAATAGACAGGGATAAGTTCACTGCCAAGCTGTTAATCCTCAATTCGTTGCCGTTAAACTATTCATGTGCTCAGCATGAAGCTGTAACGCCCAGCAAAAAGATCATAGATTTGAGATAGGTATGACAACTAGAATCACAAATCCACGGAATACCATCGACGATATCCCCGAATTCNTGATCAAAACGACGCTCGGCTGCTCGCTGATCGTACTCGTCATTCTCATTCCATTCACAATCAATAATTTCATTCAAGACCGTGTCATCATGGGATTGGCGACCAGTGCGGTCGCCGTCGTCTGCATTATCAATGTCTGGTACGGCCTCCAATCCCGGTACAGCCTGGTGGTGAATACCTATCTGGTGACTCCTGTGGGCGCCTTCGCGATCACCTATACGATGCTCCAACTAGCCAACTCAGGCAGTTACTGGCCCTAATTGTTGGTGCTTGCCTATTATTTCGTGCTGCCTCAAGAACGGGCTTGGGAATTCAAATTTCATTGTTCGAGCCCCTGCGTAATTATTATAGTGTGATAGGAAGAAAATTCAGCGGACGGAAGGACATCACTCCGCCCCCTGCATTGCTCAAAGAGACGTTTCCGCGGAAACGTTTCTGCGGAAATGTTTTTCGTGTAGCTAGTCTTCAAACTCGTCAATCATCAGCCAAAAATTGCGGCCTTCCGCCAGGGGTGAACAGCTCAACTTTGTCGATTTTCATTCAGTTGACGGCCGTGGGCTATCAATTTTCTTCCCCTCGAGCAGCCCGTGCTTCCTGGACTCGTGCGCCACGAAGTGCGCCGACCATGCTGTAATTACCTTCATGACAGGCATATTCGTAGATATGCCCGCTATCGTCCCGGATGAATGAAAATTCACCGCGCCAGGGCTCTGTGTAATATTTTGGATCATNCACAGTGAACTGATAATTCAGCTCGGTTTCCGACGTTCGTGTGAAGCGTTCGGTCACGCGCGCTTCACTACTTATTAGCATGGGTCGACCGATAGTGGCACGTTCCGGATTAACATCGCTGTAATGAGTGGTTTCCACCACCAGGGTGTCACCTTCCCAGTGACCGATGGAGTGCCCTTCAAAAGTTCTGAGGGCATCTGGACGGCTTTGTCCGTTCAGGTAAATGATGCGTANCGGTGCGGCTTCTTCACTTACGATCGCGATCGTGTCAGGGGTTTGAACAAAGCCATGAAACAACTGATACATGAAAGCGCGCATGGGAGGGGANGCCCAGGCCTCTATGCAACGTTCCACGCCAGGTCTCTGCTCAGGGCCATCGTAACCTGTGCCCCCGAAATATTCGTGGNCGGATATCCCAGTGCCGAGTTNGTTATAAGGCAGCACACCATTTTCTGGGTATACAATGACGGAGCTACGATATTCACCATTTACTACGGCCAGAACCGGCGGGCCGAGTCTGTCAATATCAGGATCTGTATTTCCCGTATTGCCCGCAGCAACCGCCTGTGCGAATCCAGCAGCCTGTTCACCTGACAGTACGAGGGGGAGGCCTTCGGGGCGTTCCAGCATGGTGTTGAATCTAGTACTCCATACACCCTGAAAATCGGGTTGACCGAACTCCGTTCTTGGTACCTCGTACGTGTCCGATGATTGGGCGAAGCTTCCTACACTGAAAATGCAAGCGCTTATCAAAATAGCAAACATACGACAGAACATAATGAGAACCTCTGTTTAGTTGATTGGCGTCGGAGAAAAATCCGTCCCTGTTATTCCGATTCTGGTGGTCTTACGAGTAAATTTCAACCCATAGGGGATATAAAATAAAGGGGTCGGAGGGACTAATTTTTAGTCCCTCCGACCCCTTTTCTATTTACACCCGCTATTCCTTAGGCGTGCCGTCACCGTTCATGCCCATGGTTTCGTAGCGTCGCCAGCCGGCCAGGATGCCAGGCAGGCCGTGATTGCCCTCATGGCAGGCGTATTCGAAAAGCGGGTCTTCGATACGGCGCATCGGCAGTCTTGCAGACCAACTCACGTCCCAGGTCTCTGGATCTTGCATGGTGAAATCGTAGTCCAGCGTATTTTCATCAATCCAGCTGAGCCGCTCTTCCAATTGCATGCTGGCGGAAGAGCCCCTGCCGTTCTGGTTCTGGTAAAAATGTTGGGTATGGATCACCAGGGTGTCGCCCTCCCAGTGGGCGACGGAATCACCGCTCCATTTGAGTTGGCGGGTATGATGCTCGCTATCCAGTCTGATGATGCGGGCACGGTGAATCATCTCGTTAACGATGANGATATGATCCCTGGTCTGTATGAGCTGCATATTGTTGTTGTAGGCACCCGATGTCATGGGTAGACCTCCCATCAGTAAACAGCGATCGGCCAGGCTTCGGGCTTCGGGGCCGGCACTCAATCTCCTCATCTCGGAAATTTCGGCGCGACGTTGCCGTCCGGCGGCATTAGTAGGCGGCATTCTGCCATTGGGTGGATCATAGATAAGAGAAGTCCTGCGGTCGGCGATGGTTTCGATGCCACGCTCATACCAGAAATTATTGTAGGAAATCACTCCAGGTGGATAGCCGGCACCGCCCACCGAGTCGATAATGAGGTCCCGGTTCTGACGACGATTCTCGAATGCCTGCCACTCAATGGCTTCCTCTTCCGTCAGAACTTCTTTATCAGACAGTTCTCGGGGGCGGCTCAGCGGTGTGAGGGTTCTGTAAGTGTAAGTACCCTGAAAATCAGGCACACCATACTCGGTACGCGGAATATCGGATGTTTGAGCNATCAGTGCCGGAGCAACTAACAGACTGACAATGGCTAGACTCAATGTGTTTAGGATTCGATTGTTCATGAACTCCTCCATCTTGATCTATTTTAAGGATAATCGGGGACAGACCACTAGTTTGGAAAAACCGGAAAAAAGTGATCTGTCCTCGATTACTCGATTAATTAGCTAAGGGGTCAGGTCGCATCTGAAAGTGGTAGACCTTGCTCGATGTCCCTGCACCCGTCTCCATATGAAAAGGCGCCCTGCTGCTAAAGGTTGTCCACAAACCACGGCCTTTCCATCCGGCGTTTGGATCGTCTATACGACCGTCAATCCACTTGGTGTAGAAACCCAAGGGATAAGGTACCCGCAGGCGAACCCATTCGCCGTCGTTAAGCGCTAGCAGCGCGCCGGACTGATTGCCCGTATTGATCGGCGTGTTCGCACCCAACCCGAAGGTATCGAACTGATCGACCCAGGTGTAATAGCTGCCTTCGGAGCTGCCCGGCGTATCGATATTCTTGAACTGGGGCAGTGGCTCCGTATAGAAGGTCCAGCCTTCCGGGCAGTGCTGGCCTGTCGCCTCCGGGCCGTTCAACGGACCCTGGCAACGGGACCGGTCGAAGCTCGCCATATGGCCGCTGGCCAGGGCCACCCAGGCGACGCCGTTGCGATCGACATCCATACCGCGTGGCGAGAATCCCTCGATCGGATCACTATTGGCATCGAGGGGCAGTTCATAATATTCGGTCAGGGCGGTAACGCTGGGGTCATCACCTGGCTCCAGTCGCACCACGGCACCGGGATAGCTGAGGTTGGACCCCCATATAGATCCATCTGGCGCCGGTGACACAGCGTAATAACCGGAATTGATGCGCTTGTCCCGTGCAGGATCCACCGCTTGGTCCGGTTCAACGTAATCGGCGTCCCGCCGCCCGTTGCCGTTGGTATCCAGGATGAAGGGTGTCCACCCTTGGGATGCCACCGCATCGCCTGTTTCCAGGAATTGGCGGGTATTGAGCCAGCCGATCACCCTGCCGCCGCCGCTGGTCCACAGGGTGTTGTCTGCATCCTCGGCGAACATGAGGTGATGGGTGCTGAAACAGGTATTAATTGGGGTATAGATTTCCGAATCCGGATCATAGACACCCAGATGTCGTCCGGAGCGCCCCAATGGAAACACCTGGGCAGAGGGGTGATCGGAGCCTTCCTCGCAGAACACCGGGACATCTCCAGGGGCCCGGGCCCGGGCAGTGATCCAGACTCTGCCATCCTGATCCAGCATGGGATTATGTACCGTAGTCGAGGAATCCCAGATCGGATCGTCTCCCCAATAGGGTGATTCCTCCATATTGGGAGCCGGCGCGGGATTGTAATTCGGGTCCTCCGGGAACACCGGTACCTGAGAAATTGCATTCGTTTGAGGATCTAGCACCGGCAGATAATCAGCGCTGTTTTCCAGGGCTCCGTAGAGCTTGCCGTAGCCATTCACGGTCGGGTCTCGCCTGTCGGTGGAGACTACATCGTGCAGGTAGGCGGTGGGATCCGCCCAGTCCCACTGGGTAATGACCACATTGCGTTCCAGGCCGGCAGGGCGCTGAGGTACCGGCGGCAACTCACCGTCCGCAATCCGGTCGGTCCAGTCGGCATACATCTCAAGCGCTCGCTGGTCACCCATGCCAGCCAGAGACCCGATCATGGAACCACCGGCTTGGCCCGATCGTACGCGACGATCCCAGGCTTCAATTGACGTATCGTAACCGCTGAATAGATTAGGTATGGTTCGGATTGCCGCGTTGCCCAGCTGGTGACAGGCCCCGCAGCCGCCGCTGGTCACCCGCCGGATAAAGTCCGCCTGGTTGTGAATATTGGGAGAAATACCGTTACCGTCCGGGCCGGTACCGGGAAATTCACTCTTGTCCGGGATCTCCAGCAACGAGTACCAGTTCCCGGCTGGGTAATAGGCGGCAGCCGCTGCGGCATCGGGCGCAATCACGGCATTCAGGTCAAGGGATTGACCGGGAGCGGCGTTGAGCTTTTCTGAATCGACCAGGCCGTAACCCCGCACCCAGATGTCATACTGCGCCGCAGGCAAATCGGGGATAAGATAGCGCCCGTCCTCGTCGGTTACTACGGTTTTTGAATAGAGCGTTGGTAAATCGTCGGTTTCGGCGATGACCCATACACCGGCTTCAGGCCCGTTGCTACTAGTGACTACGCCACCGATGTCATCCTGATCGGCGCTGGCACTTGCGGCATCGTTGACAACTGGCTCGGGTTGATTTGAGGTTTGTTGTTCCGGCTGACCGCAGGCCGATAGGGCTAACAGGCACCCTGCGAAGGTGATTTTCAATGGGAGTGATTTTATTCTCATGATTTTCCCTCTACGGTGGTAGTTTCCCGTCAGAAAAAGAATAAATGAGAATAAAGGGGGTCAGAGTAAAAATACAGTAGTTTTGGTCATCCCTTAGTGACCGACTACGCTTGAGGCTCACTAAGAAAATTCTACGGCTTGCGCGAGCAGTGCCACGAGCAAAGCCAGTTGGTGCCTCTCCAGCGTGTAATGCAAAGGCGTCATGCCGTACTGGCCCGTCTGAGCCACGTTGGCGCCGTGCTCCAGCAACAGGATGCCGCGGTTGAAACGCCCCTGCCTCGGTGGCTTTGGCATGTTTAGAAAATGACAACGTGCTTTCTTGACTAGTGCTGCGAAGAGCTTCGCTGCGATTTAGTCGGCCTCACATACGATTCTCCCCAACAGAACAAGCTGCAATTCTGCTCATATGGCTATAGGCCAGTCCGGTCTCCTCATGCCAGGCATTGAATTGATTCTGTACTTTGATCAGATCTCTTTTGCTGGTGGGCTGTGAGGCAATATCTAATCCGACAGATTTCAATACCGTTACCACATCCCTGAATAGTACGAAACAGTCTTTGCCGACCCCCCGCAGAAACCACATCCCGCTCTGCCCACCCAGTCGAGAACCCTGTTGCTTCAGGTGAGCCATTAATCCGATCTGATTTGAAGCCGGCCACTCAGCCAGGAAATTCCCGAAACTGCCGTACTGCCGAACTGTCTCCCTTACGAAGAACACATTGTCCTGCAGTGCCTGAATCTTCTGCCAGCTACGCACCACCCTGCGATCACTGATATAGGCATCCCATTGCTCGGGTGATAATAGTGTCAGCTTGGCTGGGTCGAAGCCGAAGAATGCCTCCTCGAATTCTGGCCACTTTTTCTCGATGACCTTCCAGCTGAATCCAGCCTGGTTGATGCGCTTGGTCATCATGGCCAGATAGCGATCGTCGGGTAAGGCTCGCAACTCTTTTGTTGATGCAACCCGAGGCAGTAGTTTTTGCAGCTCTGCCGCACCGCCCTTGCGCTGCTCCGCGCGTTTCTTTATTGATGAGAATTTTTCCATTGCTTGCGTTGCGTATTGCTGCCTCGAATTTGATTGCAAAAAAAAAGCTGGCTCCTGAGAGCCAGCCTTTGTTCTTTCATAACTTTGGCTGTTTTAATACTAAAGCCGTCGGACTGAATTCAGTTAGACGAAGCTAATGAATTCTTCATGCTAGAACAAGTCGAATCGTGCACTCAACCTGAGAGTACGTGGTAGCTGATAAGCTGTAGTTTTCAGAAAATTGGGTTCTGGCGCACCGCCGAAGGTTTCACCCACTTCGCTGATACGAGTCCTCTTATCAGAATCCAGCAGATTAAATATATCCAAGGTCAGCGTTACATCACTATTACCGAATTCTAGATCATATTGGATATTCAGATCCAGATTAGTGATGGTCGGCAGCTCTCCAAGACTGTCGCGTGGTACGGGGACTCCTCCACAGTAGCGGGAGAAAGCACCGTACTCAGCTGCGAATACGTCAGTCGGGTGTACACCCATGCAGCCGTAAGGTCGTCCTGATTGCATCAGGAAGTTCGCACCGATTCGAAGGCCATTGTTAAATTCATAACTTCCCCACGCCTTCAGGGTATGAGTCCGATCGTTCGGCAGATTGCCATCCTGGAAGTCAGTCAGGCCCGGCTGGTCGAAGTTTTGTGTAATACCGGCATCGTCTTGTGCAATGTCTGATATCACATATCCTTCGTGGTTACCTTCGCTCTGCGACAAGGTGTACGACAGGTCCACTGTCCAGCCATCCTGAAGCGGACGATTCAGGGTAAACTCAATCGCTGAGTAGTCCCGCGACGCTTCTGGGTAGCCAAGCTGAGCTGATGTCAGGCTAATCTGCTCCTTAGTCTCTGGAATATACACAGACATGTCGTTTCCAGGGTTGGTGAGCACATATTGATGGAATCCGCCGAAGGTCCCTTCAACAGTTCCACCACCGGTCCAGTTACCTGTGGTGTTATAATAGTCGATGACAGCCGCATCGATTGCCACATCCTCAATGGCCGTATCAAGTTCTCTCCAGATGCCCTTTACACCGACTTGAATTTCACCAAGCTCGAAGTTACCGATTGAAAACCCTGTATCGAGTGTAGTCTGGTAACCTACGATATATTCTTCCTGGAACATCGCATCGATGCCGGCGTCTGTAGTGGATCGGGTATCGGGTACACTGCCATCACCATAAACAATGGTATCGTAAATTGGACCGAGGTTCGTGGGAACATGCTGCGCATCTGCACTTACACCATCCCAATCGTAGTAGTCGTGAATGTAGGTTTCGTTACCCGACATACGAATATTGGTGTTAGCCGCGATAGGCAGGTAGTACTCGCCATAGTTGACAAAGAACTTGGAGCGGCCGTCGCCAACCGGATCAAATACCGCCGATAAACGCGGCGCCCACTGATCGTCTACCTCAACGAATACACCGCCACCACTGTTCAGGTTCTCAAATTCCTCATTTCGAATTCCAATTTCCAGGGTTAATCGATCTGTCACTTCCCAGACGTCTTGGATGTAATACGCGTCGGAAGTGGTTTCGAAGCCACCACCTACGTTGTAGTTTCGCCGACGCACGTTTGCACCCTGAGGACATTCTGCAGGTGTACACTCGTTATAGAGATTAGTGGGATCACGCAACCAGTAGACGCCACCGGAGTTAATAGTCGCATCGGTTGAGAAGGTCTCTTCGTTGTCGATACCGAAGGAGATTTCATGGCCATCGAAACCGGTCCACAGAACGTCCACTCGTTCCATTTCACGCTCGTCGTCTCCTTTGGACACGGTGAAATTTGTCCAATCACCTAATGCTGTGAAGCCACCCCTGTACTCATATACTACCGGGATGTTTGCACTAGCCGGAGCCGTAGTCCGTGCGGCTTCATTTTCCCCATAGGAGAGAGAGATCTGCAGATCGTCACCGAAATTACCGGTGTAGGTGGCTATCCAGTTCTTACCACCATTTTCATAGATGGTGTCACCGATATAATCTCCTCTTGCAAACGTTACCGGATTGAAACCGTAGACACTCTCGACGCCGCTACGTGTGTCTTTAAATTCAGTATATTCGATATGGTGATCTGGAGTGATGTAACCGTCAATTTTATAGCCATAGAATTCTTCATCTACATTGTAGTCATAGTCACGCTCCGACTGGATTCCTGCATAGCGGTTATATGAGTCATCATTACTAAATAGGGCATAGAAAAAGAGGCGATCCGGAATAATTGGGCCGGAAAGATAGATATCTGCAGTATCGTTCTCCCTTTCATCCTCAGAGTTAGCCGCACTATAAGTATTGGGTTGATGCTCCAATTCCTCCGTGCGGTAGAGGTTGACGCCGAAGTCCCAGTCATTGGAACCGCTCTTGGCTGTGGCATTCATAACACCACCCAGGGATCGACCGAACTTCGCAGAGTAGCCACCGGTCTTGATCTGTAGCGTGTCGTAGAATTCGAAAGGCACCTTTGAGAAACCAACACCGGTCCTAAAGTTAGTTGTGTTCAGACCATTAATGAAACTGGTGTTTTCAGCAACCGATGCACCACCGAATGCAGCGAGGTTTCCAAATCGGTTATCACCCAAGGTAGTGCTGGGAGCAAGAAGCGCTACAGAAGTCAGGTCTCGCCTGATCGGCATTTCCAGCAGAAGTTCCGAGCTAATGACCAAGCCTGATTCCGCTATACTCGTGTCAACCGCGGCGCGTCGAGCGCCGGTTACCACGATTTCCTGAATCGCGGAAGCAGTTGTTGCCAGGTTCACTGTAGTAGCACTACCCAGCGTTACACTAACGTCCAGAGTGTCGACAACAGCTCCACCTTGACGAACACGAACCTGGTAAGCACCCGGTGCGAGCCCATCGATTCGGAATTCACCATCGCTGCCAGTTGATTCTGAAAGGGTAATGCCTCTCGACGTGTCTACCACTTCGACGGTAGTCGAATTGTTCGCGCCTTGCACTGCGCCACGAATAGAGCCGTCAGTCTCCTGTGAGAAAGCAGGACTACCCACGGCCAGAGCCAGTGCGCATATTGCCGCGCTCAGCCCCTTCCTAAGTAGTGGTTTTCCTTCCTTTGTTGCGTGTCTAATTTTCATACGTCTAAATCCCCCAATCTTAATTTGATTATTACTACTGCAATTTACCATTTTTTAAGTGCAGAACTAACCATGAAACAGTCACCAAAGAAAGAGGCTCTCTCATGGAAAAATTAAGTCTTTAAGCGGTAAGTTTTACTGAATATCACTTATCGCGAAGTGGTTTTTATTAGAATTCGAATTCTTCCACACTCAGCTTGAGGCGAATGCTACCAGCAACTAAATCGAGCTTCTATAGCTGTAAACTAACGGAAGTAGAAATTGTTAACTTACTGAAAGCACGGGCATAAGCTCATTGGATTGGAAATAGATGCAAGCGCGGTTTGGCTATCCATTTTCGATATTGTAAGGAGCTGTTTTTATTGGGAATGTTACAACTTATGACAAGAATCGTGACAAACTGTTACAGGGCGATGATGATCGATCAGGGATATCTTGACTAAATATTCTGCTGAATTTTTTTCTAACTAAGTAGTAAATTTTTCGGAAGATCAGCCAGTTGAGCTATTTAGTAACTAATTTTTATCTGTCTAGTAAAGGTTTTGGGGGGATTTGAGATATTAGCTACTGTCACAGATCGCCACATTATTGCCACAATTCCAATCCTGCCTAAAAATCGGGCAATTACGGCGCCCTTTTGACTTTCTCCGGACCGTGGGAACCCTATGACATTTGAGCTATTGTTGGCATTGATGAATTGCCAAGCAGGGCCGTGTCTAGCGAACCCAATAGCATCGGTGCTGTTGCATAGAGTGAGATTTCAATGCTTCGACATGAGCATTAACTCTGCAAGGAATTGGCAGAGGGATATTGCTTTATTTATTGAGATGTTGAGGAAAGATCTTTCGTAGGGACTGACGCAGGAATTTTCAGAAAAAGAACCAAATTAAGCCAATCTAGTTGGCATAACTGAGCGAAAATTCAACATCGCTTACTCCCGGAACCGCCCTGACGATAGCTCCCAGGCTCTGTTGGATCGTACCAATATTTGCCGGCGTACGCAGACCACCACATTCTTCACAGGCCAGTGCTCCCGATATCGTCACTGTTCCCTGGCTTACACCGACGCTAAGACCAGGTGGCAAATCACTAGCTCTGGCGATGGCGCTTTCTACCTGGTTCTTCAGTTGTGCGTCAGCAGATACTTCTATGGATACTTCGGTTGCTACTGGGTTGCTCGATTGCGTCGGAGTGTCACAGGCTACCAGTAGCAGTACTCCAAACAGTGGGCTAAGTGTTTTCCATACAACTGGATATTTCATAGTGCGGTGCTAACCTCATCCTCAATATCTTGGGTGTTGTGTTGGTAAGTTACCTTGCCGCCCCTGATTTTAAAGGCAGTGAGCAAGGTATCGACTCGAATCTTGAATTCTCCGTGGGCCAACCACTCCAACTCCTTGACTATAACGGTGTCGGTTTCGCGTAACTCGTCCAGCAAGGCACGGAAAAACGACTCCGGATCAAGACTGTGCAACAACAGAGCGGGCTCACCAGCCCACCACTCTGCATCATCCAGGGTGCCGGCTTCCGGGCTTGCCTGTTGAATCCCGGACACTAGATCCTGAAAGTGCATGTACAATTTCTCACAGGATAGCTCAGCGACTCGGTGGCTGCCTTCGGTGCGACAAAGCAGGAAATCCCTTCGGTTCATAGGCTAAATTCGACTATCCCGCCGCCAGACTCAAGATCGCGGTTTCAATAGCAGCCATGGTCATCGGTAACTTGTGCGCATTGTTGGTCAGGGGCTGGGCATCTTCCACAGCCATTTCCCCGGCTTCACGTGCGACTGCCTGGCTGATCTGTTTGCCAGCCAGAAAATCTTCCACTGCCTGGACACGCCAGGGAATCGGCGCCACGCCCGCCAGCACGACACTGGCATTCTGCACCTGGTTGCCATCACGTTGAATGACAGAAGCGACGCCGACTTCGGCATGAGTCCATGCCTGACGATCCGTGATCTTGTGATAGGTACTGACCGTGTTTGAGGAAACTGATGGAATCCGCACTCCAGTCAACAGCTCGCCTTCGGCTAAGGAGTTCTCCCTTTCAGGATTGGTGATAGGCAATACAAAAAAGTCTTCCGCGGAGAGTTCTCTATCGCCGTCAGGACCTGATACCTGAAACACCGCATTGAAAGCCACCAGGGCCGGAGCAACATCGGAAGGATGCACGATATAGCTGGGGCCGCCACCGAAGATCGCGTGTTGACCGTTCTCTCCGTTAACGGAAAAACAACGGTCACCACCGGCCTTGAAGCAATCGAAACCATTGCGGTAGTACCAGCACCAGGGGCGCTGGGTGACGTTACCCGCCAATGTGCCCACGTTGCGAATCTGTGCCGTACCTACGCTGCCTGCGGACTGCGCGATGGCGGCCAATCCGGAAACAATCAGTGGATCCTCCGCCAGTTCGGTTAGGGTCACCAGACCACCGATGGAAATGTCTGCACCGCTCGAGGCAATGCTTCGGGCGTCCTGCACATTGCGCAGATTGATGATGACATCTGCCTGGTCGGTACCGTCTTTGATCTGTTGTAACAGATCCGTGCCACCGCCTGAGAAAGCAAAGGCCTGACCTCCGTCACGCGCCTGTTGGGCTGCCTGAACGGCTTCACGAATACTGCCCGCATCTATATTAGTCAGTGTTTTCATGCCATTGCTCCCAGAATCTTGTCTCTAGTGATAGGCAATGAAGTCATGCGATTGCCTATTGCATTGGCGACTGCGTTAGCGACCGCGGCCGGTGCCAGGATGATGCCGGATTCTCCTGCAGTCTTGGCTCCGAATGGCCCATAACCATCGTCCACTTCGATAAAGGTGACTTCTATCTCTGGAATGTCTGCGTGGGTCAGGTGACGCGCCCGGTAGTAGCCCGGTGTCAGCGGCTGACCCGAGGCATCGTCATAGAGCAGATTCTCATGCAAAGCCTGCCCGATACCCTGGATAGTCGCACCGCGAATCTGGTCTCTGGCTGTGGTCGGATTGATGATGCGACCCGACTCGTGCACCGTGGTGTACTTGAGAATGCGCGTCGTACCGATGCGCGTGTCCACCTCCACTTCAACGAAATGCGCGCCGAAGCAATTTCTTATCTTGCCATCGGTACTCGGAATCGGTGTGGCCGAACCAATGAGTACTTCCCCGCCGCTGGGCATACCCTGCACGGCGACTTGCTCTTTGAGGTTTTCCACCGCTTGCACCACGGCATATCCGGTCTGGATGGTAGTACGACTGCCCGATTCGCCTACAGAGTACGGACAGCGGTCTGTATCACCCCACACAACCTCCACTTGCGACAGCGGTACGCCGAGGGCTTCGGCGGCAATCATGCCCATAGTGGTCTTGGCACCGGGGCCGATATCGGTGACACCGACGTACAATGTGTACTGCTGATTGGCGTTGACCCGGACGATGGCGCTGCTGGTACCGAGGCCGGCACGAAACATCATGAATGAGAATCCTGCGCCACGCTTGATGGGTCCTTCATCGGAGCCGGGTACTACGCGTCGGCGTGCCTGCCAATTGAACTGCTCGGCACCGGTTTCGATACATTCATCGAGGGAATAGTTGGTGAACTGCGCAGATTCGGTTGGCCTGCGCATGTTTTTCAAGGTGAATTCGACCGGGTCCATACCAATCTGATAGGCGACTTCGTCCATCATGTTTTCTATGCCATAGAAACCATGCGGCTCGGAAGGAGCCCGGAAATTGCCCGAAGTAGTGCGGTTGGTGTAGACCGGGTAAATCTCCCTGAGTCGGTTGGGACAGCCGTAAGCATCCATGCCACTTATGCCGCCTGAGTTCTTACGGTAAGGTCCCATGCCGCTGTAGCCACGCAATTGCATGGCTGTCACGGTTCCATCGTCCTTAACGCCAACCTTGTAGTACTGCACGGTAGGCCAGCGCCCGTGTACACCCAGCCAGTCTTCGCGTCGAGAATATTCCAGCATAACCGGCACGCCGGCACGTCGGGAAAGCGTGGCGGAAACCAGGTCTGCATCCTGATTCTGATTCTTGTTGCCGAATCCGCCGCCCATGTACTGGGTAATGACTCTAACCTGGTGATCTTCCAGGCCAAGGTCTCGGGCCGTGTCATGACGGCAATTGGAGATACCCTGGGATGGCGAATAGAGAGTGAGCTTTTCGTCTGCCCAGCTTGTCAGTGAGCAGCGGGGCTCCATCTGCGCATTGTGGATGAATCCGGTATCGTAGCGCTCCTCGAAGACCTGATCGGCCTCGGTGAAACCAGTTTCGACATCGCCGATGTTTGACCTCATGGGTTCAGGGTTGGCGCGGAAATCCGGGCACAGATTGCCTTCCGGCCAGACCTGCGGCGCACCCTCTTCCAGTGCCGCCTCGGGCTCCAGCACGAAAGGGAGTTCCTCGTATTCAACCTTGATCAGCGATAGTGCCTCTTCGGCAATATGACGATCAGTTGCGGCAACTGCTGCCACCGAGTCGCCGACAAATCGCACAGGATTGTTGAATATGTAACGCCGGTGCAGCGTGGCATCCTTGGTGGGGTCATTGTACTGACGACCACCGTTCACCGATCCGGCTCCCCATACTACCTGGGCATCTTCATGGGTGATGATGGCCTGCACACCGGGAAGCCTGGCTGCCTCACTGATGTCCACGCTCACGATGCGGGCGTGCGGGTGAGGGCTGCGCAGAACTTTGCCATACAGCATGCCGGGTAATTTAAAGTCTCGGGTGAATTTGGCGGCACCGGTGACCCGTTCCACCGCATCTACACGAGGTGTGTCGTTACCGACCGTGTTAAGTGGCTCCAGTCCAATACGAGTTGCTTCACTCATGCTACACCTCCCTGGCCTTCACCGGCGGCAACCACCGCTTCGACGATGGCATTGTAGTTGGAGCATCGGCATAAGTTTCCAACCAGAGCCTCTTTAACCTCGTCCGGATTAGGACTGGGGTTGTTACTCAACAAGGCTGTTGCCGCCATCAGTTGGCCTGGCGTGCAAAACCGCACTGCGCACCATTGTTCTCCACGAATGCCTGCTGCACCGGGGACAATTGCCCGTTCCGGGCCAGCCCTTCTACGGTCTGAACCGACTTGCCATAGGCCCACACGGCCAGTTGGCTACAGGAGTAGACCGGCTCGCCATCCATCAGCACGGTACAGGCACCACATTCGCTGCGATTGCAGCCAATCTTGGTGCCGGTCAGATCCAGTTCATCGCGCAGCAATTCGACCAGCGTCCAGCGGTCCTCCACCTCGACGCTGTGACGCGTTCCGTTTACGGTGAGGCTAATGGCAGTTCTGGGTGCGTTGCCGGCAGCAGCCTGCTGGGCGCTGGCCCTCGGGATACCCAGGGCAGTGACTGCGGCCGTAGCGACGACAGTAGCCCCGGTGCCTTGAAGGAAGTCGCGGCGGGATTGTGATACGGGAGTGTAGTGTTTTACTACAGGGTCTTTATCTGGCAAGTCGCCAGCGTCTTTGCCCTGCTTATTCTTGTCGCGCATGGGGTAGCTCCTCATTCGCTGCAAAGTTCATTTATGGTTGCCAATCCCCCACTATATCTGCCTCTGGATGCCCCGTGCAAGCCCAATCGAGACGGGCAATCCCATTCCCGGGACAGGATCAAATCCGAGTTCATTCGGGTCTGGATCAAAACAGATCAATCCTGCCCATTTAGAGCTGCCAGACGCCGGAGCCTGCCAGCTTTGTTTCGAATAAATCTTCAACGCCTATTCCCAAGCGGAAAAGCCACGGCTTATACTGAGACGCTCACTAATTCCAACATCCAGAAATAAGAAGAACACCATGTGCTATTTCCCCTCTGTCTGCTATAAGGCCTGGCGAACTGCCCGCCACAACAGTCGGGTTTGCGTCGCCCTATCCCTGCTACTGACATCTCCAGTCTTTGCCGATAGCGTTCCTGCCGACCAGGGCGAGATTGTGATTACGCCACTGGTTCATTCGAGCGTACAGCTGGAACACGACGATCTGGTTATTCAGGTTGATCCCTGGGGAATCGCAGGGCTGGCAAATGCCAAATCTGCACAGCTGATCCTGGTCACCGATAGCCCCGCTCATCACCTGGATTCGGAAGCTATTGCTCAGCTCAGCCTTCCCAACACCAGCGTAGTAATCGCGCCGAATGGTTTGCAGCAAGTAGCAGATGGGCTCGTCATGGAAAACGGTGACATGATAAAGGTGTCAGGTGTCACAATTGAAGCTGTTGCCGCCTACGATATCATTCCCGGCGCACCCGAACACCCCAAGGGTGACGCTAATGGCTACGTAATAACACTGGGAGACAAGCGGCTGTTTTTTGCTGGAGTCACCGAGTGTGTGACTGAGGTTAAAGCGCTCGCAGACATCGATGTGGCATTTATGCCCATGAATATCCCCCGTGGCCGAATGACTCCGGCGGCGGCGGCCGAGTGTACCAAGCTGTTAGACCCGGATTTCGTTTACACTTATCACTATGATCAGGGCTGGGCCCGCCGATTAGCAAACCCCGACTTTGGCGGCCCGGAGTTACCCGGCGGCATCACGGTTGCAGAGAGTCTGGATCTATTCGAGGCGGAACTCGAAGGAAGCGGCATCGAATACCGACGAGGAAACTGGTATCCCTCTCAGCAGTAAGCAGGGGGAAGAATTATGAATAATCGTTACAGTTAATCGTCAGCCGACAAAATTTTCACCGGCATGCCATGGGGAGTATTCAGGTAGGCCTGATGCCATTGCCTTGCTTTCTCTCCAATTTCCTCAGCACTTGACAGCCCCTTGCTTGCCACGAGTTTTTCCAGCGCCCGCATCCAGTGCTGGTAATAGGTATTACCTAGATCGGGATCGCCCTCCGCCTGGGCGATGGCGATCTGCTCGCCCAGTTGTGACGCCCATTCATCCCAGCTGAACAAACCCTTCTCATACAAGGCAATCACCAGGGAGAAGGCCTGGGCTTCCCATGGCGCGTTAAACACTGGCCCATCATCGTCAGCAGGTTGTAGGGGAAAGCGCTGCATGGCTAGTGAATGGATTCCAGGTAAGGTTCCCACAGATCGATCAGAACTTCGGTATTGCCCGCTTTCGACCCCCACAGCGACTCGGCTTCGAAGCATACCGAGTAGAGGTGTTCGCCGCCCGACCGTTGCTGGGCATGAGTGTCTGGAAACACATGACAACCATGGCTCCGCACTACCGTGCCGATCGATCCCTGCACATAAGCCGGAGCTCTGCTGTGACCTGCGGTATGGTTTTTGCGGACTCTGACCCGGTCACCGGGGGTGAAGGTCGGAGTTGTGTCTGATTCCAATAAGGTGTGCCCACCGACCGTGAGGATTTTCTGCACTTGTGCAGGCGTAGGGACCCGCAGTGACTCCTTGTCAGCAGCGACCTCTACAACTTGCTGCTCTTTCTCCCCGATTTGTGACTCCATTACAGCCGCCAATTCCTTTTCACTAATCAGTCCTTTTTCCAGCAGCAGCTCCGTTACGCCGGCTAACCAGTTCTCATAATACGAGTGGCTCAGATAGTCGACAGGATGCTGACGCTCTCGCGCATAGCGGGACTCGTCGATGTTCCATTTTCCCAGCATGCCTACGGCCATCGTCAATGCAAAGGCTCTGCGTTCCCATTCAGTATGGAACACCGGTTCCTGATTCTCTGGTTCCGGGTTTACCGGTCCGAGTCCATGCTTACCACCAAGATCGTGCGCTCCGTACATCAGTTGCTCTCGTCCTCTACGCCCGGTAGCCGGACTTGTTCAACGCCAATCATCGAATTGCGTGTAACCAGATCCTGCAGCTGTTCCTCGCTGAAGCGCTCGGTTCCAGCGGGTCGCATCGGCAGCACCAGGTAGCGCATCTCAGAAGTGGAATCCCAGACTCTTATTTTTACTGTGTCAGACAGCGTCGTTCCAAATTCTTCCAGCACGCCACGAGGATCACTCACGACTCGGGATCGATAAGGAGCAGATTTATACCAGACCGGGGGCAAACCAAGCACCGTCCATGGATAGCAGGAACACAAAGTGCACACTACCAGGTTGTGAATTTCCGGCGTGTTCTCGACTACATTCAGATGCTCTCCCTGGCGGCCAACATAACCGAGGCTTGCCACAGCCTCACTGGCATCTTCCATCAGGGCTGACTTGAAAACAGCATCGGTCCAGGCTTTAGCAACCACATGGGCACCGTTGCGCGGTCCTACCTTGTTTTCATAAGTATCGATGATGGTATTCAGGGCATCGGGATTCACCAGACCTTTTTCGACCAGCAGGCTTTCCAGCGCCTTGACGCGGAGTTCTATATCCGAAGGGGGCTCGGTATGAGCATGGTCGTGTGACATGCAGATAAGCCTAGCATTATTGGATTGGTGGCGCAGCCGATGATTTGGCGGCGTTATGCGAGTGTCTATGACTTAGGCGTTGAGGAATCAAGAGTGGAAACGTAACATTACGGCCTGACTCGCTCAGCGCCTATTGCTGAATCTTTTTAACATGATATTGACCCGGAAATCGAATTGTCGACTGATGCTCCTCTAATGATCGCGGTGGCACCAAACGGTGCCCGCAAGACCAAACATGATCACCCCGCCTTGCCCCTAACTCCTCAGGAACTGGCAGACACGGCGGCGAGTTGCCGGGAAGCCGGTGCCTGCATGATTCACCTGCATGTGCGTAACAAGCAAGGCAAGCATAGCCTCGATCCGGACCTCTACCTTCAAGCCATCGGTGCCGTTCGCGAAAGCGTTGGCCAGGATATGATCATCCAGATTACCACCGAGGCAGTGGGAGTCTACCAACCGCGGGAGCAGATTGCATCTGTCAGGAAGGTCAAACCTGAAGCGGTTTCACTGGCCATTAGGGAACTCTGTCCCACCGAAAAAGACGAGCCGATGGCCGCACAGTTTTTCGAATGGCTGTATCGTGAACGCATTGTTCCACAGTACATACTTTACGATCTGCAGGACATCCATCGATTCAGTGAGATGCAACAACGCGGAATGATCCCGGGGAATATTCACACCATAATGTTGGTGTTAGGGCGTTATTCCGAGAATCAAGAATCTATTCCGGAAGATCTGGATCCACTGTTAGACGCAATCGGCAGCAATGACATCTGGTGGCTATGTGCATTTGGCAAAACGGAATCGCAGTGCATGAGCAGAGCCGCATCGAGAGGCGGCCATTGCAGGGTAGGATTTGAGAATAATCTGAGTCTAACCGATGGCTCTATGGCGCCGAACAATGCGAATCTTGTGCAAGTCGTTCAGCATGCGGCAGCGTTAATCGGTAGAGAGCCCGCCTCGGCAGACCAGGCGAGAGCGCTAATGGATAGTCATTATTAGACAGCCCATCAAGTTTGCGGACAGCAGCACCGCGCAGAAGGATCGAAATCGAATCCTCAGCTTACCAGGTAGGGCTGCAATGCCTCGAATCGATACTCGATCTCTTCGATCTGCTGAGGTGAAAAGCTGTAATCGCTGCGCCGCGACATAGTGGTCTTGAAGACGCCCCGCTTCTTCATGACGTACAGCCGTACACCAGGAATCAGATTATCGAGGTTCTGAATGAGCAACAGTTTGCTGTAGCAATCTCTAAGTTCGTCCTCATGACCGGCCTGGCGCAGCTCCCAAAGCTTGGCATAAACATCGCCGTACATCGCGCCGCCTGTCATCACACCGTCGGTACCAATGCGCATTTCATAGAGCCAGCCTCTGCCGAGGGTGGCACCGAACACACTTCTTATGGGGTCGGGCTGATATTTTTGCAGTGCCAGCATGCGTTCGTGCACCCTGCCGTATTCTTCCTTTATGTAGCCACACTGTGGCAAATCCGTGGCCAACTTAACCAGAAAGTCGATGGTCAGCTCGATATTTGGCCCGCCGCTGGTTTGCACGAAAATAGGCTTATCGGTGACTTCACAGAGAGCCGCATAATAGGCATAAATATCCTCGAGGGAATCCGCTGACGTTGGCGGTATGGCTATCATGCCATCGGGATTCAGCGACTCTGCAATTCGCGCGTACTCCAGCATGCCAGCGGTGTCGTCCGCCTGTACACCCAGCACCAGCGCCATGTCCGTAGTGCTGTTGTTTTCCGCAAGCACTTCGAAACCACGGATGCGTTCGGCCTTGCTCATATACAGCTGTTCGCTGGAATTTTGTGGCCACACCAAACCCTGTACGCCGCAGCGATCACAAAACGCCACCTCTTTCGCCAAATCCTCGTAATCCACCTCATCCGAATTGGTATACGGAGTACTGAGGATCATCAATGCCCCCCGCATCTTATTTTCCGCGGCAGCAAACAAGTTCGAATAAGGCATTACGGCAGTGGTTCCCAGCGCCGCCAGGCATTGTCGACGTGTCAGGTAGGGATTAAATGGCATTGCTGTTTCCTCTTCTGAAGATTATTTGTCCGCTTTGCGCCGTTCCAGTTCGTGCTCGATGGCACCCACATTCTTATCCAGCATTTCCCGCACCGAAAGCAGTTTGCTTTCCAGGATTTCCAATTCTTCCTCACTGTCGTCGGTCAGGCCATTGCGAAACACTCGCACACACTCGTTCACCGCATCGGTGTAGCTGGAATTGGTTTCCGCCAGTAACTCATCCAACTGATCCTGGGTGTGGGGAATCAGCTCATCTGGAAAGAGTTTTTGCTTGAGTATCTCGCAGATACTGGTTTCGAAGATCTCATCGATGGCACGGGCGATAAAGGTTTCCAGGTTGTCCCGGAAATGTTTGGAGCGTACCGAGTTATCGGCAAAGAAATCGTCGATTACTTTTATATTTTTCTTATTACACGCCAGAAATTCATCAGAATCTTCTGGATTGCCGGGAATATTGAACTTGATGGTGCGGTGATCGTCGGAAATCTCCAATGTATACAGATCCACTGCTTTCGCCACGATAGCCCGCTTGACACCGTTCATGGTGTTCCAGGCACGCTCGTAATACCACTTCACAATACTACTGGATGAATATCCATGGAATGATGGACGCATATCAAATACTTTCATTGTTGGTTAGCCTGCTTCCCCATGACCGAGAGTGATTACATAGAAGCAAGAACAAGATCCAGGAAAAGGCAATATCCACTCATCCTAATGGCGGTGTTTGCTCTTTATTTGTCTCTGGTTTAAGAGTCCTTCCTGAAAGACCTGTTTCTGCGCGACTGGGACCGCTACTGGTAACTACTTACCGGCCAGTAGCGGTCCCTCTTTTATTTGCGTTTTAGTCCTTTGTTATCTCTTTGTGTTTTTTACATCGTTTGCTTAGGGACGCTTCAGATGCCTATTAAACCAGGCTTCTGCCAATCCATGAGCGTGGCTTCGGGCCGTAGTGTAAATGCCGTAGTGTCCTATTTCCGGGATTATCTGCAGATTCTTTGGCCCATTGTGGGACTCGTATAGAGCCATTGCTCCCGGGTTAGTGCCATATTCCTCTTTCTCAGCCAGTACAATCTGCAGGGCAACGGAGTCATTTGCATCGAGCATGTCGGCGGGTACATAGGCTGGAAAGCGGGCGAATATCGGATAGCCCGACAGTCCGTTCCAGTCCACCCGGGGTTCCGGGTAAGTCAGTTCGCCACGCGCGCGCCTGGTGGACTCCTCGAAAGCGACCGTGGTACGCCCCATATCGCGGCCATTCAGGGTACCGGTGACCTGGCTATGCACCGCCTTCACGCGCAAGTCATTGGCGGCGGCATAGATAGCGAATCCGCCCGCCATGCTCGACCCCCAGATGCCTATATTGTCCGTATCCACCTGCCGTTCCCCGTGAATCCAGTGCAGCACGTTTAACCAGTCCATGCCCATATCCAGCGGGTCCATGACTTCGCGAATCGCCTGCACTTCGGCGGTGAACTTCAGCGATGTGTTGCTGGGCATGGCTTGTGTCAGGACGACCCGGGAATCGCTTTCACCCCAGCCACGGAAATCAAATGTGGTCACATAGAAACCCGCCTGGGCAAACTCGGCGGCGTCACGGAACAGGCTGGTTTGAGCGCCACCCCAGCCCTGGGCCATGATAATGACTGGTAACGAGTCATTACGGTCGGCCGACTTCGGCGTGAATATATGGGCAGTCAGCCGGGTTCCCTCGCTATAGATGTCTACAGTTCGTTCTGTGACATCGTCCGGCAAATTGAAACCCTGTTGCGCTACGGCGCTGTGCAGCATCAACCAGGTGATGAGCAAACTCGCCGCGACTACGCGGCATAGGAATCCAACAATTTTCATGTGCACACCTCTGTGTCGTATTGGGCGCTCGATATTGCGCCCTCATATCCCCGGACCGGGCGCAGGTTCTAGCCCAGAGACTATGCCCATCCGGACCAACTTTCAACATACTGAAGTGATGAAATCCTGTTGAATTGCGTTTTTAAGCCGTTCAATATTGGTTAGAATCAGGCTCTCAGTGAATTTCGGAGTTTTACTCATGCCAAGGCATACAAGAACAACAATTACCCACAATCTGGCAGCCCTATCCACCGCCGGTATAGCACTCCTGCTAGTTGGATGTGGCCAGGAACAGGACTCAGCTCCTTCCCCAACAGCAGCGCCCGTTGAGACTGCGGTGGCCCCCGAACCCGAATATGCCCCAGCCGGTTCCGGCGCCCAGGGGGGAGAATGGCAGGCCTTTGGTGCCGAGATTGGCAACACCAAGTACACCGGTCTGGATCAAATCGATGCCAGCAATGTAAACGACCTGGAGATCGCCTGGCGCAGACCGGCCCTGGACCAGTATTTCGTCGATTTAAATCCCAACCAACGTTTCGCCACAGGCTGGAATGCGGCACCGGTCATTGTCAATGGTGTCGCCTATATCAGCAATGGAGTCGGCCTGGTGGAAGCGTATAACCCGGGCACTGGGGAGACTATCTGGGTACAGGAGCCGGTTGGTGGTGTGGAAGGACTTCCCGGTGCCCCCACTCGAGGCGTGGCCTATTGGAGCGATGAACTTGAGGAGCGCATCCTGGTGCAGCGTGGCACCTATTTGACCGCACTTAATGCCCAAACGGGCGAGATGTATCCAGACTTCGGGGTGGATGGCCTTGTAGATCTGCAGCTGATGCCGCCGGAATTCGAGCGCTTCCGCTGGGGCGGCGTACCGATGGTGGTGCGGGACGTGGTTATCATAGGGCAGTCCATGTCTGACACCTTCGATGATAAGGAAGCCTCTCGAGGTGATGTGCATGCCTTCGACGTCAGAACCGGAGCCTTGCGCTGGACCTACAATACGATACCCCAACAGGGTCAATTCGGCACCGACAGCTGGCAGGATCGCTCCTGGTCCTATACCGGCCATGCACCGGTCTGGTCTCTGTTCAGTGCCGATGAAGAACTCGGCATGGTGTATATGCCAATAACCTCATCGACCAACGACATGTATGGCGGTCACCGCATTGGAGACAATCTGTTTTCCCAGAGCATCGTGGCAGTCGATGCAGAAAGCGGTGAACGACTCTGGCATTATCAAATGGTGCACCACGGCCTGTGGGATTATGACCCACCTGCCGCTCCCATCCTGATGGACATTACAGTCGAAGGAAGGGAGATAAAGGCACTTACCCAGATAACCAAGCAAGCCTTTGCCTATGTGTTCGATCGAGAAACCGGTGAACCGGTCTGGGAAATAGAGGAGCGTGAAGTTCCACAATCGAATGTCCCCGGAGAGGTGACATCACCAACGCAGCCCTTTCCAAGTAAACCGGCCCCTTTCGACAGGCAGGGAGCCACGGTCGATAACCTGATCGATTTTACACCGGAACTGAGAGCTGAGGCGTTGGAGATCTTTAACAATTATGTGACAGGACCATTGTTCACCCCTCCTTCGGTGAGAACCGAAAATGGGACACAAGGCACTATTCAGTTACCCGGCTCACAGGGCGGGGCCGATGTGCAGGGTGCCGCTTTCGATCCGGAAACCGGCTACCTCTACATTCCTTCGATTACGTCACCCTTTGTGGCCGATATTCTGCCCGGTGATCCGGAGGTAACCAATCTGGCGTACACCAAAGGAGCACGGCGCTGGATCGCCGGACCGCAAGGATTGCCGCTCTTTAAACCTCCTTACGGCCGTATCACGGCGATCAATATGAATACTGGTGATCATGTATGGATGGTACCTAACGGCGATGGGCCCAGGGATAACCCTGCCATCGCCCATCTGAACCTGGGACAGCTTGGCGCACCAGGCAGACCCACGCCGCTGCTCACTAAAACCCTGCTCTTTATTGGCGAGGGCTTAACCGGTCAACGTCCTGGAGGCAGAATACCTCCCGATATGCCCGTTACTATCGCTACCAATAGCGGCGGTCCGATGTTTCGGGCATATGACAAAACTAATGGTGACATCCTCTGGGAGACCGAGCTGGAAGCGGGCACCACCAGTCCTCCGATCAGTTATCTGTATGAAGGCGAACAATACCTTACAGTATCGATTGGTGATCGGAACCACAGTCCGGAAATGATCGCCTTCAAACTTCCCGCAGACTAGAGGAATAACAACAATGAAAAAATGTGTACTCATGATAGCTGCAATAGGCTTCGGCTCTCTGGCGCTGGCACAGACTCCGGCACCTGCTATTCCGCCAATAGCCACCGATGTAACCGCCGAGGAGATCACCAAGTTTATCGATGCACTGCCCAAGGACCGGGTTAGTGATCGCCCCATCAAGAATGTCGAAGTTACCGGTGATTACCGAGTCGGGGTCTATGGAGTTTTCCGGCCTAAGGACCTTCCGGGTAGATCGAACCTGCATCAGGTTGACACCACCGAGATTTACTACATGATGAGCGGTTATGCGACACTCGTGACTGGCGGTACGATGACGGATGCCAAGCAGGAAAATGCCAATTGGGTGCGGGGCACCGCCATCGAAGGCGGAGTCAGCCGGCGCGTGGTTCCCGGTGACGTCATTATTATTCCTGGTCACACGCCACATTGGTTCAGCGAACTGGAAACCGATCTGACCTACCTGATTTTCAGGCCGGATCCGGATAACCGCATACCGCTGACCGAGTAACAAAGGGACTGTCCCTTATTGATCCTCTAACCCGAGCAAAAACAATGACAAGAATCGCTCTAACTCTCGCAGCAATAGCCTGCATCGGCGTCGCTGTCGCGCAGACCCCGGCACCTGCCGAACCTCCCTCGGCCACCGATGTCACCGCCGAAGATATTAGCAAGTTCATCGATGCCCTGCCCCGCGATCGGGTCAGCGACCGGCCGATCAGAACGGTTAGTGTGACCGGGGATTACCGCGTCGGTGTTTATGGGGTGTTTCGACCGAAAGAAATTCCGGGCGGAGCCAATCTGCACCCGGTCAATACGACCGAGATCTACTACATGCTGAAAGGTTATGCCACGCTCGTTACCGGTGGCACGCTGATTGATCCACGACCGGCTCCCAGCCCCTCTACGAGCATTCGCAGCTCCGGCATCGAAGGCGGTGTAAGCCGCCGCATAGTGCCAGGGGATGTGGTGGTGATTCCCGGGCACACTCCCCATTACTGGAGTGAACTCGAAACCGATATCGAATACCTGATCTTTCGGCCAGATCCGGATAACCGCATCACACTGGTGGACTAGAAATTCGAGAGAGCAATGGGGCCTGTCCCCGATTTTTGACTACTTAATACACTCGTAGACGAAGGCGGGAGGCATGTTGCGCAGCGTGAAACGGAGTTTCACGTCACGGAAGAATGGCTTCATGTCGCTATAGTTGGCGAGGCTGTATTGGTACTGGAGAAACCTTCCCCCCTCACGGAGATTCGAATCGACACTGGCGAGGATATTACCAACCACATTATCGTCGATTAGTGACAGCGGTAGACTGGAAACAACGTGATCCACCTTGGCGATGTCCAGCTCATCGAGTATTTCTCGTATCGAAGAAGCGCAGGCATTGTAGACACGTAAGCGCGGGTCCCGATGGGTATTCAACTGGGTTGCAAATTCATTATTCAGCTCGAGACAAACCAGCACGCAATCCGGATGTATCCGCTTTAATAGTGCATGTGTGACACAACCATTGCCAGGACCGAGCTCGACGATACAGCGCGCCAAAGCAAAATCGATCGGTCCCAGGAGTTGTTCGATAAGAACCTTGGAACTGGGCGTAATAGTACCGGTCGTCCTGATATTCTTTATTAAATTGAAGGAATCACTAAATTTGAATCGAATTGTCATACTCTCAGCCACTCACCTATTTCGGCTCCAAGAAATATGTAAGCAGTTACCAGGGGAAATTCACCAATTAGCAGTGCTGAAATCATGTTCTTGAAAGACATCTTCGCCATCCCTGCGACATAACAGACCGCATCTGTGGGTACCAACGGGAAGAATGACCACCCGATGATAAAAGCAAAGGCATACTTGCCATGCATTTTTTCTTTCAGTACCGCAATCTTCTCTGGATACTTTTCTTCCAGATGCTCATCGTAGTTGCCAAAAGAAGGGAAACTGTATACCAGGAACGCTCCAACCACAATACCAACCATTGAGATCAGCAACACAAGAAAGAGCTGCTGTGGAAAGGAAATTGCCCCGGCCAGTACAAATGGTGTGCAGGGAATCAGCAGCATGGAGCGAGTTAGCGAAACGCCGATATACACCAGCAGCGCCATAGCGCCGAGGTTATTGAGATAGTCGGATATGGATTCCCTGTTCAACCAGCCGGGAAACATCAGCAAAAGACCCAGTACGATGACTACTACCACTAACCAGATCGTGTTGAAATGTTTGGGTAATCCACTCAGCATGATATGAAAGTCTTCAATACCGAAATATTCAGGAAGGCTTGCTCTTGTGGGCAATCTTGTGAGCGTGCTGCTCCCAATTTCGACCATCAAAATCCACAATGCTCATGTTCACCGGCTGCTCATCCAGGCAATTCACATTGACGTCTACCCCGTCGGGATTGGAGCGGGGGATATAATAAGGCTTGATGCCACAGACCTTGCAGAAGTAGTGCCTGGCGACACCGGTGTTGAAGCTGTAAGTGTGCAGCTGGGACTCTCCCGCGAGGAGACTGAAGTTGGCGCCGGGCACGATCAAGTGCAAATAGCCTGATTTACTGCAGATCGAACAATTACAGTTTTCAACTTCGACTGGATCCGGCGCTTCAACTTCAAATTGAACGGCACCACAGTGGCAACTTCCCTTGTGCTTCATTTCTTCGCAAGCTACTCTAATTATTGAGTGAGTTCTGCATAAATTATTGGCAGCAAATCTACCACCGTCCATGAAGGCACGCCTCCCCAGCGCGCATCCAGATCTTTGGTTGGCTCGGCCACCAGCAGCAAACCGAGCAAGACTCTATGTAGACTGTTTAGATGCTCCAAATTTTGCACGGCCTGCCTCCTCCTGTCTAGATACGGGCTGCACAAAGTGCTGTTCCCGCAAGGGGGAACAGGCACTCTACCATCGGCACCATCCTGTTCCAAGCGCGTAGTTTTGGGATAATATGCCGACATGTTACAGCATCGATTCATCGAGTCGGCCAGGAAATTCCCTGACAAGCCCGCCATTATCGACCGATCAACAGGACGCGATGTCACTTACTCACGGGCATTGCTGGCATCCCTGATTCTAGCCCGTAGGTTCCGCAAGCTCGAAAGGGGACGCATAGGCATCATGTTGCCCACCTCGTTCGGTGGGGCATTGGCGATTGTTGGCGCACTTATCGGTGGGCGCACGCCGGTTATGATCAATTACTCAACCGGCGCCGCTAGAAACTGCCAGTACGCCCAGCAGAAATGCGATTTCAAGGTGATAGTGACTACCCGAGCCTTGCTGGAACGAGTTGGCTGTGAAGAGCTTCCTGACATGATCTTTATAGAAGACATCATGGAGCAGCTCGGTTCACTGGAAAAGGCGCTGGCGTTTGCAAAAACAAAATTACCCCTTTCCTGGCTTAAACGCATAGCAGGGAAAACCGATCTGAATAGACCCGCAGTAATTCTTTTCACTAGCGGTAGCGAGAAAGAACCCAAAGTAGTTCAGCTAACTCAAAAAAACCTACTGTCCAACATCGACTCATTCTCGGACATGATGGATATCCATGATATGGATAGGGTGCTGGCAGTGCTGCCTTATTTTCATGTCTTCGGGCTAACAATAAATCTATGGACTCCCTTGTGTCTCGCCATGACCTCGATTACTTATGCGAATCCACTCGATTTTAAAACAGTCGTCAAACTTATTAAGGAAGACAAACCAGCCTTGCTGATAGGCACGCCGCTGTTTCTGGAAGGCTACGTCAAGCAGTCTGCTCCGGGAGATTTCGCCAGTGTAGAACTCGCCGTGTCTGGGGCCGATAAGTGTCCAGAACGCTTGAGGACGCTGTTTCGTGAAAAACATGACCTCGAGATCTTTGAAGGCTACGGCGCTACCGAGACTTCGCCGGTTATCTCCGTAAATCCGCGGGACTCCAACAAACCGGGCAGTATCGGCATCCCCATCCCCGGCACCAAAGTCAAGATCGAAGACTACGAGACCGGTGAGGAATGTAAATCGGGTGAAACTGGCAAGATCATAGTCAAGGGTGATGGAGTCATGCAGGGCTACCTGAACGATATCGAAGAAACCCACCTGCGCATTACATCCGGCTGGTACGACACCGGGGATCTGGGCTATCTGGATGAAGACGGCTACCTGTGGCACAGGGGGCGACTAAAGCGCTTCGTCAAGATTGGCGGGGAGATGATTTCACTGGTCATGGTGGAAGAGACGCTCAATGCCAGGACTCCGGAAGAAGTGGAATGCTGTGCTGTAGAATTGCCAGACGCCAAGCGGGGATCGCGCATCGTGGCCGTGACGACCCAGAGTGTCGACCCACAGGAGCTGGGCAAAAAGCTCTCTGAAGACCTCCCAAACCTGGCGCTGCCCAAGCAATATGTCACGATTGCAGAGTTTCCGCGCATGGGTAGCGGCAAGACTGATTTCCGCAGCTTGACCAAGTTGATCAGAGACCTCGATGAAGGAGACTAGCCCGATCTTCGTCAATGCTGATCACTACCCGGGTTAAACAGGGCTTTAGTTGTAGAGATGGCAGGCAACCTGGCGATTGATGTCTTTCAGTGGAATCAGTTCGGGGGTAACTGTGCGGCACTGGTCCAATACCTTGGGGCAGCGGTTGGCAAAGCGACAACCAGCAGGCACATTGACCGGTGAAGGTATTTCCCCTTGAATAGTCGTAGACGGCCTATTCCGTTCCAGTTGTGGGTTCGGCTCCGGGTTGGAACCGATCAGCACCTCCGTGTAAGGGTGCTTGGGATCGAAGTACACTTCGTCTGCTTTACCCACTTCCACCAGCGAGCCAAGATACATGACCGCCATACGATCACTCACGTAGCGCACCATCGACAGGTCGTGGGCAATAAATAACAGCGTCAATCCCATCTTGTCTTTGAGTTCATCCAGCAGGTTGATTACTTGTGCCTGCACCGAAACATCCAATGCAGAGATCGGTTCGTCGCAAACGACAAACTCGGGTTCCAGTATCAGAGCACGGGCTATGCCTATCCGTTGCCGCTGACCTCCGGAGAATTCATGCGGATAACGCGACATATGATCTGCCTGTAGCCCCACCCGTTCCAGCCACTCAGCAACCAGTTGCCGAATATCGGCAGCACTGAGTTCCGGGTGTAAGCGAATTCCCTCGGCGATGATTTCTCCAACTGTCATCCTTGGATTCAGTGACGAATAAGGATCCTGGAAGATCATCTGCATCTTTGTGGCCAATCGCTGAAAATCGGCCGGTCGATACTTCTGAGGTAATGTTTCGCCTCGAAACTTCACCGTTCCAGATGTCTTGGCGTGAAGTCCGACAACAGTCTTACCAAAGGTAGACTTTCCGGAACCACTCTCCCCCACGAGGCCAACAATTTCTTTCTCTGCAACTTCCAGTGTCACTTTTTCCACAGCATGCACGCGCTGATTGCGACCGATATCGAAATAGCGAGTTAGCTCAGCTGCCTTGAGTAGATTACTCATGCTTCGCGGCCCTTGAAATACAAGTCATCGGGTTTGCTTGGCGAGTCTTCATGATGCAGCCAGCAGCGACTGAAATGCTGCTCTTTCAGAAAAAAATCAGGTGATTCTCTGGTATCACAGATCTGCATAGCGAACGGGCAACGCGCGCAATACCCACAACCGGGAGGCGGCGCAAATAAATCTGGCGGACTGCCTTCGATTGGGTGCAGCTCATGCTGCCTGGTCGGATCGTTGGTTGGCATCGCTTCTTTCAAACCCACGGTATAGGGATGGGCAGAACGATAAAATACATCATCCACCGATCCATGCTCGACTATCTTGCCTGCATACATAACGGCGACATCGTCCGCCATGCGTGCCACAACACCAAGATCGTGTGTTATAAGAATTATCGCCATGCCTGTCTCATGCTGCAGGTCTTGCATCAGGTCCAGTATTTGAGCCTGGATTGTGACATCCAATGCCGTAGTGGGTTCGTCGGCTATCAGGATGGATGGTTTGCAGGAAATCGCCATGGCGATCATGGCACGTTGCAGCATGCCTCCAGAGAATTCAAAGGGGTATTGCCTGGCACGCTTGCTTGCCTCCGGAATCTTGCTCATTTCTAGCAGACGAACGGCCTCATCGAATGCCTGACGGTACCCATATCCCTTATGCACTTGCAGTGGTTCTGCTATCTGGTCACCGATCATCATGGTGGGGTTAAGTGAAGTCATCGGGTCCTGGAAGATCATACCGATCTCAGCGCCGCGAATTTCCTTTCCATCGATGCTATTGCGCCCCAGGACTTCTGTCCCACGCAGCCTTGCGGAACCGGAAGTTATATGCCCGGGCGGCATGGGAATCAGGCCCATCATGCTTTGCACGGTTACGGACTTGCCGCATCCTGACTCGCCTACTATGGCCAGAGTCTTGCCATGATCGACGGTAAAGTTGACACCTCTTACCGCCTTGACGATGCCGCCATAGGTATCGAATTCAACCGCCAGGTTTTCAACTTCCAGCAATACCAGTGCAGCTTCGTTAGCCAACGAAGCCCTACTCATTCGGTATTCCTCATGCGCGCATCCAGCGCATCCCTCAAGCCATCACCGAGCAGATTAAATGCCAATACGGTCAAACTAATGAACATAGCAGGGAAGATAAGCTCATGGGGCGTGGTCAACATAGTCTTGATGCCCTCGTTGGACATCGAACCCCATGACGGCGTGGGAGGTGCCACACCCATGCCAATAAAAGACAGAAAGGCTTCGGTAAAGATGGCACTGGGGATGGCAAAGGTGACTGTCACCAGAACCACACCGAGTGTATTGGGAATCATGTGACGAAGAATCAGATAGCTGGTTTTCGCGCCAAGCAATTGCGAGGCACTGATATAGCCCTGCTCACGAATCTGCAGAATCTGTCCCCGCACCAGCCTGGCCGTTGCCGGCCACATCAGCACAACCAGGGCCACCAGCATGGGAAACACCCCGCTCTCTCCCGGCCCGATTCCGAAGGCAATCTTGAACAGGATCATAAACAACAGGAAAGGCAGTGCCACGACGAAATCGGCGAAGCGCATCATCATCTGATCGGTTCTGCCTCCGATGAATCCAGCCATACTTCCATAGACCACGCCGAACAGGACGAACAGAAACGGGGCACCGATACCAATAAATAATGAGACTCTTGCCCCAGCCATTAACCTGGCGAGCAAATCCCTGCCCAGGTAGTCGGTGCCAAGCGGGTGCCAGATTAGATCAATCTGGTCACCCACCTGCAACTCGGTCGCATCATCCACTAATCCACGTTCCACGGCTTCGATAACAGTTGTAACTTGTTGGACACTCACTTCAATCGTCTCGAAATTGTCCAGCAGTTCACCTCGAGGCCCGATAGCAACCACGGAGTAGTAATAACGCCCCGGTTTCAAATCCAGGCGATCTTCGAAGTAGTCTGTCTCGGGATCAAGCAGTTCCGCCAACGGTATGCCGTACGCACGCTCCGGACCAAGTGGAAATATATTGCGATAGACGCGGTGACCACCGGCAGCATCCAGTGGATCCCATTGCAGCCTGACCGCCTGGGTGGTACCGGGTTCTGCGAGCCTCAAATCCTCTCCTGCCAGGAATTGATCGCCAAACCAGGGTTGGTAGTCTTCCACCACCAATGCGCCACGGTTGGTACCCGGTGGCTGACTGACCTGGTCCAGATCCTGAAAAGCCGGGTCAGTTCTCCAGATCCATGGCCCAGCCAGAGTGAACAACAACAAACCAATTACAATGTAGAGGGAAACCAGGGCACGTCGGTTTGACTTGAGACGAATCCAGGCATCCTGCCAATAAGATAAAGATGGCCGTGAGATAGCATGAACTTCTTTTTGCTCCTGAAGCGGTGCAAATTCTGATGAAGCTATGTCAGTCATTACTCCAGCCTCACACGGGGATCGATAAAGCCGTAGAGTACGTCCACAACGATGACCATGAACACCAGGAACGCCCCATAAAAAACCGTGGTCCCCATGATGACTGTGTAATCGAGCTGCTGGACGGCCTGCACGAAGAATCTGCCCAGCCCTGGAATTGCGAAGACCAGTTCTACAACGAAACCGCCAGTGGTGATCGCTGCAATCGCCGGTCCCAGCACTGTGATTACCGGAAGGATCGCGTTACGAAGCTGGTGCTTGGCGAAAATTCTTGCCGGGGGAACTCCCTTCGATTTCGCCGTTCGAACAAAATCGGAGCTAATTACCTCCAGCATGCTGGAGCGCATGAGTCGAGTGAGATAGGCCATGGTACCAAGCCCCAATACCATTGCCGGGACTAGCATGTGTAATATGGTTCCCCAGCCCGCCACCGGTAACACGGTGGTGCCCACTGCACTGTTTAATGTCACCAGCATAAGCTGGCTCAGGGCGGCGACGACAAAGCTCGGAACCGAGATACCCAGTATCACCAGGAACATGATGATGTAGTCCGGCAGCCGGTTGCGATAGATTGCCGTCAAGGCGCCAAACAAGACGCCACCGGCCGCGGCGAATACCACCGCCAGAATGCCGAGGATAGCGGAAACCGGAAAATGCTCTCTTATAATGTCATTGACTTCCCGGTTTTCCTGGGTAAAGGAAATTCCAAAATCGCCCCGGGAGAGATTACGCAGGTAGAGGAGGTACTGGGTGCCGATTGGCTGATCCAGACCGTACCTGGCTTCGAGGTTAGCCCGAATAGCCTCGGTTACGGCTCGATCATTCAGGAGGGGATCGCCTGGCACATTATGCATGGCGAAGAAGGTGGCTGTAGCAATAAACCAGACGGTAATAATCCCCTGGAGCAAGCGCTTTATTACATATAACCACATAAGATTTCGACCGATTACAACAACGCTGAGCGCATATCTATTATTCTTCTAATTTCCAGATACATCTATATAGGCATAGTTGTAATCGGTTTCCGGGCCAACCGAGCGCCGCTTGAAGCCTTTCAATCTTGGGTCGACGACGAAAGACCAGCCTCGTTCATACATCGGTATTATAACCACGTCATCATAGGCAAGGCGTTGAATTTCACCAAATGCATCCATGCGCTTGCGGGGGTCGAGCTCTGATTGGGCGATTCTTATGTGGCGATCCATTTCTTCGCTATTGTACCGACCCCGGTTATTCAGATTCCACGAGGCAAAGAGATCTCCGAAGGTCAGCGCATCGAAGTAATCAGGACTCCATCCCGCCAACACGATGTCGAAATCACCAGAGGTCATCTTGGCGAGACGCTGCTTGAATATTTGTGCATCGATACGAATCTCGAGGCCGAGATTTTGCTTGTACAGTTGCTGGTAGTATTCCGCAGCCAGTAGCGAAACCGGCGTATCGCCTGACAGAAATATGATTGGAGGGAATTCTCCAAGGTCCAGTTCCTGGCGAGCCATTTCCAGATGCTCTCTAGCGCGAGCCAGATTCATCTGGTGCTCCGGTGCCGGATACTCTTTTCGAAACACATCCTCTACGCCCTGAATCCAAACCGGGAAAAGACTTTCGGCTGGTAGATAGCTCGCTTCCTTCAATACCTTGTACACCAGTTCTGATGAATCCTGTGCCAGCTGTAGCGCTTTGCGAAAATTCAGATTGTCGGAAATGCGGCCTTCCCGATGATTGAACTCGAGGAAAAATACCGAGCCGTCCATGACACGGTCGATCTGCCAGCGTTGTTCCATCGCCGTTGGTAGCATGGGTGCCACTAAATGAGTATCGACGATCTGCCCATCCTTAAACAGGTTCAACTTGGCATTCACGTCCTGGGTGATATAGGCAGTAACGATTTCGTCGAGGAAGCCTTTTTCATCACTCCAGTAGTACGGATTCTTCGTCCATAACATGGTAGATCCGTGCACCCATTCAGCTACCACATAAGGGCCGTTATAAAGCATCATGTCAGCATCGGAACCATAGCGGCCATTTGTGCTTTCAAAAAAATCTTCACGTAGCGGGAAATAGGTATTAAAGGCCGCCAGTTTGTCAAAGTAAGGGGTAGGTCTTTCGAATTCGATATCCAGGATCCTGTCCGTAGTCGCGGTCACTGCCAACATTTCCTTAGGCAAGTCACCCTGGTTGATCGCTTCGGCGTTCTTGATGGAGTACATGATGAAGGAGTATTCCGCGGCGGTAGCCGGATCCAGTACACGCTTCCAGGCAAACTCGAAGTCATGTGCCGTAACTGGCTGGCCATCGCTCCACATGGCATCGTCACGCAGCCAGAAAGTCGCCCCGTCTTCCCTGATCTCCCATCGCTCTGCCACTCCGGGTATCAGTTGATCGTTGTCATCGTAGGAGATTAAGCCCTCCATCACATGCGCTAACACCACGAAACTCGATGCATCGGTGGCACGCCCCGCATCGAGCTGGGGAGGTTCCTCTCGAAGCGTGATGGTAATGCTATTGCGTTCCACGTTAACGGCGCCACCCGAGACGTTGCTACCGGTATTTCCTGCGGCAACAGAAAGCATGTAGATAATGGCTACTAAGCCGAGCAAGGCATAGAGTGTATACAGACCCAATTGCTTCCCAGCGGAACTGGTAAAGCTATCGTCTGTAGTAATGCTTGTTGTGCTCGCCTCATTCATAAATCTCTCCTGCCAATCGGCCTGAGAATACCCCAGCACCCTGGCCACCACAAGAGACGCCAGGGATCCTCTGAACCTGAATCATGCAACAGCAAGTACTTTTTACGATCCTCTCAGCATTCGCCGGGAGTCACGCCGCAAGCGCCGCAATCCCATGGTCACCCCCAGCAGACTTAACAACAGGCCACCGCTTAACAGGAGGATGACCGCGATATCCCATAAGGGTCGGGACCGGTACCAGAATCCGAAATCCAGGCTGTGCAGCCCGTTATAAAGCCAGCGCTCCAGTCGACCCCAACGATGGCTCTGGTACACCAGTTCACCCCCGCGCAGATCGGCGTAGTACCAGGTCTGCATCGGATCATCGAATTGCACTCGCAATACGGGTAGGGGGGCTGTCGGTGCAACACGGCTGGTTCGCGAGTAGTAGTAGTTATCATAGTCCGAAAGTACTTGTGCACTAATGAGGGTATTACTGCCAGCATGAAGCTGCAGGCGCTGCGCAATATCGGCCTCGCTAAACAATGCGCTTTGCGGCAGCAGCGAGGTCGCACCGATCAGCAGCCTGTCAAATCCCCACGGGGAATCCTGCGAACTCATCACCAGCTGATAGAAATGCCCATCGAGCACGCGCTTGAAATTTACCTCTTTGATATTCGCTTCTCCTGCGATTCGGTGTAGCCGCTGTTGCGTGTCAGTTTGTGTGAAACCGGAGAAGGCAAGCAAGTCTACCTGACCCCCTTGCAGTGCATCACGTGGGTTGGAAAGACCCCGGACTGTGTTCCAGCTATAGGGCTCCATTGAAAGCAATCCACTGAATACCCAGGTAAGCGTGATTACTCCAAAGATCAATCCACTCAGATAGTGCCAGCGCATGAGCCCCCGATAGGGAATAGCTTTACTGGGACTAAACGGCTTCACTCTACGCATCTGTGTAAACAGCATGACGAGACCGAGTACGGTCAAGAATGATCCCAGACTCGCCAGCCAGATAACCGAGCCGGACCAGAGTGCTCCCCGCTTGCGCAGATCCACAAAGTAAAGCCAGTGAGGAATTGCGCCGAGCCAGGCCAGCAACCGATCCTGTCGTGTAGTTGCCAGAACCACCTGCGCGCTACCCGGTGATACATAGATTTCGGTGGCCCACTCATCTGAGATTGAAAATTTCTCCAGCGGCAATTCGTTGCGCAGACCAATTGTCCATTGATCGACCTCTTCGATGCGTCCTACCCGAGTAACGGTATCAGCTGTCACCCCACTGAAACGTGCCGCGAGCTCTCTGGAATTCACCATAGTGCTCTCGAGTATCGCTCCGTTATCTGCAAACACGATTCTCGGGCGCCTTCCTGGAAACTCATAGGCCGGACGATCCATAATGCTATGCAGGCGTGGAACGGCAGAACTGCCAGCAAGCTCCGCCGCCTGTTGTGACGTAATCTGAACCTGCGACAGATCCAGATCGGGAAGATGCGCCAGGCGCTCTGACTCGGTTAGTGCTGGCATGCCTCCCGTGTACATAATGGCGAAGCCCGAGGCGAACCAGAGTACGAACACTATCCCGAGTGCGATTCCCAGATAGCGATGCGTTAGCAGGAGTAGTCTATGCATGCCGGTTCGTCACTACTCGCTTCTACGTGTCAGGAAATACAGAAAACAAGCTGCAGAGAGTCCGGCGGAGGAAAACAGCATGCACATGACCATGATCTGGTAACGCGCGGCGATAGGTGGGTCTACACCGGCAATAATCTGACCTGTCATCATGCCGGGCAGTGATACCAGTCCAACGTCAAACAGGGCATTGGTAATGGGTATCAGGGCAGCCTTGAATGCAAATTCCCTGGCCACCGCGATTTTTTCCCCACGGTTTCTCTCTGACTGAAACCCCTCTGCACAGATGCTGATGCTGATGCTATTCATGGCACTGGCGAAAACCATTCCGGCTAAGGGAATAACATACTGAGCAGAATGAAATGGCCGCAGCTCCAGAACCAGGGTTTCCTGTCTGGCATTCAGCTCAGTGGCGGCGATGGCCAGAGTTTGTTTTTCCGAATGCAGATTATTCCGGCGCAACTCTTCGTTGTTCTCAGCGAGCACAGACTGTTGGATAAACAAGCCGATTACCAACCACAAAAAAGCCAGGAAAGCGAAAGCGCCTTCCAGGAACGCGCCCATCTCATCAATTGGGAGATCCGGAAAAGATCCCCAGCCAACATTCCTGGCGATATAAATTGCCAGGAATGTGAACCACAGAAAGGTCAGGGCCAATGCAAAAATTATTCGCCAGTCGCGGGGAAGATAGGACTTGTGAATTTCGTCTTCGTTCATCATTGATCCACCAGTGCACTGAACTCAGTCAGGTATCGGCCGAGCGCATAGAGTAAAAAGCCACTCGTAAGCCGTCAAATAAGACTAGTTTGACGCATCACTCGGCCGCTTTAGGCTTACTGCTAAAAATTGAATTTCTTCAACAACGAATCAATAATCAGATCCGCTTCTTCCCATAGAACGAAATGCCCCTGTCCTTCTCGATGGAGATAGGTCACATCTGAATTGACAAGCATGCTCGCCATGAAATTTGCGTTGCCGGGATTCACCAAGCTGTCGCGGTCACCCTGCACAATGAGTACAGGCATGGTCAAATTCTGCCAGCGTGGCAACATGGCTTCCAACTGGGGTTGCAGGGGCATGATCTCCGCATTGGCACCCTTCAGGCTGGTTCCTAACAGGAATCGCGGCAATACCACGGCAAAACGATTATACCAGCGCGGACCGCTCAGCTCGGGATCACCGGTAGTGGCAACAAATACCAGACCCGATACCAGCTCTGGATAGTCCATTGCCGTGCGAGCTATTACCGGTCCACCATAGGAATGACCCATAAGAATTGCCCCTTTACCGGAGCGATCCATGCGCAATAGTGGCTCGAGTGCCTTAGCCTGCGCCTGCAGAGAAGAAATCTTTTCGTCACTGTCATCGACCCATCCCGGCCTTGTAACTGAGATCATGTGAAAATTTTCCCGCATAGCAGGATCGTTCACATATCTCAGAAAAGCCAATAAAGAGCCAGGTGTCCCGTGTACAAAGACAATGAGTTGCTTCGGCACAACGTCGAGAACTGATGTGTTGACCTCAACGTACTCTAGATTTCCCAGCCGCATGATCGGGCCGACACCGGTAATGTATCGAGCAGTACCACCTTGAGCATGCGCTGGTGTTGAAATCGACAAGCAGCAGAATAGTACAGCCATCCAAAACAGGGCGGGCCTGTCAATCGCAAACCGCGTAGATAGTCCAAGCATAGTGCTTTCCAGGTGGGAGTCGCAGGGTTTTCCCAGCCCGGTAGGGATTCTAGCGCTAATTGATGGGGTATTTGTAGTGTTCATTATCGACTCTGTCCATTACCGGGCCGTTCGCCGCCTGAGACTGTTGCGCAGGACTGACCTGTAGACCAGCATCGGGAATCGCCCTGTAGCGGGAATGAATTGGGGAATCAGACGACACTTGGCGTATAATTCCCGGTAGGTATCCCGAGGTTTATCCCCCGACTAATCTCAACTGGAAATGAGCGATGACGAAGAAGAAAGCAGACAGTTTTGATTTCGAGCAGGCCCTGGAAGACCTGGAAGAGCTTGTTTCAGCCATGGAGCAGGGCGAGCTAAGCTTGGAAGATTCACTGCAGGCTTTTGAGAAAGGCATAAAGCTTACCCGCGAATGCCAGGTAGCCCTGAAGAATGCCGAGCAAAAAGTTCAGCTTCTCATAAGCGAAAATGGTGACACCGAAGAACTCGAATTCGAAACAGACGACGACTGATTTCCGACCATGAATAGCCCCACCTCTCAGCTGCTGGATGGTTTTCTAGTGCAGTGCCAACAACGTGTAAATCAATCACTGCACCGACAACTCGAGGGAGATTTTACCAGCGTGATCCTGCGGGATGCCATGGCCCATGCCTGCCTGGATGGGGGTAAGCGAATCCGGCCAGTGCTGGTGTATGGCAGTGTACAAGCGGTAGGTGGCGATCTGGATTGGGCTGATAATGCCGCCTGTGCCGTGGAGTTGATGCACAGTTATTCGCTGGTTCATGATGACCTCCCTGCCATGGATGATGATGATTTGCGCCGCGGCAAGCCCAGCCTGCACAAGGCTTTCGATGAGGCGACTGCTATCCTCGCCGGGGATGCTCTGCAGTCGTTAGCATTTCAGTTGCTGGCTGAACCAGTGGCCGCGATAAATTCTGACACGCAACTGAAGATGGTACAAATTCTCGCCGCGGGAGCAGGATTCGCCGGCATGGCTGGCGGTCAATCCCTGGACTGCGAGGCAAGCGGTCAGCAGCTCGACCTGACGAGCCTTGAAACCCTGCACCGGTCGAAAACCGGCGCACTGATCAAGGCCAGCGTTCAGTTGGGCGCCCTGTGTTGTCCCCAGCTGCAAGACACTGAGATGATTGCCCTGCAAGACTATGCAGAAATCATCGGGCTGGCGTTCCAGGTGCAAGATGACATTCTGGATGTAACCGGCGATACCGAGACGCTCGGCAAACCACAGGGATCTGACAAGGAACTCGACAAGGCTACTTACGTGTCGTTGCTGGGGCTGGAAGCGGCACGATCCAAGGCGGCTGAATTGAGTGATGTGGCGCTTGAATCGCTCAGCTCGTTCCCAGCCAGCGCCGACCCATTGCGCGAGCTGGCTGCCTACATCGTCAATAGAATCAACTGATTGACGTGGGTCCACTGCTGATTTGGTGTGGCCAAGCATGGCGCCATAGCAAGGAAATGCTTGAAAATTGGCTTCTGGCGAGTTGAAATACGGAAATGCTTGTAGAAATACCCGTAACTCGGCCCGAGACTCCCCTGCTAGACCAGATAGACTACCCGGCCGATCTCAAACAACTTGACGTTGATCAGCTAGCTCAGCTGGCCGATGAATTACGCCTGTTCCTGCTGTTCTCCGTGGGTCAGACCGGCGGTCATTTCGGAGCAGGATTGGGTGTGGTGGAACTCACCATCGCGCTGCACTACGTGTTCGATACTCCTCGGGACCGCCTGCTATGGGACGTAGGACACCAGGCTTATCCACATAAGATTCTCACCGGCAGGCGAGATCAGATGCTGACTATGCGTCAGACCGGTGGTCTGGCGGCTTTCCCGAATCGCGAGGAAAGTGAATACGATACGTTTGGAGTGGGTCATTCCAGCACGTCCATCAGCGCCGCATTAGGCATGATGGTGGCCGATCGCATGCGTGAAGAGAAGCACCACAATATCGCGGTTATTGGAGATGGCGCGATGACGGCAGGCATGGCATTCGAGGCGCTGAACCACGCAGGCCACCTGGATGACAATATCCTGGTGATTCTCAACGATAACAACATGTCGATCTCAAATAATGTTGGCGGACTTTCCAGTTATTTCGCGCGCATGTGGGCCAGCAAGCCCTACAATTTTATCCGCACCGGGTCCAAGCGCATGCTGTCGAAAATTCCTCCTGCGTTCAAGGCTTTCCATCGAGCCGAAGAATACATGAAGGGCATGGTGTCACCTGGCACTCTTTTTGAGGAAATCGGTTTTAACTACATCGGCTTGGTCGATGGCCATAACACGGCAGGACTGGTAGAGATACTAAGCAACATCAGATCACTGCGGGGTCCACAGCTCCTGCATACCGTTACCCAGAAAGGCAAAGGATATTCAGAATCTGAGAACGATCCGTTTGGCATGCATGCCATGAGTAAGGTCAATCCTTCTGTTTCAATTAAAGACAACAAGAAAACTGCGCCCGCTGCAGACACTTCAGTTACCGCTGAAGCTGTTATCGAATCGGATCTGTCAAGAGCCGCAGGCTCATCACTGACGTATTCCCAGGTGTTCGGGAATTGGATGTGTGATGTCGCTGACCAGGACGAGAAGATAGTTGGCATTACTCCGGCGATGGGTGAAGGCTCTGGAATGGAGAAATTTGCACAACGCTACCCCGAGCGCTTCCATGATGTGGCGATTGCCGAACAACATGCGGTCACCTTCGCCGCCGGAATGGCCTGTAATGGAGTCAAACCGGTAATTGCCATCTACTCAACTTTCTTGCAGCGTGGCTATGATCAGCTTATTCATGATGTTGCCTTGCAGGATCTGAACATCCTGTTTGCGATCGATCGGGCGGGACTGGTGGGGGAAGACGGTCCAACCCATGCTGGCAGCTTCGATCTCAGCTATCTGCGCTGCATACCCAATATGGTGGTAATGGCTCCCAGCAACGAAGACGAAACCCATAAGCTGTTATCAACCGCTTACTATCACCTTGGCCCCGCCGCCGTCAGGTACCCGCGTGGTAAGGGACTCGGCACAGCAATCGAACACAATCTGGAGCCGGTACCGTTCGGTAAGGCGGTGACTCGCCGGGAAGGCAGGTCGGTGGCCATACTCGCCTTCGGCAGCATGGTAGAGCCGGCCCTGGTGGCGGCTGAAAAGATCAACGCCTCGGTCGCCGATATGCGCTTCGTCAAACCTCTGGATGAGGATCTGATAGGTGACATGGCTACGTCTCATCAACTCATCGTAACCATCGAGGAAAATTCAGTCATGGGTGGCGCAGGCTCGGCAGTAAATGAATATCTGCTGAAGGCAAACTATCAAATTCCAATCCTGAATCTGGGCTTACCCGATGCCTTCCTCGATCACGGCAAGGTTGCGGAGATGCTGGCAAGCGTAAATCTGGACAGCGACAGCCTGGTCAGCGCCATCAAAAAGAAGCTGGTGGAGTGCAAGATCCAGTCCGAAGCCGTATGACAGCAATAATGAGCTGAGCTGAATTTCCTTAGCGTGCAGTACTTGTAATCAGGGTTGGCTCAGTTAAGAGAATAGTGTGCGCGAGCACCGACTAGAATGTCACACATCTGTTCGGCTCCTTGAATAACTCTCGGTGAGTTTCTCTGCAACAAATCCGGTGGTATGAAATGCAATTGTCGATTGTCGACGGAAGAGAGTCCTGGCCAGTCTTGCCAACTGTCCAGCCATTCGGGCCTCGCCTTATCCATGCCGCTAACTACGATGACTTGTGGGTCGGCGATCAAAACTGATTCCATACTAACCACAGGCGCCAGAGGTATAAGCTCTTCAAAAACGTTAATGCCACCACACAGCCTGATAATATCTGAAATCAGGTGCTCGCCATTGAGTGTGGTCAGCGGTTCGTGCCAAACCTGATAGAAAACGCTTAGGGTTTCATCATTCGAATAGTCGTTGCGCAGTTGATTCAATTCCCTCATGAAGCTCTGCGCTTCCCTCATTGCGATGTCTTCGGTTCCCGCCAGCTGGCCGAATCGGCTTAGCGATGTTGCTATATCTTGGATTTCTCTTGGTTCATCCAGAAATACAGTCAATCCCAGGCTCTTTATGCGGGACACAATCTCATCTCCATTGCCACTCGCCCAGGCAATAACCAGATCGGGATTGAGGCTCAGCAGTGATTCGTAGGAGATATTCTTATTGGAGCCTATGATGGGAATGGCGTTTGCCTGTGGCGGGAAATCACTAAACTGCGTGGTCGCCACGATCTTGTCACCTGCCCCTGCCGCATACAGCGTCTCTGTAATATGCGGTGCCAGGCTGACTATTCTTTGCGCTGGTACCGGCAGCTGCACGATGTTGCCCAAGTCATCTTGAACTTCGATTTGCGCGTGAGAGTAGCCAACTGCAGCAAAACTCAGCAGGCAGCACAGGAGAAGTTTTCGCTTCGCATCGAAGAGTCGAAAGCTGGCCAAACTCCCTCCAGGCGATGCTTTGGTTTTGCTGAGAACAATCATTTTCCTCCCCTATTTCAGGCGCTGCAGAATTTTACCGATTTGTTGTTGCCTGGGCACTGAAAATCTTCAAGCTGATAAGCCCGCAGCTGTCTGGCGTCTGTCGATTCGAGCGGGCTCCATCGAGAATCATTTGTAGCCGTGCTGCTTGTTTCGAATCTTCTCTAACACTCATGTGACTACCATCGGTTTATTACTCAGCGGATTCTCGATTACCCGAGAACGAATATCGAAAACAGCATTGAGACAATCTTCTTTTAGGACCTCTTCTGGCGTTCCAAGTGCAGCTACTCGGCCCTGTTTGAGCATCACAATTGCATCGCCACATTTTGCGGCGAGGTTAAGATCATGCAGCACGACTAAACTGGCCGCACCCTGTTCATTAAAATGCCGCAGCATGGTAACTATCATTTCCTGGTGCGCCAGGTCCAAAGATGCGGAGGGCTCGTCGAGTATCAGGCATCGTTCCCCACTAGCTGACGGCTCCCATATTTGCGCGGCAACCCGGGCCAGCTGGACACGTTGTTTTTCGCCGCCTGAAAGATTGATAAAGGAGCGGTGCTGCAAATGCTGACAATCGACCAAGTCTAAGGCCTCGCCTACAATCTCACGATTGCGCTGATTGGAAGTACTGTGAGGAATACGGCCCATCGTCACCACTTCTTCCACGGTAAAAGGAAATTCCAATGTTGATCGCTGCGGCAATATGGCAAGCAGAGTTGCCCGCTTGTTTACCGGCCAATCATCTAGCGCCTTTGAATTTAATAGCACTTGTCCGGAACTGAGCGGTAAGTCTCCACAAATTGCCCGCAGCAAACTGGTTTTACCGGCGCCGTTCGGTCCGATAATGATGGTGGTTTTACCGGCATCGACAGCGAACTCTATGTTGCGCAGAGATATTTGCGATGAAATTAGTGCGCTCAGATTTCTCAGCTCAAGAATCATAAGGTCGTCCTAGAGTCGCTCCGGATTATTAAGGACTTTGCTTTTCACCAGCAGGAAAAAGAAAACCGGCGCGCCAACCAGGGAGGTAAGAATTCCAGCCGGCAATTCAGCCGGTGCAATAACCGTACGCGCAACTATGTCTGCGACTATAAGCAATATCGCCCCAGCCAACGCGGAGGCCGGGATAAGCGTCCGATGATCCGGCCCAATCAAACTGCGTAGTATATGTGGCACCACCAAACCCACGAACGCGATGTTTCCACAGACTACGACACCAATCCCTACCGCCAGGGCGGTAATTAGTACCAGCTCCTTTTTCACTCGCTCCACTCGAATGCCGAGATAGCGTGCTTCGGACTCGCCCAGGAGAAAGGCGTTGAGTGCTCTGCAATGCTGCGGCAAGCGCCAGCACAGAATGAGTGCGACGACAAATATGAGGAATACCCGCTCCCAGGTGGCGCCGTCCAGATTGCCCATTTGCCAGATGCTGATGCGCCGCAACATATCACTGTCGGCGAAGTAGCTGAACAGGCTGTTCAGTGCACTGGCCACGGCTCCAATAGCAACCCCACTGAGTAACATGGTTACCACCGATGTCCCATAGCGATTGGTGGCTAATCGATACACCAGGAAAACCGCGATTATTGCACCCACGACTGCACCAAGACTCACTACTGACAAGCCGAGTATTGCACTGCTGTCGATCCAGCCTGCACCGATAACGATACTGAAACTCGCGCCGGCCGAGGCACCGCTTGACACACCAATCAGCGAAGGATCAGCCAATGGATTTCGAAACAAGCCCTGCATCGCCGCGCCGCAACACGCCAGGGAAGCGCCTACCAGGCCGGCCATTAGAACTCTCGGTAAGCGAATAGCGGATAGGATAAGGGCGTCTCTGGCCAGCATTGGATCTGCCGCTGTGGCGGAAGAATTAAACAGCAGCAGCGGGGATATCACTGTAGGTCCAAGCGCCAGGTATAACAGAATGACGGCAGGAACAGACACCAGCAGCACTGTCATTACCTTGCGGACTCCCACTCTTCCCATTACGAGGCTTCCCTCGAGCACGGAAAGACAGCCGAGCTCCCTGCACCCTCCACTATGATGACTTCATACTCTGAAGCTAATCGTTGAAACGACTCGAGAACAAAATCCAGCGCTTTAGCCTTGAACTCATGATAAGACTTCGCATCCATCGTATTACGAGCCTCACCATGAATGACGATTTGTGCACTGGAATCTTTTTCAGGTTTTATCAGAATTGGATTCATGTCATTGGACGGTTCCAGAAAACAAGCTTGCGCCCTGCCGATTTCGGTAGGGCCGATGCCTGCATGGACTGACTTTTTTTGCTCAGCCATTTTTCCTATATGAAAAACCATTGTCGAATCCCAATTACGTCTTGCCATACACCATTCTAAAAGGAATTGGTGGGGGCAGAAGCGGAATAAGGAAGGTAATAGACTTGTGCGGTTCAATGTGAGCCGCCTCCGACAAGCCCTCCGCTTAATCGTCAACCTGTGAGAAGAAGTGCTCTGCTCACCAAATGCACAAAAGACAGGCCTTCCAGGCTACTGTCTTTCAGGCCGGTATCGGGCTCCCATCACTACACACTGTGTGCATGCATGGTTACCGTTGCGGGGGCAGCCGCGGCATGGAATGTACTTTCATTGCAGTAATCATTCGCACCGACGTTCCCGTTTAACCCAAATCTGAAGTTAAAACTCTTGAGATTAAAGGCACCTGAAGCGCAGCTGATTATATGCAGTGACTATCGGCTCGTCAAAGTAAGTGAATGACGCCCTTGGCGCGTTAATTGACTAAGACGCGTCGAGACTATAGACTGCGCGCGATTGCATAGTCGTACTGACTATGCAATTACGCTTTATCAGGTATCTGGCTTTAGCCAGATTTAATGGGAAGTTGGTTCAATTCCAACACTGCCCCCGCAACGGTGACAGCAGATTCGTATTCACTGGGTTATCCGAATACGTGATTTGCTAAGAAGTCCGATACCAACCTGAAAAGTTACTACCTGGATGCAGCGGAGGGCTACATCAGTGGTTGGACCTGATTCAGGTTCTACTACCGCACCCCCTCCCTCGTGAAACTGAAATTATTTTCTTGCTGGAAACGGCAAGCAGATTCATTGGGAACTCTTTATGAAAACTACTCTATCGCTATTGACCTGCTCAGCGATCACTTTGCTAATGCAAACCTCGGCTGACGGGCAAACCACTTCAAATCAAGCCATTGAAAATCCATTAGAAGAAATTGTAGTGGTCGCGAACCGCGTACCAGTGCCACTAAAACAGATAGGTACATCGATCTCTGTGTTAAACGAGCAGGAAATCCGTGCCTATGGCAATTCCGCGCTTACCGATGTGATTCGACAATTACCTGCCATCGGCGTAAGCCGAAGCGGAGGCATGGGCACACAAACTTCTCTACGAATTCGTGGTGAAGAAGGCTTTCGCACTCTGGCTCTGTTCGATGGGCTGAAACTGTCAGATCCAGCCGGCACACAAGTGGGGCCGCAGCTTGAACACGTGATGAGCTCCGGAGTAGACAAAATTGAAGTACTGCGAGGTCCTCAAGGCTTGAGCTATGGGGCAGATGCGGGCGGCGTCATCAATATTAGTTCCAGACGCGATATTGAAGGTCTCACCGGCTCTTTAAACGGTCAGTCTGGCAGCTTCGGTACCGATCAGCTTGCCGCCTCTATCGGAGGGGGTAACGAGATTGGAGACTTCTATGTCACGGCAACGGATTTTGAGACTGACGGATTCAATACTCGGATTTCCGATGCAGAGCTCATGGATGATGACGGTTATAGTAATACCACCGTGCATGCCAGGGCGGGCTTTAATCTGGGTGAGGGCTTCCGCTTCGATATAGTGCATCGCGATGTTCAGGGTGAAACTGAATTCGACGGCTGTTACTCAGGCGGGACCGTGCATGATTGTGATTCAAATTACGACCTAGAAGCCACTAGAATATCTGGCAGCTATAGCAACGAAAACATGAGCCACTCTCTGGCCTATTCATCGACTGATACAGAAAGTCAAAACTATACACTCGGCGTACCCGGATTTAGTTCGATAGGCGAGTTGGATAGAGTCGAATACATTGGCAACCTGAACAATCTGCCCGGGTTCGATCTGGTGTTTGGCGCCGATTTCGAGGAAGAATTCGCGAACGGAGAAACTCGCGACAACGAAGGATACTATCTTGAAGTTTTGAGCGACTTCTCTGATAGTCTGTTTTTTACCGCAGGGATTCGGCAGGATGAGAATGATGATTTTGGCAGTCACACAAGCTATCGTCTCAGCACCGCCTATTTGATCAGTCTAGGCAGCAGCAATACACTGAAAGTCAAAGCCAGCTTCGGCACCGGATTCCGCGCGCCCAGCCTATCCGAAATGGCCTACAATGGTGGACTATTTGCATATCCACCGGCTTCCCTGGTTGTTTTGACCGAAGAGAGTAGTGATGGCTTCGAGATAGGTGCCGAATATTTCATCGGCAATGATCTACGTCTCGAAGCAGTGTATTTCGATCAAGAAGTTGAAGACGCCATCTATTTCGATGCGGCGTCCTTTAGCGGTTATCTACAGAATCTAGGTGTCAGCACCTCAGAAGGATTCGAGTTAACTGCTGACTACACATTGAATGCAAATTGGCAGCTACTAGCCACCTACACATTTAACGAAACTGAACGCCCCAATGGTCAACAACGCTTAAGGAGGCCGGAACAACTAGCTAATCTTGGAGTGTCTTATTCCGGCCTGGACAATCGATTAAACATCAATGCTTTCTACCGTGTTTCGAAAGACTCAGTAGATGCGGTGTTTGGCAGCCCGGTAGATTATGTGCTGGATAATTTCGATGTGCTGGATATGACGGCCAGGTTTAAGCTGACAGAGACCATTGAGATAGTCGGCAGATTAGAAAATGCCTTTGACGAAGCGTACCAGGAAATTCTGGATTACAATTCGCCGGAGCAGGCTTCCTATATTGGTATTCGGGTAAGCTTTTAGTCGATTCCAATAGCATAGGAACCTCTTAGTACGGAGCAAATAAGGTGTCTAAAATAGAAGAACGCAATAAGCGCCACAAGAAGGCTATGCAGAGAAAGAAAGAGCACATCGATGAAAAAATCGCTCAGGCGACCATCGATAAGGGTGTGATGGTGGTGTTAACCGGTAATGGCAAGGGCAAGAGCACTTCCGCTTTCGGCATGCTGGCTAGAAGCGTTGGCCACGGTATGCGCTGCGGCGTCGTTCAATTCATCAAGGGGCTTTGGGATTGTGGAGAACACATGCTATTCGAAGAAAACCCTCTGGTGGAATTTTATGTTATGAAAACCGGTTTTACCTGGGACACTCAAGACCGGGAGAAAGATATTGCGGCAGCGGTTGCTACCTGGGAAAAGGCAGCAGCGCTGTTGCAGGATGAATCGGTTGATTTAGTTATCCTCGATGAACTGACATACATGCTCACCTACGGCTATCTCGATAAGCCGACGGTTTTAAGCGCATTGGAGAATCGACCCCCGAACCAACACGTCGTGGTTACCGGGCGCAACGCCTCGAAGGAATTGTTGGAATTGGCAGATACGGTATCGGAGCTGAGCGAAACCAAACATGCCTTTCATGCCGGTGTTAAGGTTCAGAAGGGCATCGACTACTAAGAACCCTCTGAACATACTGCCAAGCGGTCGATATCAACCTGTTTTTAGTTAACCTGTGGAATGTGGGCTTGCCCACTCCCCTGATTCCGTTTCTACGCTAAATCAATCAACCCTGACTCTTTGCTGTACGATTTCGGCACGCTTGCCCTGATCACTGTAAGCAGTCGCCAGCGGCCCCTTGCCTTTGCGGGCACTTTGTTCATGCAGACTGAGGCTCTGAAGTTGTAACCCGGTAGACCTGACTATTTCGCCCAGCTCCAGATCGGTAAATGCAGGTTTTGATGTCAACTCCTTTGACCGGCAACGCTTTGCTGCATCTATCAAGCTTTTCTGGTCAACATCATTCAACTCAAGTGTGTTAGCTACTTTTTTGAGTACATTCAAGCGTGATTCAAGGTCTGCACAAGACGGGGGATCCAGCTTCACTCCAGGTTGCTGTTCAATTCGGTTCGACAGCAATATCTTTCCATTTGGGTTCAGAAGCCGCGCCCAGTTAGCAAACAAGTCGCCACGCTCAGCGGGATCGAAAAAATTCAGGAAGGAATGGGCGAGGATTACATCGACCGGTTCACCATCGAAATTCAGTATGTCAGCGACATAAAATTGCGCATCAGCATTTAGCTTCTCACACAACTGTTCGTTCTGCCGTACCGGCGTAGCACAGCGATCTACGAGAATAATTTGAGCATTGGCATGACTGTCTTTTAATCCTGCTAACACCAGTGACAACAGCCCGGTATCAGCAGCGCCGGATATTAGTACTCGGGGCGAGGGCTGAGTATCTGTAAGAATCGCCAGTTGCCGGTGCAAGAACTGCCATCCCGCCAGGTTTGGGCCGATGGGATTGGCCAGACGCGCCAGGCTCCAGATGCGGTGATAATCACAGCAGGCATGTTCTTCCACGCAAAGCTGTAGAGCGTTTTGGAATGAGTAAACGGCCAGCTCGGTTAATGGTTCGAGATCATTGGGCATAGCAGAAGAGCTATTGGTTGTTGGTTCAGGGTTTCAATGTGAAGTGTCCTCCGCCGGGCTCAAACTCTACGCTAATGCCGGCAATCTTTAAACCAGAAATCATGGCGTAAATCCTGGCCTCAATATGGTATTCACGTTCGGCTTCTATTCATACAACCCGTGTATCATCACAATGGAGTCAATTTGCAATTCGGATTCGTAGCAAGAGTTGAAACGGATGAAACGAGAGAAAAGGCCTGGGTAGTATTATGAAAAAGCTGATTTCAGGTGTTTTCGATTTATCACCCAAGTGGGCCGGCACCGTATTCGGCGCCGTTGTGAAATAGCAGGCTTGCGGTTAATTTGCCCTCAACCTCCTGCAGCGATATGCGAGAGAAGCAGGCGAAGGGTATGAAGAGCGGAAAACTTCGATTCAAAGGCATACCCAGAACAGTAGGAAGGATTACCCGCAGCACCCCGCCATGGGTTACTACCAGCAGATGACTCCCATCGGGCTTGTCGGCAACGGCTTGCCAGGCGTCAAGCACGCGCTGCTTGAAGGACAGATAGTCTTCTCCATTGGGCGGTGCTAACGCGGAGAGATCGTCGCGGAAAGCCTTGAATTGCTCCGCCGCGACTTTGCGCCATTCGCTGACCAACATGCCGTCCCAATCTCCATAGTCGATTTCCTGCCACTGATCCATGACTGACGCTGGAAGATTTATCTGCTGAGCAGTGCGCTCGGCAAAGTGCCGGCAACGCTTGAGGGGTGAAGTGATGATTTCGGTCCAGGGCGGCGTGTTGGGCGAGGCCTGATTAGCATCGTTCAGCGCCGTAGCCGTACGCATCTGTGCCCAACCGGCATCGGTTAGTACTGGATCGACCCTGCCCCGGAGAATGTCACCACCTTCCGGCTCACCGTGACGGATGAAATCGACAATAATCTTCTTGTGGGGATTTTCGCGAGAAACTGACACTGGACTATTTCATGTGCCCCAGCTTATCCACTTTGACCGACAAATAACTTTCGTTGTGGGGATTTGCTTCGGTGTGGATTGGAATAATCTCTGGCACGTCGATGCCCATCTCTGTTAAGGCCTCGACCTTACGTGGATTATTGGTCATCAAGCGCAGTGACTTGATTTCAAAATGATCCAGTATGGGTTTGCAGATCAAGTATTCGCGGCTATCTGGTTCGAAACCAAGTTGCACATTGGCTTCGACGGTATCGGCTCCGGAGTCCTGCAGGGCGTAGGCCTTGATTTTGTTGAGCAGACCAATCCCCCTGCCCTCCTGCCGCAGGTACAGAATCAGGCCCCGGCCCTCTTCAGCCACACTTTCCATAGCCGCCTGCAATTGTGGCCCACAATCGCAGCGCAGGCTGAACAGGCAGTCTCCGGTCAGACATTCGGAATGAATACGGCACAATAACGGTGCGTCACTGGCAATATCACCAAGGGTCAGCGCTACGTGTTCTTTACCGGTTCCTACCTCTTCGAAACCGTGAATGGTGAATTGACCCCACTGGGTAGGCAGTGTCGCCGATGCTACGTATTTAACAGTCAAGAAGCGTTCCTCATACCTCGTCTAGGTCAATCAGCCAATCAGGACAACGGCTGCCTGGATACACAGGGCGGCCATTATACCTGCTAAAACGTCATCTAGCATGATCCCCAGCCCTCCTTTGACTTGCTTATCGGCCCACCTGATTGGCCAAGGCTTGAGAATATCGAAGATGCGAAACAGGCAGAATCCAACCACGATCCATAGCCACCCTTCTGGCACCATAAACAGGGTGAGCCACATCCCCACGAATTCATCCCACACAATCCCACCGTGGTCATGCACCTTGATGTCAGCCGCCGTTTTACCACACAGCCATATTCCCAACCCAAAACTGCCAAGCAGCACCAGAGCATAGACTGCCACCGGTAGCGCTGATAGTGGCAAGTAGAGCGCAACGGCGACCAGGGTACCCGCTGTACCGGGCGCCTTCGGTACCGCACCGCTGCCGAAACCAAATGCGAGGAAATGTACCGGGTTACGCCATATTGAGTCAGGGATCGTCGCCATCAAACCGCTATCCTACAGAAAATGTTCATAGGCATGGTCATCGATCTGAACGGCAGCACCGGATCCATCGAAACAGCGAATCCCCTGTTCGGCTACTATCTCGCCGATACAGGTGATTCGAATATCGGATTCAGCGGCGACGCTTTCAAACTCTAAGCTATGCTCAGCCGACACGGTGAGGCACAGTTCATAGTCGTCACCACCGTAGAGGGCCGCTTTCAACCTACTCTCTGCCGTAGTACAACAATGCGCCGAATCAGAGTACGGAAACAGATGGGTCTGCAAATTCACGCCGACGTCACTGGATTCGACAATGTGGCCGAGATCGCCGAATAATCCGTCGGAGATGTCTATACCGGCATTCACCAGGGACGCACACTGCCTCGCAAATTCGATTCTCGGCTCCGGTTGATAGTACGCTGCCGCAAAATATTGTTTGCAGGCATCGGGCAAATTTTCATCGATTAGTTCTACCAGACCGCCCAGATGGGAACGAATTCCGATACTGGCCAGAGCTATGGCGCCATCTCCCAGGCAACCCGTTACATAGACTCCATCTCCAGGGCTGGCACCTGTTCGGCGAATAGTCGCGTCAATCTGACTCAGTCCCTGTACCTGAATAGCAATACTCAACGGACCTTCGGTTATATCACCACCAACCAGCGGACAGCTGAAGTGTTGTGCGAGGTGTAACAAGCCACCGCTGAAACTATCCAACCAACTCGAGTTATTCTCGGGGATAACCAGTCCAAGCGTAAAGCAAAACGGCTCGGCTCCCATAGCAGCCAGATCGCTTAGATTCACTGCCAGGGCGCGATTGGCAATCATCGCAGGATCGGCAGAATAAGGAAAATGTACTCCGGCGACAAGCACATCCATCGACATGCATAACAGCCGATCTTCGGGAACGTTTAACAGAGCAGCATCATCGCCGATTCCCAGCTCGATACCAGGTTTGTTAAAATTCAAACCTGAATCACGGAAATAGCGGCGAATTATCTCAAACTCTGCGTGGCTCATCTGAAAATTATTGACTTACTGAATAGTGACCAATGCAACAGCTTAAAGCGCTTATGACTTTTGAGTCTGTTCCACTGATCTAAGCGTAGTTGCAAGCCTGCCCAGCACTCCATTTACATATTTGTGACTGTCGGTGGCACCGAATACTTTTGCCAACTCCACACACTCGTTTATGACAACTCGAAAGGGAACATCAATTCGATGTGCCAGTTCATATGCGCCGAGATACAACAGCGCCTTTTCTATCGGATCAATAGCAGAAGGATCTCTATCCAGAAGTGGATTCAGGAATTCATCCAATGTCGGAACAGAGCCGGGAATTTCAGGAAAAACCTCTTCGAAATAATCCCAATCAATCTTGCCCTGGGTTTCTTCTCTAAACTGTTTGGCAATCGCCTTTGGATCGGTTTCTGCCATCAGCCATTGATACATCGCCTGCATGATCAACCGGCGTGCCTTGCGGCGTTGTGCCACGGGGACTTTAGAGCGTTGCTTGCGATTGCTTCTGGTGGCTGTCGTAGGGTTGCTTGATGCCACCTAGCCCTCCAATTGACGAACCAAGCTAAGCATTTCGATCGCGGTGAGCGCGGCTTCGGCACCCTTGTTCCCGGATTTAGTTCCGGCTCGTTCTATTGCCTGTTCGATTGTGTCGACCGTCAGTACACCAAAGGCTACTGGTTTACCGCTGTCGTGGCTGGCCTGACTCAGTCCCTTGACACATTCCCCGGCCACGTATTCGAAGTGCGGGGTTCCTCCGCGAATCACGGCACCTAAGGCAATAACAGCATCGCAGTTTTCAGTACTAAGCAGTTTTTTCACCGCCAATGGTAACTCGAAGGCACCGGGTACTTTTACGATAGTAATGTCTCGATCCATCACGCCATGTTTTCTTAACGTATCCAGAGCACCGTCCAAGAGTCTGTCGACTATAAAACTATTAAACCTCGCCACTGCGATTGCATAACTCGCTGTCGCGTTGTTGTAATTACCTTCTATAGTCTTGATCGTGCTCATGATGCAATCCTGGTTTATCCTATTTTTGAAACTGAACGAAATCGACGATTTCCAGATCGAACCCGGAAATAGCATTAAATTTAGCCGGATAGCTTAGCAAGCGCATCTTTCCAACTCCCAAATCTCGAAGTATTTGCGAACCGGTGCCAATTGTGAGATCGCTTCCCGGTCTGTTGCCTTGCACGACCTCGCTTGCTGAGGCAAGCGCCGTCGAAAGGTTGTGATGAAGATCCTGCCCATAATCCTCACCCGATAATAACACAGCAACCCCCTTCCCTTCGTTGTTAATCTCTTCGAGCGCGTTGCTGAACGACCAGCTGGTTCGATCGGCGCTATACACTTCACATATATCTCGTAGCGTATTCGGTATGTGCACCCTCACCAACACCGGGTCAGTCTTATTGATAGATCCTTTTACGAAGGCAAGATGTAGACTTCCACTAATAGAATCTTCATAGCTGTGTACGGTGAACTCGCCATATTGCGTTTCCATGACATGCGTCTTGGTGCGAGTAACCGTGTGTTCGTTGGCGATACGATAATGGATTAGATCCACAATCGTACCAATCTTGATGTCATGCTTCTCGGCAAATTTTTCCAGGTCTTCCCTGCGCGCCATGGAACCATCTTCATTCATGATTTCGACTATCGCTGCCGCAGGCTGATATCCGGCCATCCTGGCCAGGTCGCAACCGGCTTCGGTATGTCCGGCTCGACGCAACACACCGCCCGGTTGTGCCATGATAGGAAAGATATGACCGGGCTGGATGATGTCTTCGGCTTGAGTCTCTCTACCAACTGCAACCTGTATGGTGCGGGCGCGATCGGCCGCAGATATTCCAGTAGTTACTCCCGATGCAGCTTCAATAGTGACGGTAAAGTTCGTGTTATAGGGTGTGTTGTTCTCGTTAACCATCAGGGGTAACTTCAGATAATCACATCGTTCACGAGTCAATGTCAGGCAGATCAAGCCACGGGCATTGGTCGCCATGAAATTAATGTCCTCGGTGCGCACTCGCTCGGCGGCGATGATAATATCTCCTTCGTTCTCCCTGTCTTCATCATCCATCAATATCACCATTTTCCCCTGGCGGATATCGTCGATAATTTCTTCTGCTGAGTTCAGTTCCATGATGGGTTTAGATGCTCTATTTAGGATGAATGAAAACCATGTTGTTTAAGAAAATCCACATCGATGTCAGAAGACATAGAATCACTCGCAACTTCTCCGGACATCAAGCGTTCCAGGTAGCGCGCTACTAAATCCACCTCTATGTTTACTCGCTGGCCTGTTTGGTAGATTCCAATAATCGTTTCCTCCTGAGTATGTGGAATTACATTAATTGTGAATGAATTCCCGGCCACTGTATTCACTGTCAAACTAGTGCCATCTATGCAGATCGATCCCTTGGCGGCGACATACTTAGTCAACTCAGCAGGAATATCGAACTCCAGCTTAACGCTCTTGCCCTCGGGGCAAGAGCCGGTGAGCTTGCCTACACCATCGACGTGACCACTAACAATATGTCCACCGAATCGGCTATTTGCCAGCATCGCCTTCTCCAGATTTACTCGAGAGCCTTTCTGAAGCGCATCCAATGTTGTACAGCGCATGGTTTCTTGTGAAACATCGGCACCGAAACGACCGTCTCCGAATTCAACAACCGTAAGACAACATCCATTAACCGCGATGCTGTCCCCGAATTTGACATCAAGCAGATCCAACTCCCCAGTATCGATAGTCACGCGCCATTCAGAATCTATCTGCTGCAGGGCATGAACACTTCCGGTCGCTTCGATAATACCTGTAAACATTATTAGGGAGCCTGTTTGAGTATCACCCGAATATCATCTCCGATCCGATCCAAATGGCTGACCTGAAATTGGTGACTTTCGGCCAGAGATTGTAGCCCGTGTATTTCCAATAGCGGCTTAGCATCACTGCCGAGTAACCTCGGCGCTATGTAGACAACCAGTTCATCTACCAACCCCGCTTCGATAAAGGCACCGCTTAGCGTTGGTCCTGCTTCTACCAACACTTCATTGCAAGAGAAATCGGAGGCCAGCGATTCTAACACAAATTGCAGATCGACTCCCTCACCCGACACGGTGGCTTTTACTATTTCCACATTATCTGCAAGGCTTTTCCCGACCGTAAAATCAGCCGTGGAATAAATTTTCACCGATCCTTCATTGCAAATAATTTTGGCGGTGCCAGGTGTCCGCAATTGACTATCGACGACTACTCGAATTGGCTGATGAGCTAACTCTTTTGCGCCTGACTCTAATCCATCCTGGTTTTCTGGTAATTCAGCACTTCTAACATTGAGAGAAGGATCATCCGTCAGCACGGTATTGATTCCGGTAATTACCGCAGACGCGCTGGCTCGAAGTTTCTGAACATCACTTCTGGCAGCTTTATTGGTAATCCATTTGCTCTGTCCATTTGCCAGCGCCGTTCTTCCGTCGAGGCTCATGGCCAATTTTAATCGCACGTAGGGGATCCCCTCCTCACGCCGCTTGAAATAGCCCGGATTCATTTCTCGGGATTGGTCTTCAAAATCTACCAATTGATACACTTCGACACCCGCCTGCTCCAGTTGCTCGACACCCTTGCCGGCTACTTGTGGGTTCGGATCCAGTGATGCGATGATTACTTTGCCGACGCCAGCGGCAATCAGTGCCTCACTGCAAGGTGCCGTGCGTCCGGTGTGTGCGCAGGGTTCGAGGCTGACGAACGCCTCGGTGCAGGTGTTCGTCTTGCCTGCATTCCCAATCGCGACCACTTCCGCGTGAGCCTCGCCTGCTGCCACATGCCAGCCTTCACCGATAACCTCGAACCCTTTTACGAGTACGCAACCAACCCGAGGATTCGGAGTGGCCGTCCGAACTCTTTGTGCCAGGTCAATTGCCCTCTGCATATGGACCGGCCAGTCAATAACAGTTGTGTCCAGCGATGAGTTACTGATCGATTTCATTTCTCAACTCTATGACCATTCGGCTGTCTTCGTTTTCACTACTTACTGGTAGTAAGCTGCGCAATCAAATTCCGCAGGAGGACAAATGATTCTATCAGAATGAGCGGGCTTAGTGCAGCTTGAAGGTCTGTAGACTTAGCTGGAGCTATCTTTGGAAAAGCGGTCTATCTCTTCTCGAAACTCGTTCAGATCTTTGAAGCTTCGATAAACTGATGCAAATCTGACGAATGCGACTTCATCGAGTTCCCGCAATTCTTTCATGACCTGTTCGCCAACATCGCGAGATGGTATTTCCCGTTCACCTGTTGCACGAATTGTTGCCTTGATTCTATTTATCGCTTCTTCGACTTTTTCTACGCTGACTGGTCTTTTTTCTAATGCCTTAGTCAGGCCGGCTAGCAGCTTATCCTCGTTGAATGGTTCACGGGTGCCATCCTGTTTGACAATCTTCGGCATAACCAGTTCGGCAGATTCGTAGGTAGTAAATCTTTCTTCGCAGGTAATGCACTCTCGGCGCCTGCGCACATGGTTACCCTCAGAGACTAACCTGGAGTCAATTACTTTGGTATCAACTGCGCTACAAAAAGGACAATGCATAATAAACCTATCTCAGTGCCATATACCTATTGATATACAGGGTGTCTTGAACAAAGGTCCAACACTTTCTGTTTTACCTCTGCAATTCTAGCTTCATTAGTAAGATCATCTAGTATATCGCACATCCATGTCGTTAGTTCATTGACCTCAGCCTTATTGAATCCACGCGTTGTAACAGCGGGCGATCCAATTCGCAAGCCACTGGTAACGAATGGAGGATTGGGGTCGTTAGGCACAGCATTCTTGTTTACTGTAATGTTCGCTTTACCTAGTGCAGCATCGGCATCTTTTCCTGTCACACCCTGCTTGATCAGGCTAAGCAGGAACAGGTGATCATCAGTACCATTGGAAACGATGTCATAGCCCCGCTCAATGAATACCTCAGCCATTGTCTGGGCGTTCACCAGCGTTTGCTTCTGATAGCTTACAAAATCTTCACTCATGGCCTCTTTCAGACACACGGCTTTTGCCGCGATCACGTGCATCAGCGGGCCACCCTGGCTTTCCGGAAACACAGCAAAATTGAGTTTCTTCTCCAGTTCGGGGTTAGAACGTGCCAGTATCAATCCACCGCGCGGGCCGCGCAAGGTCTTGTGCGTGGTAGTAGTGGTCACATCAGCGATGTTTACCGGGCTGGGATAGACACCGGCGGCAATCAGACCAGCCACATGGGCCATGTCGACCATGAAAAAAGCCCCGACACTGTCGGCAATATCTCGAAACTTCTGCCAGTCGATTACTCTTGAGTAAGCAGAAAATCCCGCCACGATGAGTTTCGGTTTGTGCTCCTGTGCCAACTTCTCGACCTGTGAGTAGTCGATCTCACCGGTGTCATTATTCAGCCCATACTGCACCGCTTTATAAAGTCGCCCCGAGGAACTGACACTGGCGCCATGGGTCAGGTGGCCGCCATCGGCAAGGCTCATGCCCAGCAAGGTATCTCCTGGCTGTAACATCGCCATGTAGGCTGCGGAATTAGCCTGTGAGCCGGAATGTGGTTGTACATTCGCGAAATCCGCCTTGAATAGGCTCTTGGCTCGGGCAATAGCAAGTTCCTCTACGACATCGACGTTTTCACAGCCGCCGTAATAGCGTTTACCGGGATAGCCTTCTGCATACTTATTGGTGAGCACGGATCCCTGTGCCTCCATCACCAGAGGACTGGTGTGGTTTTCCGATGCAATCAGTTCGATATGTTCTTCCTGGCGAGTCTTTTCTGCTTCGATAGCCGCGCCAATTTCTGGGTCAAATTCCAATAGGCTGACATCGCTCTTGAACATCTAATACTCCGCTGGATGGACTGGGGATTTTTCGAAGGCGCTATTCTACATTATGACTCCGCAGGCAGCATCAATATTCTGTGACATAATAGCGCCCTCGTTTTAATCGCTTAGCAGAATCAGTCAGGAGCAAGGCATGCCGCAGTTTGTCTATACCATGCATGAGGTTGGCAAGGTGGTCCCCCCCAAGCGTGAGATCCTCAAGGATATCTCGCTGTCGTTTTTCCCGGGCGCGAAAATCGGTGTGCTGGGTCTGAACGGTGCGGGCAAATCCACGCTGTTAAGAATCATGGCAGGCAAGGACCAGGACATAAATGGCGAAGCACGCGCCCAACCCGGTATCAAGATCGGTTACCTGCCCCAGGAACCGCAACTCGATGAGGCGCAGGACGTACGCGACAATGTGCAGGAAGGCATCAAGGACATTGTCGACTTGCTTGACGAGTTTAATGCCATCAGCGACAAATTTGCCGAGCCCATGAGCGACGATGAGATGAATGAGTTGTTGGAGAAACAGGGCACGCTACAGAACGAGATCGATGCCGTGGACGGTTGGCAGATCGAGAGAACTCTAGATGTAGCCGCCGATGCCCTGAGATTGCCACCCTGGGAGGCCAATGTGGGTCGCCTGTCTGGTGGCGAAAAGCGCCGGGTCGCCCTGTGCAGGTTATTGCTCTCCAAGCCTGATATGTTATTGCTGGATGAGCCCACCAACCACCTGGATGCCGAGAGTGTCGCCTGGTTGGAGCGGTTTCTGCAGGACTACCCGGGAACTGTTGTAGCCATTACGCACGATCGCTATTTTCTCGACAATGCAGCCGGTTGGATCCTCGAATTAGACCGTGGCTACGGCATTCCCTATGAAGGCAATTACAGTGCCTGGCTCGAGACCAAGGAAAAGCGGCTGGACATCGAGGAAAAACAGCAGGCTGCTCACGAGCGCAGCATAAAGTCCGAGTTGGAATGGGTGCGGTCCAACCCCAAGGGGCGCCAGTCCAAGAGCAAGGCTCGAATAGCCCGATTCGAGGAACTCAATTCGCAGGATTTTCAGAAGCGCAACGAAACTCAGGAACTCTATGTACCGCCCGGTCCCCGACTGGGAGATAAGGTCATTGAAGTCAATCATCTGAGTAAGGGATTCGACGGTAACACGCTGATCGATGACATCAGTTTTTCCATCCCCAAGGGCAGCATCGTCGGCATCATCGGCGGCAACGGCGCTGGCAAGACGACTTTTCTGCGCATGCTGGTAGGTACTGAGCAGCCCGATAGTGGATGCATCGAACTGGGTGATACCGTGGACCTGGCTTATGTAGATCAGAGCCGTGACGAACTTAACGGAGAAAATACCGTGTGGCAGGAAATCTCCAACGAACAGGAAATCCTGCATATTGGTAAATACGAAATCGCTTCGCGCGCCTATGCCAGTCGCTTCAATTTCAAGGGCAGTGATCAGCAGAAGTTCGTCAAGAACCTATCCGGTGGCGAGCGCAATAGGCTGCACATGGCCAAGTTGCTAAAGCGTGGTGGCAATGTATTGCTCCTCGATGAACCTACCAACGATCTCGATGTGGAAACCTTGCGCGCCCTGGAAGAAGGTCTACTGGCATTTCCCGGCTGCGTGATCGTAGTGTCACACGACCGCTGGTTCCTGGATCGTATCTGTACCCACATTCTCGCATTCGAAGGTGACAGCCAGATTTTCTGGCACGAAGGGAATTACTCGGACTACGAAGCAGAACATAAGAAGCGGGTCGGTGAGAGCGCCACACCAACACGCATGAAATACCGCAAGTTGGATGCGTAAAAAGGTAGGGTCTGTCCCTATTTCAATCCCAGCTCCTGCTTCATCCTGGCGATCCTAGCCCGAGTCTCTTGCTTATCCAGTTTGCGCTCAATTTTTTCGGTGAGCGCCGGGGGCAGTTCGATTGATAATTGCTCGCCATTAACCACCCGCCTACACAGGATTTCATAATGGTACTGGAAAACCGGCAATGCGGTTGCTTCCGGTTCATTTGCCAGCAGATACCAACCTGCTGACTTCCCGGCAAAATACACGGCCTCGTGACTCCAGTGCTGTTCCCGCTTGGGAGAGGCCCCGGCACAGGCTTCCAGGTAAGCCTGCCGAACCGACGGCAGCCCGAAAAGATCCCTGCCCTGCTCGCAGGCACGCAAAATTATGGCAATCGAGGGCAGATATTCCTGGGAGCGAATCACCGCCTTGGCAGCCTGTACTATCTGGGTAGGGGAATAATTTTCCAGACTACTCAGCCAGTATTTCTTGGCGATCGCAAGACTCTCGACATCGGCGAATGCCTTGTGAAACTGGTTGTGATAGGCGAATTCAAACTCGGCGAAGACCTGGTTTATGGCATCTACGCGATCCAGCACAGGCGTTTCGGCGGACTCTGCTGCAGATTCTTCTATGCGACCAGGCTGGGTTTCAGTTTGTCTATTCGGCCCAGCTACGGTCGGCAATGCGTTGGAACCTTTCTTGAATTCTTCGCTGACTTGATCCAGTAAGGGATTGATCTTCTGCATGAGCTAACTCTGCGCCTTCAATTTCTTTTTCATCATTTTTCAGTTTCCTTGCCCAATCCTGTTTAATGAACTGCAGGAATACAGTATTCCATGATGATTTCACCTGTTGACTGTCTTTCCAGTACAGCACAAATTCTGGAATTCTGCTACAGGCATAATCTTCATCTATTTCTGCCAATTGTAATATTTCATAACATTCAACACTTGGTTGCCAATCATCCGCGATCACCTGTGGAGTGTCGTCGAGACCAAACGATGAGGAAAACTTCGCCCACTGCCTGCGAATATGCTCAATGAATTTGGTATTCCAAGCCCCGTGCACGACTCCCCGTTCGCGCCAATAGAGCACAAACTCAGGAATCGCGTCTTCGATAAAGCTGGCGTTGATTGCTGCATTCTCCAGAATGCCCAGGGCGTCCGGGCTTGGCTTCCAGTCAGCGGACATGGTGCTGGCCAGTTCGTAAGTGCCCTTGCGAGTCTGTTCATTGCGCCATTTCTTCAGCGCGTGTTTGTAAAATGCGTTGCCCCAGGAAAACCTGGCCTGGCCCCGCTCACGCCAGTAATTGACAAACTCCGGCACCAGGTCGCGAAGAAACGCTTCCGGAATCGATTGTTGTTTACAGAGCTTTACCCAGTTGTCATCCGGTTGCCAGTGAGTCGGTATTAGAGACGCCGTTCCAGCCGGCTTAGGCTTGGGGGCCACGTCAGGTCGAGTGGCTTGTCCTGCGGGTGAGTCGTGGGTCGAATTGTCATCGATCGCGAAATAATTACTCCGGCTTGCGTCACTGAGAGGATCAATCAGTAGCACGCCAAGTGCCTGCAAACTGTTCTGGACTCGCTTTATATCGACCGGCACCCAGAACGGAAACGCTGACTGTAAGTCTTCATCGCTCAACTTGATCCATTGCAGCTGCGGATTGAGTGGGCGTTTGACCGTCTCCCGTTGGGTAATCATGTCGGCCAGCACCTGCAACATGACCGCTTCTTCGAGGCCAATTGTAGAGGCTAATGTCGGCGATATCAGTAAGGGCCGTTCTGGCAGTAAAGATGAAGACATCGATTATGAGAGAGTGAATCGTTCAATGGGAAATCACCGGGACTAAATCCATCCTAACACAGGAGTATTTTCGAACACACTGCGCAATTGATCACATCGACAGCCACAAGTACTATTGTTTTTGTCCTTAGTTTTATACGTGCATTATTCACAATGTATCCACAACTTATTCAGGAATTTGTCGATCAGGAATCGCTCCCCGAGACCTATGCTGCCGATGCAGAAAATTGGTTCCTGCCCTTAATCGAAGAACTCGATGCACTGATTGTTCCATCGGTGCGGCCTCTCATCATTGGTATAAACGGAGCACAGGGTACTGGCAAGTCCACACTGGCCAGCCTGATTAGCTTACTGCTCGGCGAACAAGGCTATCGTGTCGCCAAGCTGTCTCTGGATGACTTTTACCTTTCCAGAGAGCGGCGTACCGAGTTGGCCCAGCAGGTTCACCCTCTACTTGCCAGTCGCGGTGTGCCGGGAACGCATAACACGGCACAGGCCATAACGACGCTGGCAGAACTGTCCAGAGCAACTGCCGCCGATCATATCGCACTCCCGGTGTTTGATAAGTCACGCGACGATTGTGCGAGTGAAGACCAGTTTAAATCCATTCACGGTCCAATTGACGTGATCCTGCTGGAAGGATGGTTTACAGGTGCTGCTGCCCAAAGCGCAGCTGAGCTTGAGGTGCCCGTCAACGAGCTGGAGAGGAACGAAGACAGGGATGGCCGCTGGCGACACTTCGTCAACCAGCAACTGGACACGGAATATCAGCCACTGTTTGCCAGCATCCAGTTTCTTATCATGTTGCAGGCACCCGACTTCGGCCGTGTTTTCGAATGGCGTAGTAAGCAGGAATCAAAAATGAGGGCCCGCAGTGGCGAACATGGGGAAGGCTTAATGGATGCAGCAGCCCTTAGCAGGTTTGTACAGCACTTCGAGCGACTCACCCGGCATTGCCTGAATAGCTTGCCGGGTCGCGCCGATGTAGTCTTTCGGTTGGATGATGAGCATCGAATCGCTGCGCGACTCGATAAATCCTCGGCAAATTAAAGTCGGGCTCAGGTTTGTTCGGCAGGTACACTGGCTGAACGGTATCGAGCCAACATGGGTTGTAACCAGACCTTCGCCACCAGGCCGGCCAGGAAAATTGCCGCAAACTGACGCCACAGAGGATAGCCATCACCATGTTCCGCCATGGTTATTTGCAGCGGCCAGGCGAATAGCTGATAGAGCTCATTGAGTATCAATCCACAGATAATTGCCGTACCGATCACGCCCGCCAGATAGGCCAGCAACGAGCGCATCCCGAGCTGTTCCTTGATTACGCCCATGGTCGCGATATTGGTGGCCGGTCCGGTCAACATAAAGACTAACGCCGCGCCCGGAGAAATCCCCGCGAAGAGCAGGCTGGCAGCGACCGGCGTCGATGCTGTCGCGCAGATATACATGGGCAGACCGACAATCACCATAATCAACATGGCTACCACACCATCACCCCACAGCAGGAAGAACGACTGCGGTACCACAGCCGTGATAATGGTAGCTGCCACCAATCCGATTACCAACCACTTTGCCGTATCAGAAATCATGCGCCCATAACCGTATTTAATGGCGGCGATGAAACGCAGACCCAGACTCGGCAATTGTTCGGCCTCCTGCTTCTTGCTGCTACAGCAGCCGCTACAACTTTCGTCCGTTTCCTCGACTACAGGCTCTTCCACGTCGAAAGAACTAACCAGTACACCGGCAATGATGGCACTGATAAGGGCTCCGATAGGACGCACCAACGCGAAAATGGGCCCCAGCACCGCATAGGAGAATGAGATCGAATCCACACCGGTTTCCGGCGTCGCCACCAGGAAGGCAGAGGTTGCGCCTTTGGAAGCACCTGCCTTACGAATCGCCAGTGCTGTGGGAATGACACCGCAGGAACAGAGCGGCAGTGGAGCTCCTATGAATGCCCCTTTGAGGATGGATGAAAATCCCGGGGGAGACAGTTGTTTCTCCACCCAGGAACTGGGTATAACCTGCTTAATGATGCCGGCCAGCAGATAACCAATCAGCAACCATGGCGCGCTCTCGATCACCAGGTTCCAGAATAGTGTTAACAGATTCATGATGTCTCTCTCCCAGCGTTATTCCTGAATTCACCTTCCTCCAGCGCTTCCATGATCGAACAATGGGTGGCGTTTTCCGGGCCACCACAACAGCTTTCCAACAGAATCGTCAAGGTCTGTTGCAGTGACTGCAATTCGGCAATTTTGCCGTTCACCTCGTCAAGTTTGTGCTGCGTAATATCGGTAACTTGCTGGCAGCTATGGCTCAGCTTGTCGACCCGAACCGACAATAACTGGCCGATATCTTCCAGGGAAAAGCCGCTGTTGCGCGCCGTCTTGACAAACTCGGCACGACGCACGTCGGCATCGGTGTAAAAGCGATAGCCGGCTTCGCTGTGGTTACTGGCGGTAATCAGGCCATTTTTCTCGTAAAACCGAAGAGTATGAGCAGACAGACCCGTTCTGGCTGACAACTCGCTGATTTTTAGCATCTCTATCCCCGCTTGCTGCGCTTACGTTGCTGCAGATTGGTTGGATTGGCCGGTGGCAGGCTGTGTCGAAACAGAGTCGAAGCCGGCAATTTCAGGCAATTGCCGGCATTATAAACCTTAGAGTTGAGTCTAAGGTCAACAATTTCGTAAAAAACTAGGAATTTAAGATTCGCGTGACCCAGTCGCCGATATCGGCGATTTCCTGGGGGCAAACTGCGTGCTCCATGGGGTAGCTGTTGTATTCCGGCACGAAACCGAGATTCTGCAGGGTGGCGAGACTCTTGCGGCCCAGGGATTCGGGGACCACCGGGTCCAGGGTCCCATGGCAAATCATGATGGGAATGGTGTTGTGGATCGGGTCGATCTGAACGCTACCCGCGGTGGCAAAGTAGGTCGATAAGGCCATGATTCCTGCCAATGGTTTGGGGTAGGTCAACGCCGCCTCGAAAGACACCGCGCCGCCCTGAGAGAATCCTGCCACGATAATCCGCTCACTTTTGACGCCTCTTGCCACTTCTCTATCAATGAGTTGGTGAACCCAACGAGCCGACTGTTGCAACTGCTCTTCATCGACATGGCGATCGACATCCATTTGCTTGATGTCATACCAGGCAGGCATTACGAAACCATTGTTAATAGTCACGGGTATGGAGGGTGCATGGGGGAACACGAAGCGGATTCCAAAACTGTCGGGCAGGGGTATTTGAGGAACGATGGGCGCGAAGTCGTTGCCATCGGCACCGAGGCCATGCAACCAGATGATTGAGGCAGATACCTCTATCCCTGGGGGCGATACCAATTCAATGGCAGGTAACAAATCCATAATGTCTCACTTCGACCTCTTTAGTGTTCCGCTTTCAGTACTGCGCGAGTTTATATCAAGGCGCTGTTTGCTTATCAACTGCTTATCCGTTCCCTGTCACTAATTGCCTGGCTCCCCGCTGACAGACTCTGTCACTGCTAATTCAATTGAATCCCAACAATTTTTAATCCTCTGTGATCTGTGATTTACTCCTTACAAACCGCAACACCAAGCTGTGAGGATTCACTATGCCTACAATTCGAGAACTACCTCGGCAACTCATGCGTTATGCGCTGGTATTTCTATTTGTCAGCCAAATTGGCATTGCCGAAGTCACTGCACAACAACACAGTGATCCGAGATGGATAACCACCTGGGCTACCAGCCCCAGCACCTTGCCCCCGACCAATGAAGACTATGCAGAGATAGAAGACCAGACGTTAAGGCTGGTGATTCATAGTAGCGTTGGTGGGGAGAGCGCCCGACTTCGACTGGCTAATTATCACGGTGATCAACCCGTTCACATCGGCGCGGTAACAATTGCGCTGCAGACCGAAGGCAGTTCCATACAGTCCGCTAGCCTGCAAAGCGTAAGTTTCGGGGGAACGGAGTCGATATCTATCCCACGCGGTGCAGTGGTACTGAGTGACCCCGTGTCTTTCATCGTACCCCAGCTGAGCAATCTGGTGGTCAGTGTCTATTTGCCAGAATCCAGCGGCTTCCTCACCGCCCATGCGCTCTCCAACCAAACCAACTACATATCCTCCTCAGGCGATCACACCGCAGCTACAAACCTTCCTATAGAAGGAGAATCGCCTGCCTGGAACCTGCTTACGGCAATCGATGTCATTCACAATGAACAGGTATCGGCAATTGCCACCGTCGGCGACTCCATTACGGACGGTTGGGGCTCTACTCTGAGCGGCAACCAACGCTGGCCAAATCACTTCGCACGCCGGCTGTTTGCCGATAACAGTATCGATAACTTCGCCGTGGTAAATGCCGGCATCAGCGGTAACCAGGTGACTACCGAAGGCAATTCCCTGTTTGGTCAAAACCTGCAAGCCCGCTTCGAACGTGATGTCCTGGCGCTGAGCAAGGTGACTCACATGGTGCTGATGGAAGGCATCAACGACATCGGGATGTCTTCCTCTGGCGATGCACAACTCACTTCCGCCGATGAGATCATTGCCGGTTATCGAAACATCATTGCCCGCGCCCATGCCCGCGGCATCAAGATCTTCGGAGCAACCCTGACGCCTTACGAGGGAGCGGCCTATTACACGCAGGCAGGGGAAATCGAAAGGCAGGCGGTCAACCAGTTTATTCGCACAAGCGGTGAATTCGATGGCGTAATTGATTTCGACAGTGTTGTACAAGACCCGAATAATCCCGGGAGGATATTGCCGTCATTTACACAGGATAACCTGCATCCGAATGACGCCGGCTATAAGGCGATGGCAGACGCTATCGACCTCGATCTATTTCGATAGCGAGCCCGGTTTAGGAGTCCGCTTACAGGCGAAGCTGGAATTACTGCAGCACCCATACTTTCTTTGCAGGGCCTGGCCAACTTAATCACGGGATCGTTGCACGAATACCGCGGGCTGATTTACTATCTGTGTTATGAAACAGAAACCCTCTATCATTCTCACTCTGCTGATCATGCTATGCAGCCCTACAGCATACCCGCAGGAGCAGGTGACCTATCCGAGCTTGCTGGGTTCCTGGGAAGGACCCCTGGTGCTGGGTCGTGACAACATGAATCTGGCTTTTACCTTTGGCTTGAGTGAAGATGAATACACGGCGGTACTGATCAGCGGCGGTATGGGCATCTATGGAATGCCTGCAGACACCGTTCGGATCGAAGGCCTGAATGTGATAATTCGCATACCCAGGCTGGACATGGAATTTACCGGAACACTGCGACTGGATGAGACAGACGAACAAATCGTACGCATCGATGGCGATTGGTTTCAGTACAGTGAGATGGTGCCAGTGGTACTACTGCCGGTAGATGCACCCACTTTCTGAGCGGCTATGCGCTGTTTCTAAATGTAGCGACTCAGATTTCGATTAGCCCTGTCCAGGCGTTCAGAAAGTACGCGAACAATATAGGTATTTAGCGCAGCCGTTTGTCCGTCGTCAAACAAATGGAACAGATGAGCATCTAATTTAAGGGAGTGTTCTGCTCATCGGTTTTCATCTTACGCAGCATGCCGTTGATAATGCAA
>PBYU01000001.1 GCA_002730035.1 Gammaproteobacteria bacterium | reverse complement strand
GTTGTTGATACGGCGCATGGCCACTCGCAGGGCGTCATCGATCAAGTGAAGGCGATCAAGACTAAGTATCCGGATCTTCCAGTCGTGGGAGGAAATATTGGCACGGCCGAGGCGGCAAAGGCTTTGGCCGAGGCGGGTGCAGATGCTGTTAAGGTGGGAATCGGCCCAGGTTCGATTTGTACAACACGCATAGTAACCGGGGTCGGTGTGCCACAAATTTCCGCGGTGTCTAACGTAGTCGAAGCACTCAAAGGAACGGATGTTTGTGTAATATCTGATGGTGGGGTTCGCTATTCTGGTGATATTGCTAAAGTGATAGCTGCTGGCGCCCACATCGTAATGGTGGGAGGTTTACTGGCAGGGTCTGAAGAGGCTCCTGGCGAGGTTGAGTTGTATCAAGGACGCAGCTATAAAGCGTATAGAGGAATGGGCTCTCTAGGAGCCATGTCGCACTCACAAGGATCGAGTGACCGTTATTTTCAAGACATTGATTCTGGAGCTGAAAAGTTAGTCCCAGAGGGTATTGAGGGTCGCGTCCCCTATAAAGGACCAATGTCTGCTATTGTCCATCAGTTGATGGGTGGATTACGTGCATCGATGGGCTATACGGGGTGTAAAGATATAACCGAAATGAGAACAAAAACTAAATTTGTAAAGATCACAGGGGCAGGGATGTCTGAGTCCCATGTTCATGACGTTAGCGTTACTAAAGAAGCACCTAACTACCGATTTAGTTAACAGCCAAAGTGTTTTTTCTAAGTGCCTAGATCGGCTACAAACGATGTTTGACTATAAGTCGAGCTAACCATTAGAATTTTTATTACTCTATACAGTTCAATAATTGATGACTTCTGAAAATATCCACTCCCAAAAGATTTTAATTCTAGATTTTGGCTCGCAGTATACGCAGCTTATTGCTCGTCGTATTCGTGAGGCTGGTGTTTATTGCGAAATTTGGGATTATGAGGTCGAGGCAAAGTATTTTGATGAGTTTAATCCTCAAGGGATTGTTTTGTCGGGGGGGCCTGAATCTGCAAATACTAAGACCTCACCCCGAGCACCCTCTCTAGTTTATCGTAGTGGGGTTCCGATTTTAGGCATTTGTTACGGTATGCAGACTATGGCCGAAGAGTTTGGAGGAAAAGTTGAGGCCTCTAATAAGTCGGAGTTTGGATTTGCTAAGGTTGATTTAGTTGCCTCTAACAGACTCCTTGATGGCTTAAATGATGGGCTCACAGACTCTGGTAAGTCTCAGTTTGATGTATGGATGAGCCACGGAGATAAAGTAACAAATGTTCCCGATGGTTTTCAGGTTATAGCGAGTACCGAAAGCGCTCCAATTGCAGCTATTTGCGATGAAAGACGTAAATTCTATGGTCTACAATTTCACCCCGAAGTAACTCATACGTTGCAAGGCAAAGAAATAATTGGCCGATTTGTTCATCAAGTTTGTGGTTGTGATTCTCTATGGACATCGGCAAATATTATTGAAGACGCTATCACAACGATCCGTAAAAATGTTGGTGCAGATAGTGTGCTGCTTGGTCTGTCTGGAGGCGTTGATTCGTCTGTAGTAGCTGCGCTATTGCACAGGGCGATTGGCGATCAGTTAACCTGTGTATTCGTTGATAACGGCTTGCTGAGATTAGATGAGGGCGATCAAGTTATGGCATCTTTCTCAAAAGACATGGGAATAAGAGTAATTCGAGCTGATGCCGAAGAATTATTCCTCTCTAGATTATCGGGTATAGATGACCCAGAAGAAAAGAGAAAAATCATTGGAAACACTTTTATTGATGTTTTCGATGAAGAAGCCGGAAAACTTAAAAATGTAAAATGGTTAGCCCAAGGAACTATTTATCCCGATGTGATTGAGTCTGCGGGATCAAAGACAGGCAAGGCTCATGTCATCAAGTCTCATCATAATGTGGGAGGCCTACCTGAGGATATGAAGTTAGACCTGGTTGAGCCTTTGAGAGAATTATTTAAAGATGAAGTTAGAAAGATAGGCATTGAATTAGGCCTTTCTAAGAAAATGGTTTTTCGGCATCCATTTCCTGGTCCTGGTCTTGGGGTGCGAATCCTAGGTGAAGTTAGGAAAGAATATTGCGAGATTCTCCGACAAGCTGATGCGATTTTTATGGAAGAATTAGATCAGTCAAATCTGTACGACAAAGTAAGTCAGGCGTTTGCTGTTTTTTTGCCGGTTAAGTCAGTTGGTGTGGTCGGAGATGCCAGAAGACATGCCTACGTAATTTCGCTTAGAGCAGTAGAAACAATTGATTTTATGACTGCAAGGTGGGCTCGATTAGACCCAGAAATACTTGAAACAATATCAAATCGTATCATGAATGAGATACCCGAAGTTTCACGCGTAGCCTACGATATTTCTAGTAAACCACCAGCCACTATTGAGTGGGAGTAATAACANGCCCTACAACCCCCATTCCTACGCTGTTTCCTATGTTGTAAAGTTGTTGTAAAGACGCATTCCTTCGTCTTTGTTGTAAACATTGTTGTAAAGTTCTGCCACTANTACACTGCGTAAGTGTAAGTAAGTATGTAATACAACTTAGTTGAAAATGAGCAAAGCCCCGATGACAAACATTTCAATAAAAAGCCTACTTCTCAGATTTAGATGGCGAATACTGTTTACATTCGTTTTGGTGACGCTGGAAGCACTGACTGGAATTCTTTTCCCGCTTCTAATTGGAATCGCGATCGATGGTCTTTTGGAAGACAGCTTCGATGGGATACTCTATCTATCTATCGCTGGAGCGGCAGCACTAATAGTAGGAAGTGCAAGACGATTCTACGACACCCGAATCTACTCTGGAATTTACTGCAAAATTACTCCCGAGATGATCGAAAANGAAACAAACAAAGACGCATCGGTTTCCAGAATATCAGCCCGGACGGGCCTTCTAACTGAATTTGTGGAATTTCTTGAAAATTCGATGCCTGAAATGATAACTGCACTTATTTCTGTAGTCGGCATTCTTGCCATCATCGCTACTTTGAATATCAATGTCTTTTTTGCTTGCCTTTCACTACTAGGCCTCATTGTTCTTATCTATACCATAACTGGAAAATTCAACTATAAGCTCAATGCAAACTACAATAATCAACTTGAGAAACAAGTAGACGTCTTAACCGCAAGAGATTCCATTGCTATCAAAAGTTTTTATCAGGAGTTAATGAGATGGAATATAAAGCTGTCTGACCTTGAGACTATGAATTACTTTGTAATATGGGTGGGGGTTATTGCGGTGTTTATCTATACGCCTATAACGGTAATTGGTGCAGGGGTACTGAGTTACGGTCTCGTATTCTCGATCATAATGTATGTTTTCGATTACACCGGCAGTATTGTCAGCTTCCCTCTTTTCATTCAACAAGCAATTCGATTGAAAGAAATATCTGCTAGATTGGCTAAACCCTGAAATTCCGGCTCTGGCGGCAGCAGCTAGGTAGCGTTCAAGATATGCAGCGTACGTTCATCGAATTCCAAAAGTATCTTTATTCCAAAGCTGCTTAAACAAGGATATGTCCAGAAAGGAAAAAGAGCATTAGAGCGAATACACATAAGCTGAAGCAAGCATCAAAGCAGTTGGAAAAGGTATGCTTGGAGTGGGGCATTAGCAGTTGTAAACTTTACAACAGCAGAAATGGCAAACTACTGATAACACAAAGATTTTAAGATAGTGGCACACACAAAAATTAACCATAAATGTTGTAAAGATGTTGTAAAGACAATTTTTCCCCTCGCAAACCATTGTTCTTACAAGGTTTATTTTGAGTGCGACTATTGAGTGGGAATAGCTAAACCCTCTGAAACCCTTATTCTATAAGGGTTCGTCAACAACACACTCACGACACACTTTCTCCTAGATGCTTGTTCTTTATACCATCTGGCATTAGCATAAACACACACCACAACACACTACGGTGACTATTGTTAACCGTAAGTGATAAACACCCTAGTTTATCCATTAGGTGTTGGGGATGATTAGTTATGGGAAAGGTATAATGGGTGCATGTATAAAGATAACGCAAAGCAAAAACCTAACAATATTTTCCCGATTATTGGTTCAGTGAATACTGGTGCCAAGAAACCACTAGCCGATAATTAAAAAATTACCGACTGTCATGATATATTCGATGGCAGAGCTACTATCCGAAGGAACAATAGAAGCGGTGGCGTTTGGCAGTTTAACATTTGGCTTCGCTCCGAGAACAAGCAGTATCGGAAGTCTTTAAGAACTTCCCATTTTGAAACAGCCATTGAGCGAGCTGAAGACATGTATATGGAGGTAGTGCCATGATCCACCTCCTCGCACATTATTGTGCATAATGAGGTGGTCCGGAAAACCGGGGCCAGACCAGGAAGCGGTCATAGAGTGAGATTTATATCGAACCAAATGTCCACGAAAGTGGTACAAGATCATTAATGAAGTTCTTCTCTGTCAAAGCAGTCCCAACCGTCTCCTGGAGTTCGGAGCATCCGCTCAATTTCCAACCCGAGTTTAAAACGCTACTAATCCTCTGCTTCGGACTAATAGTTTTTGGAATCGGCGAGGCATCGCTTATAGCCGCTGGCGCAGGCGTGAGTCCCTGGACTGTATTTGCCCAGGGCATCGGCGCAGTAACCGGATTGAGCATTGGCTGGGCCACCTTCGCCGTTAGTGTGGGTGTGTTGGTGTTGTGGGTTCCACTCAAACAGATTCCTGGTCTGGGGACTTTGCTCAACGCCGTGATCATTTCGGCTGCCATCGAATTGTCGTTGCCTTATTTACCACAGCCTGAATTGTTCGCGATTAAAGTCATGCAGTCGGCGGTTGGCATTCTGATGGTGGGTTTGGGTAGTGGTCTGTATTTGATGGCTCATTTGGGGCCCGGACCCAGAGATGGATTGATGACGGGATTGCAAGACGTGAGTAATTTGCCTATTGCCTGGGTTAGAACGGGATTGGAAGTTACTGCAGTATTTTTCGGTTGGCTGCTGGGAGGAACGGTGGGTTTAGGAACACTGATGTTTGCTCTCGGTATCGGTCCGGCGGTCGCCTTAGGCATATCAGCCGTACACGGCGTCTCCCGACCGGGCAGCGAAACTGTGGCAACAGACGGTGCTACGGAAGGCGATCCATGATCGCTCCAATTGAACAGGTGAGCGCCGAAGTGCATGAGCACTGGATGGGATTTGCCCTCCAGCAGGCAGCCCAGGCGGCCCAGCTGGATGAAGTACCTATCGGCGCCGTCCTGGTGGATGTCGAAAATCAACAGATCATAGGCAGCGGATTCAATCAGCCCATAAGAGCGAAGGACCCTACAGCTCATGCGGAAATACTCGCAATTCGTAGCGCGGCGCAGGCCATCGGAAATTATCGTCTAGCAAACATGTGTCTATATGTTACAATCGAGCCCTGTACGATGTGCGTGGGAGCACTCGTACACGCTCGGGTTAGCCAGTTGGTGTTTGGTGCTAGGGAACCCAAGGCTGGTGCAGTCATCAGCCGGCAGCAATTACTGGTGGAAGAGTCTTACAATCATCGGATCACTCATCTGGAAGGAGTAATGGCGGCCCAATGCAGTGCGTTGATGACTGCGTTTTTCCAGACGAAGCGATCTGTTAAGACAGACCAGTAAGGTAAGTACCAGGCCGATAGGCCAGAGTTCCACGAAACGTCACCGATAGACTGCTTGAGATGTCTATCCAAACTGAAATTAAAATTGCCCGCGTAAGAGGCGATGGATCCTAATATGTACAACTTAAAGAATACAGTACGAATTCTATTGCTGGTCTGTGGAAGTGTGACTGTGGCTGGCTGCGTCGACATTGCTTTGCCCTACAAGGCCTATCTTGGTGAAGCCAGGCAGGATCTCCAATTATCTACCTTGGCCGGGTCGAGTTATCAGCGCGTCGACTTGATAAATCGCTATGTGGATAACGTACGTTTCATGAGTGTCGATGACATTGCCATTCAGAACAGTCAGCAGTACCACAGTATCCAGATAACACCGGGATATCACGAAGTGCGTGTCTATTTTTCCTGGGATCTGGGAAGTCGGCGGGGTCTGGCTCCGGCAATGGTCGACTATGCCCGCACTCGAGACCATATAAGCCGCACTCTAAGTTTCAACGCCAGAGCGGGTGAATCCTACGCCATTAATGCTCAGCCATTCTTCAGTTCGCCTAGCCGGAACATCACCACCTTATCCCATGTCGATTTCTGGGTAGTGGATGCGAACGGGACAGAAATTGTCACGCCGGAACAGGGTCGCTACTCCCCGATTCCCAATTAGGCTGGCAACTTTTATTCTGAATTCCTCGGGCAGATCGATTATCATAGTGCCTCGTTAACACGGTACGCTTAGCCACTTTTTTACGCCCTGTAAGTCTGGAACCCTTAGCAATGCAAGCGATGTTTGGAGCAGCAGCTCTATCTGCTTTCAAGACTTCAAAATTACTTCAATCTCTGCAAGCCTCACTCCCGACCGTACAATCAGTACAATCACTCACTGCCCAATTTGTGCACTGCATCGATAGCGATGCGCAATTCCTTGCCGCTGAATCCGTTGAATTGGTCCAGTTGTTGAATTACGGCCAGCCCATGTCCGATGAGAATCTCGAAGATTCCATGAGCAGGCTTGTGCGTGTGGTCGTGCCTCGACCCGGGACGATCTCACCCTGGTCCAGTAAGGCCACTGATATCCTGCACAACTGTGGACTGACCCAGGTTCGGCGCATCGAGCGTGGCATACAGTTTAGGATTGCCATTGCGCAGCAATTAAATCCCGAAGAGCTTGCCAGCCTCGATCAATTGCTGCATGACCGCATGACACAAGTCGTATTGGATGGCATCGACCTGGCGGACGTGTTGTTTCACAGCGCCGATCCTTCACCGATGCAGTCTGTGGATATCCTGGGGCAGGGCAAATCTGCGCTGATCCATGCCAATACCTCCATGGGGCTGGCGCTGGCCGAGGATGAAATCGACTATCTGTTTCGTTGTTTCGGTGAGCTGGGTAGGAATCCGCACGATATTGAACTGATGATGTTCGCCCAGGCCAATTCGGAACATTGTCGTCACAAGATTTTCAATGCCAGCTGGAGCATCGATGGCGCACAGCAGGACCACTCCCTGTTTGCCATGATTCGCAACACCCATCAGCAATCACCACAAGGAGTTCTGTCGGCCTACTCCGACAATGCGGCGGTGATGGCAGGCCACAGTGGCGAACGTTTCTTTCCGGCACCTGACTCTCAACAATATGGTTTTTCCGAAGAGCCCATACATATTCTGATGAAGGTGGAGACACACAATCATCCGACCGCCATTGCGCCTTTTCCTGGAGCATCGACCGGTTCAGGTGGAGAGATACGCGATGAAGGCGCCACCGGTCGTGGAGCCAAGCCCAAGGCAGGGCTCACCGGCTTCAGCGTCTCCAATCTGCGCCTGCCGGAGCTTCCTCAACCCTGGGAAGAAGACCTGGGCAAGCCGACTCACATCGCCTCGGCGCTGGACATCATGATCGAAGGTCCGATCGGCGGCGCGGCATTCAATAATGAGTTCGGCAGACCCAACCTGTGTGGTTACTTTCGCAGTTTCGAAGCGGTCGTCACCAATGAGGAGGGCGCAGCGGAAACCCGCGGCTACCACAAACCCATTATGCTCGCCGGTGGTATTGGCAACATACGCAAATCCCATGTGCACAAAGGAGAGATCGAGGTCGGTGCACAATTAGTCGTGCTGGGTGGCCCTGCCATGCTGATTGGTCTCGGGGGAGGCGCGGCTTCGTCCATGGCTTCCGGGGCTGGCAATGAAGATCTGGATTTCGCCTCGGTACAGCGGGATAACGCCGAAATGGAAAGACGTTGCCAGGAAGTTATCGATCAATGCTGGCAGCTTGGTCAAGCTAATCCGATTAGCTTTATCCACGACGTGGGAGCAGGCGGTCTGTCCAATGCACTACCGGAACTGGTAAAAGACGGAGGACGGGGTGGCTTGTTTAAGCTGCGTGAGATTCCCAACGCAGAATCACAGATGTCACCGCTAGAAATCTGGTGTAACGAGGCGCAGGAACGCTATGTTATGGCGGTCAGTTGCGCCGATATCGACCGGTTCGGCGAGATTTGCCGCCGTGAGCGGTGTCCCTATGCCATAGTCGGCGAGACTATTGAAGAGAATCACATTCGTCTCGACGATAGCCATTTCGATAACAGTCCAATCGATCTGCCGATGGACGTGTTGTTTGGTAAGGCGCCCAAGATGCACCGTGATGTTTCTACCGGTTGCGTGACGACGGGTGCATTTGATAACAAAGGTATCGAGCTCGGGGAAGCGGTACAACGCGTGCTCAGCTTGCCGACTGTTGCCGCCAAGAATTTCCTGATTACCATCGGGGATCGCAGCATTACCGGCCTAGTGCAGCGTGATCAAATGGTGGGTCCTTGGCAGGTACCCGTGGCTGACGCTGCAGTTACCGCCAGTTCCTACACCGCCTACAGCGGTGAGGCGATGGCCGTGGGCGAGCGCACACCGTTGGCGCTGTTTGATGCCGCTGCTTCCGGGCGCATGGCAATCCTCGAGGCGATCACCAATATTGCCTGCGCGGACATCGACAAGTTGAGTGATATCAAGCTCTCGGCCAATTGGATGGTAGCGGCCGGCCACGGGTGTGAGGATGCTAAGCTGTATGAGACAGTGCACGCAGTAGCCATGGAGTTATGCCCACAACTGGGAATCTGTATTCCGGTTGGAAAAGACTCCATGTCGATGCGCACGGTCTGGCAGGATGAAACAGCAGCCGACAATCAACTGGATGCCAAGTTAAAGAGTAATACTTCACCTCTGTCTCTTATTATCTCGGCATTCGCACCGGTGTCCGATATTCGCCGTACCCTCACACCACATTTGCGTGATGATGTAGGCGACTCTTGGCTGGTATTGATCGATCTTTCACGAGGCAAGAACCGGCTCGGTGGATCGGCCCTGGCACAGGTCTATCGGCGGATGCAGGGTAGTGTGCCTGATCTGGATAATGCCGAAGACCTGATGAATCTGTTTGCGTTGATCCGGCAGGCCAGCGCCAGCGATTTAATACTGGCCTATCACGATCGCTCCGACGGTGGTCTGTTTACCACCCTGGCAGAGATGAGTTTCGCGTCCCATTGCGGGGTCGATGTTCTATTGCCTGCAAGTGATCCGCTCGCAGCTCTGTTTGCCGAAGAGCCGGGAGTCGTCATGCAGGTTAGAGACAGTGATCTGCAAGCACTACGCAGCCTGGCCAATAGCCATCAACTGGAAGATTGTTTTAAGGTGGTCGGGAAACCTAATGACAGCGATACGATAGCAGTCTATTCAGAATCTGCTTCACTGTTTGACCGTTCGCGGGTCGAGCTGCAACGAACCTGGTCTGCAACCAGTTATCAGATACAGAGCATTCGAGATAACAGCGAATGCGCTCAGGAAGAGTATGACCAGATTCTGGCGAGTGATGATCCTGGTCTGAATGTGGCACTCAGTTTCGATCTCAACGAAGACATTACTGCACCTTATGTTAACGTCGCCGCCAGGCCCAGGGTCGCCGTGCTGAGAGAGCAGGGTGTTAATGGCCAGATTGAAATGGCAGCTGCCTTCGATCGTGCTCGCTTTGCAGCCATCGATGTTCATATGACCGACCTTATTGAGGGCAGAGTCACACTGGATCAGTTCGATGTCATGGTCGCCTGTGGTGGATTTTCCTATGGTGATGTTTTAGGTGCCGGCGGCGGTTGGGCGAAATCGATCCTGTTCAATGATTGGATTCGCACCCAATTCGCTGACTTTTTTGCACGATCCGACACGCTTACACTGGGCGTTTGCAATGGCTGCCAGATGGTGTCCCTGTTGCACGAATTGATTCCCGGCGCAGACAATTGGCCGAGTTTTGTCCGCAATCGATCGGAACAATTTGAAGCGAGACTGACCCTGGTCAGCGTTGAAGCATCCAATTCGGCATTTCTTGCCGGCATGGAAGGCTCACGATTTCCGCTGGCGGTTGCGCACGGAGAAGGCAGGGCTGAATTCTCTGTCCCAGGCAAGCAACAGGCGATGTTCGACGGCAATCACATCACGCTGCGTTACGTGGATAATCACGGTAACCCGGCGCAGCTGTATCCTGCCAATCCTAACGGGTCTGCTGCGGGCATAGCGGGTATTAGTAGTGCTGATGGAAGAGTCACCCTTATGATGCCTCACCCCGAGCGGGTATTCCGTGCCAGTCAAAACTCCTGGCATCCCCGGGATTGGCTGGAAGACGCCCCCAGTATTCGCATGTTTCGAAATGCCCGACTCTGGCTGGATTAACAAATGACCGGCAGAAGTTTACGCAAGATAGAATTCTATGTTCCCGAATCTCACCTGGAGACCGTTAAGTCGGCCATGTTCGACGCCGGTGCCGGGCGGGTTGGCAATTATGACTGCTGCGCCTGGCAAACTTCAGGGGAGGGGCAGTTTCGGCCTCTCGAAGACTCGCGTCCTTTTCTGGGCGAACAGGGCAGCGTGGAAAGTGTACCGGAATACAAGGTGGAGTTGGTTTGTGAAGCGAGCCTAGTAAAACAGGTGATAGATGCGATGAAGGCTACCCATCCCTATGAGGAAGTAGCTTATTGCGTGATTCGAACCGAAGCGGTCGAGTAAGTCTTTTCACTGGATTGTTTTGCATGCTGCTGTGCACAGGCTCGGGCTCGTCGTGACAGCGTGGCCTCCGATACGCCCAGCGCGCTGGCAGTCTTTTTCTGATTGCCACCGTAATAGTCGAGCACGTGTTCCACTACCACGCCTTCGAAATCCCGCGTCATCTGCTTGAGCTGAGTTGATTGTTGGGCAGCAGGGTCATCATTAATTGCGATGCAGTCGGTTACCTGCTGCAGCAATTGCGTATGCAGTTTGCGTTCCTTGCTAAAAGGCACGAAGGTGAGCAGATGAAATAGCCGGGTTTTCTCTTCGGCATACACCATTAGTGCCAGCATCAGCGCCAGCGAGAATGACATGAAGATGGCACCATTTATATTTACACCCATGGCCATTAACACAATTGTGGAAATTGTCATTGCTACTGGTGTGGCTGTGCTAATTAAAACCACCAGACACTTCTGCCGATTGATGCTGGAGGCGGTTCGTTTCAGCCCTCGGATCAACAGACTTACAGCGAATAGCAGGCCACCGATAATGTACAGCTGCCAAATCCAATACAGGTCTCCAGGCACTCTGGTGGGTGATATTTCTCCGGATGTGGGAGTTACATCGGCAATGATGGATCGAGTCAGAATTGTGCCAAGCACCAGGCCTGCAAGCACAATATTCAGCGCTGTTTTAACTCTTGAAACATTCCACTTGAACTCAGTGTATTCGAAACAGAGATTAATATAGGCGTGAATAACAAAGTATAAGCTACAGTTATACGCCAACAGGATGACCATCTCCGTTTGCTGGGAAAATTCAGACTTGATGGCGAATAGTTCGGCAAGATTGAGGAAGAAAATCGCCAGAAACAGGATGCCGAGGTTGAGATTATCCGCGCGCAAGGACTCGTGATAGCGCAGAAAAATCGCTATCTTCAAACAGATCGCCAATAAAGAAGGTATTACCAGCAGTTCCATTTAATAAACCAGTTCCTCAAATGCAGGATCAGAGAACGCTATACTGCTCTAGAGCACCAGACCTATCTGGCTAATTGAGAGGCCGCTACCTGCTCCCAGTATCAAAATCCTGTCACCCGCGTCAGGCTTGGCTGTATCGAGTGTTACAGGAATGGTAGCGCTTGTGAGATTACCATATCTCTGGAATATAGTGGGAGCTTTTTCAAGGGCAATTCCGGCTAATTTTGCCATTCTGTGATGGGGTTTGCTTCCTACTTGGTGACAAATCAGATGATCTACGTCATCAGGCTTCCAATTCAGCGCCTTATAGGTCTCTGCAATGAGAGATTGGTGCATGCGGATCATTACGGCTGAAATCTTGTCCATGATCATCTGGCCGCAGCGCTTACCCTCGCTATCGAACTTTACAAAGCACAGTTCGGTGTAGCGCCCGCGGCTGGTGAAGCGGTAGGTCTTGATGCCTGAATGCTGCGAAGCACGCTGCAAAATCACGGCACCACCTGTTGTAAAACCACCTACTTTGCTATGGAAGTTCTCCAAAGAGGGATTTCCGCGGATGTCTTTGATCACGTCCTGAATCAAGTGGCTGGGAATTTCACCGGTAACGACCAGCACATTTTCGGCGGCTCCAGTTGCAATCATGGCATCACCGACGGACATACCGTTTGAAAATCCGTGGCAGGCATTCGAGATATCGAGGCAAGTCGCATTTACACAGCCCAACTCTCGTTGAATGCGGTGCGAGGTGGCAGGCTCGATCCAGTCCCTGTCGATGCCGCAAAACAGCACCATACCTATGTCTTTGGGATCTAAGCCGGTTTTTTCGAGGGCAGTGCGCCCGGCGTGAATGGCCAAATCTGAGGGTTTGGCGTCAGGTGCGGCGAAGCGGCGCTCGTGAATACCGGTCAGGTCGTCTATATAGGTATTGGCGATACCAAAATCCCGCTCCGAATGCACTTCATCCAGCAATTCTTTGGAGGTAACCACCTGCTCCGGCAGGTAAGTACCTATCGACTGCTTCGGCATTATCCATGCCTAGGCATACAAAAGGAAAGTGAAAAACAACAAATTTGCACTTTTGAAATACTGAAATATTTAGTGTTTCAAAAATGAAATTCGCTGTATTCCATGCTTCAGGGGTGAATTTATAGCAGCATTTCCGCGTGTAGGAAAAATTCCTATACGCGGCGAGTTGCCGAGCAATTCACGAAAATTCCAGCAAAAACCGGAAAATGCAAGGAGTGTTATCGACGGCGGTAATGGTCAGTTGTGCTAATCGGACTTGTGGCTATGACTGATTAAGTGCGTAGTGATGCGGCGATCTCCATGGTGAACATCGAACATACGAACCGGAAAGTGGTTTTTCGGTAGATCCCTGAAGTAGTGCTCCAGCGTACTCTTGACCACAGGAAAGGCGATTTCCCCCCAGGGAATTTCCGACTCATGAAAAAGCGCCACCGCTTCTGATTCAATTCCAGGCGAGAAATCCAGGTTGGACAATTCAGCGCGAAAGAACATGTACAGCTGATTGATCCCAGGCAGGTTGAAAAGTGTGTAAAGACTGTCTTCCTGCACAGTGACCGATGCGCCGGCTTCTTCCCGTGTTTCTCGAATCGCGCCCTCGAGGCTCGATTCACCGTTTTCCATGAAGCCCGCCGGTAGCGTCCATTTGCCAATGCGCGGTTGAATGGCACGTTTACAGAGCAATACCTGGTCTTCGAAGACCGGTACCGTACCGACTACATTTTTGGGGTTCTGGTAGAAGATGGCGTTGCATGCATCACAGCAATGACGTTCTCTATCATCGCCATCAGGTACGCGGAGCACGAGAAGGGCTGTACAGTGATGACAATACTTCATAGTGATTCGAGGAAGATCTCGAAGAGTCGATGCCCTGACAGTGATAGAAGGCGCTAGTTTACTGTGTTCAGGGAGGGATTACTAAATGCGATTGAGCTGACAATGTAGACGAAATTGCTTCGAAGTCATATACGCTTCAATATCTTGCAGGCGTTTTTCCATTGTACTGTAAAGCTCGGTACATTCTGTTGGCGAATACTTTGCTCTCGATTGGTCGGCCGAAGCTTTTGATCTGCGGCCTGCGGTCTTTGATTTAAACCCGCTCATGGCATCGTCAATCTCCGTTCGTAATTCGTCATGTACCTGATTGACTACATCGTGAATGTCGGCCTCAAGGTCGTCCATGCCAGCCTTGACTTCCTCATTCGCATAACTCTTTCGAACCTTTCTGGCTTTGCGGCGAGCGTGCCGTTCGGCGCGGCGTTCTGACTTGCGTTGGCGGCGCCGCATCTTTCTCTCGTAGCGTTCACCATCATCTATATAAGGGTCCGGATCGAAGACAAACCAACAGATTACATAGGCCCAGAATGTAAAGGGGCCAAAGATAAACATCGAGCAGAGCGTGACACAACGTACGGAGAAGGCTGACACCTCCAGATAGTCGGCAATCCCCGAACAGACTCCGGCGATTCGCTTATTACGTTCATTCTTGTAGATAGGCTTGCGATAATTTAACTTACGGAAATGTTCGGCCGTTGGTACATCGCTGAAATAGTCCTGCACCTTTTCCGGCGTAAGGTCTTTGTCCAGGCAGAAATAGAGAATGAAATAACCCAGCAAGAAGGGTGGCCATGAAATCACGCAGATGACGAAAACGATTCGAACCAGAGTTGCAGGAATATCCAACCAGCTCGCTATTCCGGCACAAACACCCAGCCAGCGGGCTTTTTCTCTGTCCAGATACATGCTATTGACTCCCGTGCTCATTCTGCTCCCTCCACTCTGGCACCTCGGCATCTAGGATAGATTCGAGAACATCGATGCGTTCTATCAGGGACTCTGCCATTGAAGACAATTCCCCCATATCATATTTACCGCTCGATTCGAACTGTGTGCGGCGCCGACTCTTTCGCAAGAGCAGGATCCAGATGGTAACGGCACCCAGTACCATTGCCACGATCGATATTACGAACTCTAGTGCGTCCATGATGAAAACCTATTGAACTGTTTTCTGATCCGCTTTCTGATCAGTTTTGTTAAGTTTAGATTTTAACTCTTCAAGTTCCTGGTCAATAGACTCTTGTTTTTCCAACTCGTTAAATTCGCTTTGCAGGCCGCGTGCTTCGATGTGGTTGCTGTCCATCTGGCCTTCCATCTGGTCTATCTTCTTTTCGTAATACTCAAATTTATCCATGGCATTGTCAATAGTGTAGCTGGTCAGGTGCCTGTTTACATCCAGACGTGCCGCCGTGGCCTTGGTACGCATTACGATAGTCTTCTGACGGGCTCGTGCATCGTTGAGTTTCGCCTGCAGCTGCTCGATCTCAACACTGAGCTTGTCCAGGGTTTCGTTCAGCTTCTTCAAATCCTTTTCGGTGATTTCAACGCTGGAAACGATATTGGATTTTTCCAATAGTGCAGCCTTGGCCAGATCTTCACGGCCCTTGGATAGAGCCAGTTCTGCCTTGGCCTCCCAGTCCGCTGCCTGCTTTCTGAGTTTCTCCGCGCGACGGGACAGGGTTTTCTTCTCAGCGATGACCTTGGCCGTGCCACTACGCACTTCCACCAGGGTCTCCTCCATCTCCTGGATAACCATGCGAATCAACTTCTGGGGATTCTCAGCCTTATCCAGCAGGGTGCTGATATTGGAGTTAATAATGTCTGATAGTCTGTTAAATATGCTCATTGCTGATACCTCGATGTATCCATTGTTACTTACCGCCATCCTCGTCTGCTTCAGCCATGACCGGTGATGAAGTCACTCTGGTCAGATTGCAGCAGTTTCGGTTGGTTTGATTACTTATGAGCAGGTAGCGTGCCAACTATTTTAAAATTCTAACTTGTTGATATTATAATAAATAAAATTAACACCTAGCTTGAGCCTGCGGTGCAATAGCTGAATAACTTAACAAATGGTAATTTTCACTAACCAAGACTCCGAAAAACTTGAAATTCAGGGCAGGGCCCCCAGATACTTGTTAACCGGGCCAGATCAGAAGCAGTAACTTACAGATTTAACTATTTATTATGGATGATCAACACTCTCCACCTCGCATGATCGGCGAATCTGCCAGCTTCCTGGAGATGCAGGAGCATATTTCCGTCGTCGCCCCGCTTAATAAGCCGGTGCTGATCGTTGGGGAGCGCGGTACGGGTAAGGAACTGGTCGCAGCCAGGCTGCACTTTCTGTCGCGCCTATGGGAGCAGGCCTTCCTGAAGATCAATTGCGCAGCGATGAGTGAGACTCTGCTGGAGGCGCAGCTATTCGGTCATGAGGCGGGCGCTTACACGGGTGCAACCAAGCAGCGCAAAGGCTATTTCGAGCGTGCCCACGGCGGCACCCTGTTTCTCGACGAGCTGGCCAACACCGATATGTCAGTGCAAGAGAAGATTCTGCGAGTTATCGAGTACGGCGAATTTGAAAGGCTGGGTGGTAACGAGACGATTTCCGTCGATGTGCGCATCATCGCCGCTACCAATGAAGACCTGCCCGAGCTCGCCAAGCAGCGTCAGTTCAGGGAAGACCTGTTGGACCGGCTGGCCTTCGATGTGATTACCCTGCCACCCCTGCGTGAGCGAGCAGAAGACATTCTTATATTGGCTGAGCACTTCGCCGTAGGCATGGTGAAGGAACTGGGTGGCGAATTCTTCGCGGGTTTTTCAGACAAAGTGGCGAAGGCACTCGGCAAGTATTCCTGGCCGGGCAATATCCGCGAATTGAAGAATGTCATCGAGCGCGCCGTGTACCAGAATGGAGACGGACATATCACGCGACTGGTGTTCAATCCCTTCGAATCTCCTTATCGCCCCAATTCATCGATCAAGTCTCATAAGGTATCCAATGCCGATGGCGAACCGGGCATCGAAGCATCAGTTCCGGACTTGTCCAGCGCCGGCTCATTCGACTTCAAGAACGAGGTGCAGGAGTTCGAAATTAACCTATTGAACCAGGCTATGGAGCAGAGCCAGTTTAATCAGAAGAAAGCTGCCGAGTTTTTAAACCTGAGCTATCATCAATTGCGGGGTTATTTGCGTAAGTATGATCTGCTGAATTAATCTTGCATCGCCTCGTACACCATGCGAGTGGCGATGTTGTTATCGAACGGTGCGCCCCTCGGTCCGCCACGTTTCTGTTCCATGTAGATCATATAGAAGTCATTCTCTTCATCCACCACGACGATAGTGCCGCCGATGCCGCGCCAGCCGAAGTTGTGCGGTCCGTTGGGATCATCGCTGGTGGGCTGTAAGTGAAAGCCCAGTCCCCAGTTACCGGTATTGCCGTAAAAGAAAAATTCACGGCTAACATCTTTGCCGATTTCCTTTTCGCGCATCTGATCCAGAGTGGCTTGTTCGATAATTCGATGACCACGATATTCGCCACCGCCTAACAACATCTCTGCGAATCGCACATAGTCCTCTGTGGTTGAATTGAGCCCACCACCTCCGGAGAACATTGCCTTAACTTGTGTGTAGTCTGCCATCTGGCCATGAATTGGCTCGGCAATACGGAATGACTTGCTCTTCGGTACATAGAATGTAGTTTCATCCATGCCTAAGGGTTCGAAGATGCGTTCGTTGAGCAACTCATCGAGAGGTTTATCTGCGGCGACTTCCAGCACTGCACCCAGTACGTCTGTGGAGTGGCCGTAGTGCCAGGCGCTGCCAGGTTCAAAGTAGACCGGTAGTTTGCCAAGGCGGCCTGCCAGATCACGGGCAGTGATGTCGGAGTAGTCAGGGAAACTTTCCTGGTACATGTTGCCGAGTGCCGTGCCTCCGGCAAAAATTTCCTGTACCAGCCCGGATTCGTGAGTCAGCAGATTTTCTACAGTCATGACGTTGCGAGCAGCGCTGATCTGGTCAGTCTCGCGGTCGATGACTCTGAGATTATCAAACTCTGCAATGTACTTGCTGACCGGGTCGTCCAGGCGTAGCAGTCCATCCTCCACCAGCGACATCGCCGCGACGCTGATGATGGGTTTGGTCATGGAATAGATACGGAAGATAGTGTCCTTATTCACCGGTGTAGAACTGTCCGGTCCCTGCATGCCGGCAGTTTCCAATACACCGACGCCCTCGCTATTGCCAACCAGTAACAGGGCCCCGGGGATATGTCCGCCATCGACAGCGGCCTGCATGGCAGCCTTGATCTGCTCGATCTCTGACTGGTCAATGCCGAAATTGGTGGAGTGAATGGCTTTGATGGAGCTTAGATTGCTCGCATCGCCGTGATTCTGTGTCAGGGCAGAGAATGAGATGCTCAGTACAGCCAGGAAGCTGATGAGTCGGATTGTTTTTACTTGACTGGTCATACTACTGTCCTCGCGCCCGAATGGAGAGCCGACGATAGTAACTGAAGCGGGAAAACCCCACAATAGAGAAGGTCTGGCGGGGATTGCGACTCAGATAAAATCTCTTAGCAGAGACTGGGTAATATCCAGCGGCAGGTTTGTGGTGCTGTGCTGGTAATTGAGATGCTCGCTGCGAATAATCCAATTCGCCTCTGCTTTTGCAGCCGCAATCATCTCGGTGTCGAACTCGAAACGCAGGTAGTGAATCGATGAAGTCTTCTCATCGGTGGAACGGGGCAGGTCTTCATTAGTCACAGGGTAGACCGGAGAGAATCCATCTATCTGTATGGATATGAGTTCTTCTATACCAATTAGCTGGCTCAACATGAGCCTGCGCTCTTCTTCATCAGGGTATTCCAACATGAGGGTGACTTTCAGGTTTTTCCCATCGGGGATTAACGGGTTGTAGGTGTGGAGTTCTTCGAGTAAGTCCGCTTCTGCGGTGATCTTCTCCGCCCGCATCAACTCCAGAACCTGGTATCGCATTATCATGTAGTCTTCGAAGTGCAACATGGCATTCGGACCCAGCGCCACTTTTCGTGTCTTCTTGTGTTCCATCATGGCTTGCCGGATCGCCGGACGCTGCGCCTCGTAGGCTTCGATTGACATCAAGTCAGTAAGGGTAATTTTCTCCATCACTGTAGCCCGTAGGCCAGTAACAGTAGATCGATGGGATGCATGGCTGGTTGGTCTGTGTCCAAGTTGTATTCAATATGCTTACCGGCTATCGGGCAATCACTCCCATAATAATCCGGTTGTTGCTGCTTAATCTGGCGCACGATGGGCGCGACTATCTTATTGGCAAACTGCAGAGTCTCTTTCTTCACACCGTAGGTGCCATCGTGGCCGGAGCAGCGCTCGATACTCTTCACTTCGGTGCCTTCGATCAGCTCGAGGATCTGTCTGGTCTTGGGTCCGATTTTCTGCACCCGCTGATGGCAGGCGACGTGGTAGCTGACATTGCCCAGGGAAGTATTGAAGTCTGTCTTGAGTTTGCCTTGTTTGTGTAGCTTAAAAAGGTACTCGAACGGGTCGTGGAATGTCGCAGCTACCGCCTTTACCTGTTCATCTTCGGGAAACATCAGGGGCAGCTCCTGTTTAAACATGAGCACGCAGGAGGGTACCGTTGCCATGATTACATTGCCGCGCTGCACACTCTCGTAAAGGATCGGAATATTCTGTTCCTTGAGTTTCCTGACCGACGGCAGGTCTCCCAGTTCCAGCTTTGGCATACCGCAGCAGTGTTCCCGCGTCGGTAGTTCCACCGTTACTTCGTTGTGCTGCAGTATCTTGATGATGCTGTCGGCGAGAGAGGGCTCGCTATAGTTGCAGTAACAGGTAGTAAAGAGCGTTACTGATTCCTTATCTCCTTGGTGGTCTGAACTTTGCCTGGTGGTTGGATCATAGAGTTGCGCCGCATGAGTTTTACGGGCTGTCTTGCTGACGTACTCGGGTAGATTGGCTTCCTTGTGAATGCCTACAGTTTTATCTAACAAACTTCTTATGGCGCCATTCTTGTTTCCGCCGTTAACCACGTTGTTGATCAGTGGTTTGGAGGCGACCTTGCCTATAAGGTCGGTACTGGTAATCAGGCGATCGCGGAATTTCGTGTCGCCTTTACTAAATTTCACCGCCTTGGCGCGCAACATCACATGGGGAAAATCCAGGTTCCATTCATGTGGTGGCACGTAGGGGCACTTGGTGAGGTAGCACAGATCACACAGGTAGCACTGATCGACAACTTCCGTGTAGTCGGCTACCGCGACGCCGTCCACTTCCAAGGTTTCGCTCGCGTCAATCAGGTCGAACAGAGTGGGAAAGGCATTACACAGGCTTACACAGCGCCGGCAGCCGTGGCAGATGTCGTAGACTCTTTCCAGTTCCTTGTTGAGATCGGCCTCGTCCCAGAAAGCAGGATCATCCTGATTGAGTGGATGTCTGGTGGGTGCGTCCAGGCCTCCTTCTCTGCCCTGATCTGACATGAATGGTCTCTTTTAAGTGATTTGAATTAGGCGAATTGGAGTTCCTGTCGCCGCTACGGCGACAGGAATACTTGCGGAGTGGTTTCAGTCGTCCAGAGAATCCAGGGCTTTCTGAAATCGATTAGCATGGGATCGCTCTGCTTTACCGAGAGTCTCCATCCAGTCGGCAATTTCGTCGAATCCTTCGTCGCGGGCATCCTTTGCCATGCCAGGATACATGTCGGTGTACTCGTGAGTCTCACCAGCCACGGAAGCCTTCAGGTTATCTGCAGTGCCACCAATTGGCATGCCAGTGGCAGGATCACCGACTTCTTCCAGATATTCGAGATGGCCATGGGCATGGCCGGTCTCACCTTCAGCGGTGGAACGAAACAGGGCAGATACGTCGTTGTATCCTTCCACGTCGGCCTTCTGGGCGAAATAGAGGTAACGGCGATTGGCCTGGGATTCACCTGCGAAAGCGGCTTTCAGGTTTGCTTCGGTTTTGGATCCTTTCAGCGACATGTTGTTTCTCCTGTCGATAACTAAAATTGAGCGCTACAGTAAGCTGTACAAGTCAGTGCTGTGACGGGACTTGATGATGGCACTGTAGCGGTTGGAACTCATAAAAACCAATTGATTTTTTTAATGTCTTAATCGGTTTTATCGATTAGTATCTGGCGCCCATGGCCCCTTCCATCAAGCAACTTCGATATATCTGTGCAGTCGCCGAGCACAAACACTTCAGCAAGGCGGCCCAGGCCTGCCATGTCACCCAATCTACGCTCAGTGCAGCCATTCAGGACCTGGAGTCCCAATTGGGCGTTATCATTTTCGAGCGCACCAAGAAGTCAGTTCTGATCACTCCACTGGGTGAACGGCTTTTGCACCAGGCGCGCCTGGTGCTGGGAGGCGTGCAAGACTTCACAAGCCTGGCCAGGTCTCACGATGAGGCGCTGGCCGGCGAGATTCGCCTTGGAGTGATTCCGACCATAGGCCCGTTCTTGCTGCCACGTCTACTGGCGGAATTGCGAAACAGTTACCCGCAACTGAAACTGTATCTGAAGGAAGATTTAAGTGCGCAACTGGCTCAACAGCTACAGCAGGGTCAGCTGGATTTAATCATCCTGGCATTCCCCTATGCCTTGCCAGGGATGGAGACTCTGAGCCTGCTACGGGATGAATTTCTGTTGTGCCTGCCGCCCGGGCACCCGCTTGAAAAATCCAAACAGGTCAGGCAGCAACAACTGCGGGGAGAGAGTCTGCTGTTATTGGAAGAAGGGCATTGCCTCAGGGATCACGCCCTGGAAGCCTGCAAGCTTGAGAGTGCCGATAGGGATCTGGTCTACCAGGGTACCAGCCTGCATACCCTGGTACAGATGGTCGCCAACGGCCTGGGTGTGACTCTGCTACCGGCGATCTCTACCGAAGCAGACGTGTTGGGCGATACACATTTACAACTCAAACATTTTAGTAATGAGAATGTATCGCGCGAGATTGGGCTTGCCTGGCGCAAATCCGATCCGCGACGGGGGGAGTACCTGCTGCTTGCCGACTTTATTCGTGACAACACGCCCGGAACGATTCCCATAGTCAGATAGCCGGACCATAGCTATGAGAGTTTATGCTGTATCAGACCTGCACGTGGATTATCCTGAAAACCTGGAGTGGATCCAGTCTCTGGGCGAGACCAGTCACCAGGGCGATGTGTTAATCCTGGCAGGGGACGTTTCTCACCAGCTGGATGCTCTGCGTCAGGTATTCGAGTCCCTGCGCTCAAAATTCATGGATGTATTCTTTGTGCCGGGAAATCACGACTTGTGGATCGATGAAGACGAACTGGATTGTTCGTTGGAAAAATTTCATACCATAGAAGCGCTGTGTAAAGAGTTGGGAATCTTGAGAGATGTTCACCACTATGGCGAATTAAGCATCGTTCCCTTGCTGGGCTGGTATGATTTTTCCTTCGGCGAGCCCGACCGGCATTTACGACGGGCCTGGCGAGATTTCAGATCCTGTCAATGGCCGGTGCATCTCGATAACGCAGCTGCCTTGAACGACTTCTTCCTCAACAAAAATGAGTCACTGCTATCGACCAGCAATACAATCGTGATCAGCTTTTCGCACTTTTTACCTGGTATAGATGTCATGCCGACGAGAATTCCTGTTCAGTGTAGAAGAATCTATCCCATACTCGGAAGTGACGCCCTGGGGGAACAGGTGAGGAAGCTCAATCCAGACATTCACGTGTATGGGCACAGCCACGTTAATCAGTCTATCGAGCTGGACAATATTCGCTTTGTAAACAACGCATTGGCCTATCCCAGTGAGAATCACATAGCGCGCAGACAATTAGTCTGTGTCTGGGAAGTCGCGGAGCTCGAATATGCTGCAGCTCGATGACTCCCAGATACATCTGTGGCATGTCCAGCAAGCGGATTTCGACGCGGCCGAACTGGCAGCACATTGTCTGGATTGGTTAACGCCGGCCGAACTCAAACGGTATCACCGCTATTACTTCGACAGACACCGCAAGCAATTTCTGCTTGGACGCATGATGATGCGGTCTGTGCTGACTCAATATGCAGAAGTCGCACCGCAGCAGTGGTGGTTTGTCGAGAATCCCTACGGTAAGCCGTCCATCGATCCTGGCCAGCGTAGCCAACCGCTCTTCTTCAATCTATCCCACTCCGCTGACCGCCTGGTGCTGGCGATAAGCAGGCACGAGGCTATTGGTGTCGATATCGAGTGCAGCAATAAATCCAGACGTGTCCTGCAGATCGCCGATCGATACTTTTCGCCGACTGAGGTGAATGACCTCGAAGCACTGCCACATGCCAGCCAGTTGACGCGCTTCTACGACCTGTGGACCTTGAAGGAGGCCTATATAAAAGCCTGTGGATTGGGGCTGGCAATTCCCCTGCGTCAATTCAGCTTCGGATTCGTTGCGGACAGTCGCATCACAATCTCGTTCGCCAGGGAACGAGATGATGCTCCCGAGCCATGGCAGTTCTGGCAACTGCAACTGAATGCTCCGTTTGCTGTGTCCGTGGCAGTAAAGTGTGAGCAGCGTGAAATCGATCAGCTGCAATCATGGGAGTTGAAGGGATTACAGAAGTTTGAATCTGTAAAGACAGTTATTCTGCGTTACTAATCTTCATCGTCTATGGTGATTACACTGGATTCTGATTCACGCATCTTTACTGTGCGGATGACATTTTCCTTCACCTGCACTATCTCGGCGTAGTATCCGTTTAGCTCAATTCCTACTGAAGAGTCTGGTATGGATTGTAGAATATCCATTAACAGCCCGTTCAAGGTCTTGGCTCCACTGCCGTCCAGGTCCCAGGAGAGCGCTCGATTAATCTCCCGAATGCTGGCGCCCCCGTCGATCAGAAAACTGCCATCGCTCTGCTCTATAATGTCCTTGCTGCTGGCTGCCATGTCGGTGGTGAATTCACCGACAATCTCCTCGAGTATGTCCTCCAGGGTGACGATGCCCTTCACGGCGCCATACTCATCGACCACTACAGCCATGCGTAGCTTTTTCTGCTGAAAATTAAACAGCTGTGTGTGCAGTGGGGTGCTCTCTGGAATGAAGTAGGGTTCTGTCGTTTCCTGCAATAGGGCGGCTTTGTTCAGGTTTTCCACTCGGATCAGTCGGCCGCTACTACGCAGATGCAGAATGCCGATGATGCTGTCGATGTCCTGCTTGAATACTGGCATTCGAGTGTGCTGACTGCTGGCTATCTGATCGAGAATCTCGTCCAGATCATCCCCGATATCGATGCCCAACACATCATTACGGGGTACCAGAATGTCATTCACCGTCACTTTTTCCAGGTCCAGAATGTTCAACAACATACCTTGCCTGCGCTGCGGAATGCGGGCACCGGATTCATGCACGACCGTGCGTAGTTCGTCGGGACTCAACTGCTGATGGCTGTCGTCAGTCTCTGGCCTAAATCCAATGAGTCGAACCAGAGCATTGGAAACAAAATTAACCATCCACACCGCCGGGTAGAGTATTTTCAACAGCACCGCGAGCAATAAACTGGATGGGTAGGCTATCTTTTCCGGGTACAGCGCCGCGATGGTCTTGGGCGTTACTTCGGCAAAGATCAACACGATCAGGGTAAGAATGATGGCCGTAGTTAAAGGTGCCGGTTCTCCCAGTAACATAATGGATATAGATGTTGCGATCGACGCCGCCAGGAAAATGGTGAAGTTATTACCAATCAGAATAATGCCGATCAACTTATCGGGGCTTTCAAGAAGCTTACTGGCACGAGTTGCACCTGGATGTTTATTGCGCTTCAGGTGTTTGAGTCGATAACGATTCAGGCTCATCATGGCGGTTTCCGAGCTTGAGAAATAGGCGGAAGCGCATATGAGCAATACGAAGTACAACAAGAGTATCGTTAGCGATGAACTGTCAGTGTCCATTTATTAACTAAGTTTCCAATTGTTTAGCTGAAGATGTATTCCAGTGCTAATTTAGACCCATAGTAGCCGACGATTAGCAGTGAAAATCCTGTCAGAGTGCCGCGTATTGCCGTTACACCACGCCATCCCAGTTGATGGCGCCCCCACAGCAGCACCGCGAACACGATCCACGCCAACAGTGAGAAGACTGTCTTGTGAATGATGCCGTCGATTCCCCAGATATCATCGATGAATAATAGTCCTGCGACGATACCCAGACTCAGTAAACCCTGACCCACCCACAGCAACTCAAACAGAAATGCTTCCATATCCTGCAGGGGTGGAAATTTGCTGATCAGGCCACCGACATGAGCATGCTTCAGATGGTAATTCTGGTAGGCCAGAAATACTGACTGCAACGCAGCGATGGTAATGAAGCTGTAGGCAAGTATCGATATCAGGACATGGCTCGCCAATCCCGGACTCATGTCGGTAGGCGGATAGTTACTGCTGAAGGCGAGGGATGTCAGGATAGAGAGAATGGCCAACGGGAATAGACCGAGGAACAGATTTTCCAGTGGTTTGCGCAAGGCGCTGATTATGACCAGCAGAGATATAGACACGGCGATCAGTGTGCTGATCTCGAAGATGCCGAAATGATAACCGGAAGTTGTACGAATGACGCCGAAGGCACTGATGGCATGCGCGATTACGGCCATGGCACCGAAAGTAAATACCGCCGTGCGGGTGTCTTTATTACTGGTAAAATTTACACCCTGAAAGACGGCACCCATCAGGTAGAAGAGAACGGCAAATAGCCCAGAGATTACGGTGACTTGCATCGGAAAAGTGTTGTACTGATTGGCTGGAAAGTGTCGCACATACTGGGTGGGGGTTGAAGTTCTTTTTTAATCCAGTAGCCCACGCGGGGGAATGCCCAGGGAAAGGAGGCAGCAGGGCGCATAAATGGTTAATAGTTCAGACGAGGCGAATTAGCTATAATCCGCCGCTCACTGAAACCAACTACCAGCAAGCAGGTGATATTTAACAGTGTTTGACAACTTAACAGAACGGCTCTCCGGCACCTTCCGTAAACTCACCGGTAAGGCTACGCTGACCGAGAACAACATCCAGGATGCCTTGCGTGAAGTACGTCGCGCCTTGCTGGAAGCCGATGTTGCCCTTCCGGTTGTTAAAGATTTTATCGACCGGGTCAGTCTGCGTGCAGTGGGTCAGGAAGTCTCCAAGAGCCTGTCGCCCGGCCAGGCGTTCATCAAAATTGTGCAGGCCGAACTGGAATCACTGATGGGTTCGGCAAATGCCGAGCTCAATCTGAAGACAACACCGCCGGCAATAGTCCTGATGGCGGGCCTTCAGGGAGCAGGTAAGACGACCACTGTCGCCAAACTCGCCCATTGGCTGAAGCAAGACCGGCAGAAGAAAGTCATGGTGGTCAGTGCCGACGTTTATCGTCCAGCCGCAATTCAACAGCTAATGACCCTGGCGGATGAAGTGGGGGTGGAATGCTTCGCCAGTGATGCCAGCCAGTCTCCACAGAATATTGCAGCGGCGGCGCTACGTGAGGCCCAGAAAAAATTTGTCGATGTGTTAATAGTCGACACCGCCGGACGCCTCGCCATCGACGAGCAGATGATGGGCGAGATCAGCCAGCTGCATAGTCAGCTTAATCCGGTCGAAACCCTGTTCGTGGTGGACGCCATGACCGGTCAGGACGCGGCCAATATTGCCAGGGCCTTCAACGATGCCCTGCCGCTGACCGGTGTCATCCTGAGCAAGGCGGACGGCGATGCCCGCGGTGGCGCCGCGCTCTCGGTGCGGCATATTACCGGCAAGCCGATCAAGTTTATTGGCATGGGTGAGAAGGTCGATGCCCTGGAGCCGTTCTATCCGGATCGAATAGCATCCCGAATTCTTGGCATGGGTGATGTGCTATCCCTGATTGAAGAGGCCGAGAAAAAGGTCGACAAGGGTAAAGCTGACCGGCTGGCTCGTAAGATCAAGAAGGGCAAGGGATTCGACCTGGAAGATTTCAAGGAACAGCTTAAACAGATGCACAACATGGGTGGTGTCGCCAACATCATGGACAAGATGCCAGGTATGGGCGCCTTGCCAGCGCACGCCGCGAATAAGGTAGACGATTCTCAGTTTCGGTGCATGGAGGCCATCATTAATTCCATGACCATGCGGGAACGCGTCAATCCAAACCTGCTCAACGGCTCTCGCAAGCGCCGCATCACTCAGGGATCTGGCACCCAGATTCAGGACCTCAACCGTCTCCTGAAACAGCATAAGCAGATGCAGAAGCTGATGAAGAAGATGAAGGGCGGCAATATGGCCAACATGATGCGGGGTTTGGGTGGTATGCAGGGGCCGGGAGGGCTGCCGGGCATGCCGCCTGGTGGTAAATTACCGCGGTTTTGAGCAGTGGGCCGATCCCTGTAAAGCCTCAGAATTGCTAGCTTTCACTCGCCCCTGATGGTCATTAAATTAGGCCTCTTGGCACTTCCATATAGGCGCCAATTGACTTAGAATACCCGCCTTTTTATCCGGGCCCTTCTAAAGAAGTCGTGTAAGACGCCGGTCAAACCGTAGCGATCGCACCCGGGCCCCTAAACAACGCAGATTTTTCTAACAGGAATTATTTATGGTCACGATCCGATTATCTCGTGGTGGTGCTAAGAAAAAGCCTTTCTACCATATCACTGTGGCTGATAGCAGGCGCGCCCGTGACAGCCGGTTCATCGAGCGCATCGGATTCTTTAATCCGCTGGCCAAGGGGCAGGAAGAACGCCTGCGGCTCGATCTTGAGCGCATGGCTTTCTGGCAATCACAGGGAGCCCAGGTGAGCGTGCGCGTATCCACTCTGGCCAAGGACGCTGCAGCGGCTGCCACAGCCGAAGCCTGATAAGCGGATCCTGACAGGGCTGCCGGAACAAGCTATGGCTAATAGCTCGCAGACGGAGTCAAGCAAGGTGGTGCTGGGTAAGCTGGGAAAGGTACACGGCATAAAGGGCTGGCTCAAACTGAACTCTTTTACCTCTGCACCGGAAAACATATTCGACTTTGCAGACTTGCTGGCGGAAATTGAGCATCGCTGGCAAGCACTCGAAATAGATGAATACAGACAACAGGCCAACGGTCTGCTTGTCCACATTAAGGGCTACGATGACCCCGAGACGGCGCGACAACTCACAGGAGTGGAGTTGGCTGTAGACATCAATGCAATGCCTGCTCTGGAACAAGGCAGCTATTACTGGTTTGAGCTGCAAGGAATGCAGGTGCTGAGCCAGCAGGGCGAGAACTTTGGAATAGTGGCCCGCCTTCTGGAAACTGGTGCTAACGATGTGTTAGTTGTTACACCTACTCCGCAGAGCATCGATGAGAGAGAACGCTTGATCCCGTATATCGCCGGATCGGTGATCCAGAAGGTCGATACCGAAACGCAGACGATAAGGGTTAACTGGGAAACAGATTACCTGGAATAACCGGATCGAGAATAGTATCTGGCAGATTCCTGGCCGAGGTGAACGTGATGCAGATCGGTATTGTCACCCTGTTTCCAGAAATGTTCGCCGCCATTACCGACTACGGTATTAGCGGTCGGGCGGTTAACAATGGGTTGGTGTCGGTAGATTTCTGGAACCCCCGTGACTTTGCGCCCGATAAGCATCGCACGGTGGATGACAAGCCCTTCGGCGGTGGCCCCGGGATGTTGATGAAGACCGAGCCCTTGCTGGAGTCGATACACTCGGCCAGGCAAGCGGTTAGCCAGCAGACGGAGACCGCCAGGGTGATTTACTTGTCACCCCAGGGTTCAACGCTGCGCCAGGCCGATATCGTCGAGTTGGCACGACGACCCAATATGGTGCTGGTGTGCGGACGTTATCAAGGCATCGATGCACGGATTATTGAATCTGAGATCGATGAAGAATGGTCGCTGGGAGATTTTGTGATCAGCGGCGGTGAAGTAGCCGCCATGGCGTTGATTGATGCCATGATTCGCTTTCAACCCGGCGCGCTGGGCGACGAAGAGTCAGCCCAGCAGGACAGTTTTGCAAATGGACTGCTGCACAGTCCCGAGTACACCAGGCCACAGTGTGTCGATGGCCAACAGGTACCGGATGTACTACTGAGTGGCGACCATGAAGCCATCAGGGTATGGCGATTGCAACAAAGCCTGGGAAGTACCTGGCTGAAGCGGCCCGATCTATTAGAGGCGCTGAGCCTGAATGAGGAACAGCAGCAATTACTGGATCAGTTTAAGAACGAATACAAGGCGCGTAAATGAGGCTGCAAGAACCCTCGACGTGATGAAAATTCAGGAGCAACAGTGATGAGCAAGAACAAAATCATCCAGCAGATCGAAGACGAGCAAATGGCGAAACAGTTGCCAGAATTCGGTCCTGGTGACACCGTGGTCGTACAGGTAAAGATCAAGGAAGGCGATCGTGAACGTCTACAGGCATTCGAAGGAGTGGTGATTGGCAGGCGCCACCGGGGATTGAATTCATCTTTCACCGTGCGCAAGATCTCTCACGGCGTTGGTGTTGAACGGACGTTCCAGGCTTATAGTCCGCTGGTGGACAGTGTCACATTGAAGCGTCGCGGCGACGTTCGCCAGGCCAAGCTGTATTACCTGCGTGAGCTGACAGGCCGGGCGGCACGGATTTCCGAGAAGCTGGATAAAAAGCCCGGCTAAGCCTCTGCTACCGGTCACGTTCTGGCAAGTGAATTGCTTTGCTGTGAATCCGGTCTTCTTTTCAGTGTGAAAACGCACTAGACTCAATAGTCGTGCCGACTGGCCCCGGCAGGCAATGGGGATTCCACTAGGGTTTACTGGAGATTTTAATGAAAAGCTTCATTAAGAATTCAATTAAATCAGTAACTTACAGGACTGTGACACTCCTGTCACTTATCTTGCTGGCTGCTGTCGCAGTCACGACCCAGGCACAGGATGAATCGCTGCGTAGCAAGCTGGTGCAAGCCATCGAGGTGGCTTCACAAAACCAGCTGCAAATCCTTGAGATAAGGCCCACAGTGCTGACGAATATCTTCGAAGTTGAGCTTAATACAGGCGAGATGTTGTACAGCGATATATCGGGCGATTATCTGTTCGCCGGTGATATGTACCAGACGACGGATTCGGGATTGATGAATCTTAGCGCCGGTATCCGGCAGGTTCGAACCCTGGAAAAAATTGCGGCCATACCCGAAGACCAGATGATCATCTTCACACCCGAGGTAGATATTAAGGCCAGCCTTACCGTATTCACCGATGTTGACTGCACCTATTGCAGAGCCCTGCATCGAGACATGGATGCAATGTTGGAAAGGGGTATTGAGGTGCGCTACATGGCGTATCCACGGGGGGGCGAGAATGCGGATTCTTACCAGAAGATGATTTCTGTGTGGTGCTCTGAGGATCGACACAAGTCTCTCACCCAGGCCAAGAACGGGCAGAACCTGCCGGAAGCAGAATGCGAGACACCGGTTCTCGCCCATTATGCCCTCGGAAACGAACTGGGAATCACAGGTACGCCAGCGCTGATATTTCCCGATGGACGTCTCATTCCCGGTTATGTAGAGGTCGATCAACTTGCGGCGATGCTGCAGATTCCGTAAGTAACTAGTCTCCAGAGACCCCCTCCGTCTGGCACCCGGTTGTGCCAGTATCCATCTTTCCTTAGCAAGCCACTGCACTGGGTTTATTGGGCGTTTCCAGTATAATCCGCGACTTGTTGTTGAACTGTTCGAGACCAGACAAGTGAATTCTCAAACCTCACCCTCTTCCGATGCACTTAGTGTTGGCATCTGCGGCTTGGGTACCGTCGGTACCGGTACGCTGCTGCTATTGCAGGACAATGCCGATGAGATCGCGAAGAGACTGGATCGTGCTATAGCAGTGAGCCATGTCGCGACACGCACACTGGACGCCGAACGAAGCGCACTGCTTGAAAAGTGTGGCGTGCCCAATTCCAGTACGGATCCATTCGCCGTGGTTAACGATCCACAGGTACAAATCGTGGTGGAGACCATGGGGGGTTACGAGCCGGCCTTCGACGTGGTTAAACAGGCACTTGCCAACGGCAAGCACGTCGTTACCGCCAATAAGGCATTGATCGCCGAACGTGGCAATGAGTTATTTCCCCTGGCGCAGGCGAACAATGTGAGTCTCGCCTTCGAGAGCAGCGTGGCCGGAGGTATTCCGATCATCAAGGCTCTGAGAGAAGGACTGGCAGCCAACCAGATCGACTGGCTTGCCGGTATCATCAATGGCACAGGCAATTTCATCATGACCGAAATGGCTGCCAGGCAAACTCCCTTCGAAGATGTGTTGCGGCGGGCGCAGGAGTTAGGCTATGCCGAGGCCGATCCCAGTTTTGACGTGGAAGGTATCGATGCGGCTCATAAGCTCACCATCATGGGTGCTATAGCCTTCGGCATCCCTCTGCAGTTTGATAAGACCTATACCGAGGGTATCAGCTGCATTACGCCAGATGATATAAGTTATGCTGATGAGCTCGGCTACTGCATTAAGCACCTTGGTATTGCGCGTAGAACTGAGAAGGGTATAGAAATGCGAGTACACCCCACGCTGTTATCCAAGTCTCGATTGTTAGCAAACGTCAATGGTGTGGGCAACGCCATTTTAGTGCATGGCAATGCTGTGGGAGCGACGCTCTATAGCGGACCGGGGGCGGGAGCAGAAGCAACAGCCTCTGCCGTGGTTGCCGACCTGATTGATATTGGCAGGCAGTTGAGCGCTGGTGTTCATGAGCCAGTCTATCCGGCTTTAGGTTATCGTGAGATGCGAGATGATCTACCCGTCCTGGCTATCGACGAGATCGAAGCCGAATACTACTTGCGTATCCCAGCCCTGGACAAAGTAGGAGTCCTGGCGAAGATATCGAGTATTCTCCAGCAACACGACATCAGCATTGAAGCGGTCATTCAGAAAGAAGCGATCAGTGAAATCATACCAATCGTGATACTCACCCACCGAGCCGCCGAAAAACAACTCAACCATGCGATCTCCGCCATTGAGGCACTGGATGACGTATCGGGGAGCATCAATCGTATTCGTGTCGAACCGTTTCATGGCGAAGCTGACTAGGCATTAGGAAACAACTAGCGTGAAATACATTAGCACCCGCAGTGGCTGTTCTCCCCAAAGCTTTGAGGATGTGCTGTTGACTGGCCTGGCACCGGATGGAGGCCTGTTCGTTCCCGAAGAACTGCCAGTATTGACCGCGGACGAAATTCGCAGCTACCAGGGATTGGCTTATCCGGAGCTTGCACTCAAAATCATAACACCTTTCATCGGAGATGAGATTCCCGCCGGAGATCTACGTGCCATCATCGAGGAAAGCTATGCCGAATTCGATCACCCCGAGGTGGCGCCGCTTACCCAACTCGCCGAGAACGAATGGATGCTCGAGTTGTACCATGGTCCAACCCTGGCATTTAAGGATTTTGCGCTGCAGGTGCTGGGGCGGCTCCTGGAACATGTATTGACGCGCAAGGACCAGCGGGTAGTCATATTGGGTGCCACCTCAGGCGATACCGGTTCTGCGGCGCTGGAAGGCTGTCGGCATTCCGCTCACGTCGACATCTTTATCCTGCATCCACACGGGCGCGTCTCGGATGTGCAGCGTAAGCAGATGACCACTGTGACGGGTAATAATGTGTTCAACCTGGCAGTTAAAGGCAATTTCGACGATTGTCAGCGAATCGTGAAGGCGGCCTTCGCCGATCAGTCCTTCCTGCCAACGGATCGGCAGCTGGTAGCGGTAAATTCCATCAACTGGGCACGCATCCTGATGCAGATCGTCTACTACTTTTCGGCGGCGTTGAAACTCGGCGCTCCCGATCAGGCCGTGTCCTTCTCGGTTCCCACTGGCAATTTCGGGGATATCTACGCCGGCTACTTGGCCAAGGGCATGGGGTTACCGATCGAGCGCCTGATTGTCGCCACCAACAAGAATGATATTCTGCATCGCTTCATCCACAACAACGACTACTCGGTCACCGATCTTAGCGAGACGTTTTCACCCAGCATGGACATCCTGGTATCCAGTAATTTCGAACGATACCTGTTTGATTTGTTTGATCGGGACGGCCCCACGCTGGCTGACTTTATGGGTCGTTTTGGTAAGCAGACGTTGTGTGTGTCTGAGCAGCAGTGGCAGCGAGTCAAGGACTGCTTCGATAGTGCCAGTGTGGATGATGCTACTACTTGTGAAGTAATCGCCGAGGTGTTTCAGCAAACCGGCAAGCTGCTGGATCCACACACGGCCGTCGGCGTAAAGGCGGCGCGGGATTGTGGCGGCTCGGCTGACACGCCGATAATTGCTCTCGCTACCGCCCATCCGGCAAAATTCAGCGAGGCTATCACCAGCGCCGGGCTGAAGACTCCTGAATTACCGGTACAGCTGCAGGATTTATTCGAGCGGGAGGAGCGCTACAGCGTGGTCGCTAATGAGCTGGACGAGGTAACGAGTTTCATCAAAGCGCATTGTCGCCGCTAGTGACGATGCCCATTCATCTGAAGCGCAGAATCCCCAATCCAGATCTCGACCTGCCAGACACCCTGCATCCGCTGATCAGCCGCATTTATAGTCAACGTCCGATACACAGCGCCGAAGAATTGCAACTTGGCCTCAAGAACCTGTTGGCACCGGATCTGCTTAGCGGAATGGAACAGGCAGTTGACCTGCTGGTCGATTGCCTTGCTCAACAGAAGAAGATTCTCATCGTTTCGGATTTCGATGCCGATGGTGCTACCAGCTGCGCCCTGGCCATCAATGCGTTGACCTGGTTTGGAGCCAGGCACGTCGAATACATCGTACCGAACCGCTTCGACTACGGTTACGGACTGACTCCTGAGATCGTCGAACTTGCCAAAGTATTAGAGCCGCATCTGATCATAACAGTTGATAACGGGATATCCAGCATTGAAGGCGTGAGGTCGGCGAAGCAGGCTGGTATCCAGGTGCTGGTTACCGACCATCATCTGCCGGCAGAGCAATTACCTGACGCTGACACAATCGTCAATCCTAACCAGGGAGGTTGCGCATTTCCCAGCAAGTGCATCGCCGGTGTCGGTGTCATTTTCTATGTCATGTTGGCCTTGCGCAGCAGGTTGCGAGAGTTGAACTGGTTCACTGAACAGGGGATTGAAGAACCTCATATGGCAAATCTTCTGGATCTGGTGGCGCTGGGCACGGTTGCCGATGTTGTCGCACTTGATCGTAACAATCGTATTCTGGTGGATGAAGGCCTGAAGAGAATTCGGGCGGGACGAACTCGTCCCGGAATATTGGCTCTGCTGGAAGTGGCAAAACACAAGGCACAACGACTGACCGCCAGCGATCTTGCGTTTGGTGTCGGTCCGCGACTCAATGCGGCTGGGCGTCTCGATGATATGTCAACCGGTATCGAGTGCCTGCTTGCCGACCGTGCCGGCAGCGCCTACGAGCTGGCGCTGCAGCTGGATGCCATGAATCAGGATCGCAAGCTGATAGAAGCCGACATGCAGGACCAGGCGATGCAAATTCTGGATGAACTGGTTGTGGAAGAAGACAATTTACCACCGGCCCTGTGTCTGTTCGATGGGCGTTGGCACCAGGGTGTGGTGGGCATCCTGGCATCCCGCATTAAAGACCGCTTTCATCGGCCGGTCATCGCCTTTGCCGAAGTCACGGAGGCGGGCAGTGACAGCCTGCTACTAAAAGGATCGGCCCGCTCGATAAAGGGCTTTCACATTCGCGATGCGTTGGAGGCCGTGGCAAGCCACCATCCGGGACTGCTCAGCAAATTCGGCGGCCATGCCATGGCAGCAGGACTTAGCCTGGAGAAAAGCCAGCTCGACCAGTTCAGACAGGCATTCGAAGCGGAGGCAGCACGATTATTGAGTGATGATCAGCTGACGGCAACACTGTTCAGCGATGGTCAGCTGGAGGAGCACTGGCTGTCGATGGAAACCGCCGCTGAACTGGCAGCAGCGGGACCCTGGGGCCAGGAATTCGCGGAACCGCTGTTCGATGGACGTTTCAATCTGCTGCAACAGCGCCGAGTGGGGGAGAAGCACCTGAAGATGGTACTGAGTCCGGTCGAGTCTCCGCAACAGGCAGTCGACGCAATCGCCTTTAATGTTGCTGCAGCGCAGTGGCCCGAAGAAGACACTGCAGTGATAGAGATCGGCTATCGAATGGACATCAATGAGTTCCGTGGTAAGCAGAGTCTGCAACTCATGGTAGAACAGATCCTGGCGCTAGATTGACCACAGCACACTTTGCTGCACGATTTTCCCGAAATCCGGGTCTAATGCATAAGGCCTTAACCGGGATCGGATAAGTGGCTGTCACAGAAATTGCTGGCAGGGTTGCTGAATTCGGCGGGCACAAGTAGTCAGCAAATGTGCCGACTGTATCATGACACAGAGGGGCGAATTTGTTACCTTCTAGCACATCTTCGTCAGCTCTAAGCGAGTAAAATTGCTGGCTCCAGGCAACGCCCGACAATATGCAAAAATATAGACATAACATACTGATTATATTGGGATTTATGAGCTATGCCTTGACTGCACAGGGGCAGGTTCACAAGACCGATCAAATCGAGGTCGAACTGATTTCGGAGACTACCAACGTCGTCCCCGGGGAAACCTCCTGGCTGGCGATCCACCTGGATCCGATCGAAAACTGGCACACCTATTGGAAATTCGGCGGCGACAGTGGCGAGGCGACCGAAGCCAGCGAGTGGCAATTACCCCCGGGTGCCAGCGTCGGTGATATCCAGTGGCCGATCCCTGAATGGGCTCCGTTCCTGGATAGCGGGCTGGTAACCTTCGATTATGAGCGGGAAGTGTATCTGCCCATGGCGCTGTCGGTGCCTGCGGATTTCGATGCTGAGACCTTCGAGCTGAGTGCGCGGATTGACTGGCAGGTGTGTGACGAAATCTGTATACCCGGCAATGCCACATTCTCACTATCATTACCGGTCGGCGACAGCCTGGAAATCGATCCTCGCTGGCAGGCGGGTTTTGCAGAGACGCGAGAGCTGACCCCCGTACCGATTGATCAGCATGAGCTGGCGGCAAATTTCAACGCCCATGACGGCAAAGTAAATGTCATGGTACAGGCACCCGATGCCCTGTTCGACAATGTCGACGAAGCCTGGTTCTTCCCAACCCAGCGCCGGCTTATGCGCTATGCACCCTACCGCAAAGTCATGCTGGACGGTGACCGCATCCAGATCTCCACAGAGCAACACCGTCGTTATCCAGCAGACTTGAGCGAAATAGCAGGGCTGTTGTCGTTCGTCGACAAGCAAGGCAATCGACAAGCTTTCGATATTCAAGCACGCCCGAGCAATGTGGCCTGGGATCACAGCATCGAAGTCGAACTGCTGGCTGAGACGAGCAATATCATTCCAGGCGAAACCACCTGGTTGGGTCTGCGCCTGGACCCGGCAGAACACTGGCACACCTATTGGAAAATGGGTGGCGACAGCGGCGAGCCCACCAGCCTTAACGAATGGAACGCGCCCGAAGGTACAGTTATTGGGGACATCCAATGGCCGGCTCCACATTGGCTGCCGTTCTACGAATCGGATCTGGTGAATTTTGGCTACGAAGAAGAAGTGCTACTAAGCGTAGCTATCACGCTGCCTGAGGACTATGTGGGCGACACCGTAGAGTTGAGCACCCTGGCGTACTGGAATGTATGCGACCTGATCTGCATTCCCGGTGAACAACGATTAAGTTTAACCCTGCCGGTGGGGGAGGTTACGGAACTGGATGCCTCCACTGTGCCGCTGTTTGCAGCAAGCCGAGAGAAGCTGCCGATCCTCGAGCATGAGATCAAGACCATCATCGCTGTCGCGGGCGAGCGTGTCAGCCTGGGATTCGAGTCACCGGATCCCATCTTCACAAACTACAGCGAGGCCTGGTTCTTTCCGGACCAGCGCCGCATCATCAAGCCAGGACCTCTCAGAGATGTGAGTTTCCAGCAGAACCTTCTGCAGATCACTCACCAGCAGCCCCGCCGTATGGTCACCGATCTGACCGAAGTTTTCGGTGTACTGGTGCTGCAGGATGAAGCGGGTGTGCGTAGCTCTTATGAGTTCGTCAATCCTGCCGCCGATGCCAACCAGACCACGATTGTACCGCTGGCTGCGATTGACAATTCCAGTACTGCTTCCGGAAGCGGTGGCAGTGTGTTGTTGTTTATGTTGTTTGCCATGCTGGGTGGAATGATTCTGAACCTGATGCCTTGTGTATTCCCGGTGCTGTCTATCAAGGCGCTGAGTTTTACCAATAACATCGGTGAGACCCGCTACAAGCAACGCATGGACGGCGTTGTCTATAGCGTCGGTGTGATTACTGCTTTCGTGGTGCTGGCTTCGGTATTGATAGGACTGCGCGCGGGCGGCGAAGCGATCGGTTGGGCATTCCAGTTTCAACAGCCCTGGTTTCTGGCCTTTATCGTCTATCTCTTTTTCATGATGGCCCTGAGCCTGTCTGGCGTGTTTGAGATCGGCACCGGCCTGATGGGCGCCGGTGGTGGACTGGCCGCAGATGGCGGCTACAAGGGATCATTCTTTACCGGGGTACTCGCCACTACCGTAGCAACGCCCTGCACCGCGCCTTTCATGGGGCCGGCCATCGGGTTTGCATTGTCCCAATCCTGGGCGGTGGCGATGCTGGTGTTCATCTCCTTGGGTTTCGGCATGGCTCTCCCAATCCTAGTACTGTCTTTTATGCCCGCGCTATTCCGTTACCTGCCCAAGCCGGGCTCCTGGATGGTGACATTCAAGCAATTCATGGCCTTTCCACTATATGCCAGCGCCCTGTTCTTCCTGTGGGTACTGGGTACCCAGGTGGGTGTGATGGGCATGTCTCTGGTGCTGAGTGTCTGTGTGCTGCTGGCCTTCGCTGCCTGGATGTATCAGCGACGCCACACTCTCGGACCAATCATGCGCACGGCACAGCTTGCTGTAGGTGTCGGCGCCATCGCCATCGCTATTTACCTTATGCAGACGCCATTCCTGCAATCCTCGGCGGTTAATCAACTCGCCTCTGCAGAGGTCGATGAAGATGGCAACCTGGTACAGGATTATGAAGTATTCAGTACGGCGCGGCTGGATGAATTACAGTCTGCCGGGCGGCCGGTGTTCGTGAACATGACTGCCGCGTGGTGCATTACTTGTCTGTTCAACGAGCAGTCAACGCTGGGCACTGAACGCGTGCAGCAGGCGATGGCGGACAATGATATTACTTACATGAAAGGCGACTGGACCAACGAAGACCCGGAAATAACGGCGGTACTCGAACGATTCAACCGGCCTTCCGTACCCCTTTATGTCTTGTATCCAGGCGATGCCTCCAAAGAGCCTGTCATCCTTCCACAAATCCTCACTCCCGGCATTGTCTCTGAGGCATTTAGTAATATCTGAAGCTATATTTGTTCAGAGGGTTCCTAACTAAGCGTTTAACTTTTGTGGATCTTTTACTACTATTCCGCAAATGAAACTTCTAACTACATCGTTTATGGCACTTGCTGCGGTTTTGCTGGCTGCATTTCTGCACGCAGCTGATCCAGTCACAAATAAGCTGTCACAATACGACTTCCCGGATGCCCACCAAGAGGCGCAGCGCCTGCCGCGCTTGTAGATCAGTCACCACGGTGAACTGGTATTTGAGAAATACTACAACGACACCGACCCGCGACGTCCGGCTAATATGAAATCGGCCTCCAAGAGCGTCATATCGGCGCTCATAGGTATCGCTATCGAGCAGGGCTATATCGACTCGGTGAATGAGCCTATCGCGCAATACTTTCCGGAATATATTTCCGATCAATCCAACGCCGACAAGCTGAACATTACCATAGAAAATTTGTTAACCATGCAGTCAGGACTGGAGACAACCAGCAATCGCAACTATGGCAAATGGGTGCTGAGTGACAACTGGGTAGAATTCGCCATCAATCAACCGCTGGTAGCCGAACCGGGTACCCGTATGCTTTACAGTACCGGTAGCGCTCACCTGCTATCAGCCATCATTACCCGTGCCACCGAGTTGGACACCAAGTCCTTCGCTCAACAAAACCTGGTTTCACAACTGGGTTACTCCATGTCCTACTGGTCGCAGGATCCCCAAGGCGTTTATTTTGGTGGCAATGACATAAAAATGACACCACGGCAGATGTTGGTATTCGGTGAGCTTTATTTAAACCGGGGTATTTACGACGGTCGGCAGGTAATTTCCGAACAATGGATACAGCTATCTCATCGGCCTCACGCACGCTCCCCCCGCGGCCAGGGTCGCTACTATGGCTGGTGGCTCAGAGACCTGGCCGGCATGTTGGTGCCCGTCGCCTGGGGCTATGGTGGTCAGCTTATCTTCGTGGTCGAGCCCCTCGACCTGGTTGTGGTCGCCACTTTGGATAGCACGCCTGGTGGCACCCACCGCGGTCATCTGGCTCGTCTGTACGACCTGGTGGAACGACAGATTTTACTACAAGTAACTTCGCCGCTGGCTACGATCTTCGCTAAAATAGGGCAGCACGCTTTTGACGCCTATCAGGCGCTTACACATCGATAAGGTGGCAGCCGTCAGTCAGTTGTAAATCGACACTTGCATCGATTGTTTATATATCCACCAGAAAACTACGAATTGCTGCACGAGTCAGGATGAATCCAGACAGGGATTTATCCGCATGCACCAGTGCAGGAAATTGTCTAACTCCGTCTTCCTTCTTTTTCCCTCGCTTGGTAAGTACCTCGATCGGTTCGATTTCCAGGTCGGGGAACTCTTCTTTCAGTTTCTTCAGTTCCCTGCGAGCCATCGCGCAGCGCGGGCAGATAATTGAATGGTAAAATTTGATTGATTTCATAATGGTCTCAAAGCAGATTGGCAATACAATAAGGCGCCAGGCTCCGGAACCTGGTGTGTTCCACGTCATCGGATAGAGCGCTACTGAAGAGTATATGAGGCAGCAGCCAGATACAATCGCGCTCAGTGCACGTCGGCGGCACGACAGGGGCGGGGAAGTTGACCGCATAAAACGCATTTCCAGCGCCAGAATGGTGCTGAGAAAGTCGCGCCTATCCGGCCAGGAAGTATTCGATTTTCAGCCGATTGATTTCGATCACGTCGTGATTTTCCAGTTTGACCGCGCGCACCTATATCCTCACCGTTAACACTGGACGGCGAAGTGCCCGAGGGCTGGTCGAGGCAGACGATAAAGTGGCCATCGGGGCGCTTGTTGATCTGTATTATTCCAGCACCGGATTTGCCGAGTTTTACTGAAGCTTTAACCAGGGGCAACTCTTTGCCAGCGCCCGAACCATTAAGAATCTGCAGCCTGGCGTGTTCCAGGTCATCAGCTGTGGCGTGGATTTTTTGTGGCTCATACTCCACGCTTGCTCTGTCTGCCGCCGCGTTGGGGTGAGCGGATTGTTCGGTTTTGGGCCTGATCAGCACGGTTTTATCGGCATCGTCTTCGCTTGATGCGGATTCATTTACGTAGCGTAGCTCGTGTTTACCGATGACGAATACATCGCCGCTCTTAAGTGGATGTTTCTCGATGGCGACTCCATCGACGAAAGTCCCATTGGTGCTGTCCAGATCTTCCAGGAAGGAATCATTAAAAATCGTCAGTAGCTTGGCATGGTGTCCACTGACAGCCAGGTTATCAATGCATATGTCGTTGTCTTCCTTGCGGCCGACAGTCAGCACTTCCTTGTCGAGAGAATACTCGCCGAGTACGGTTGAATTAAAACTGAGTTCCAATTTTCCTGGCATGCTGTGCTCTCTATTTAACCCTCTACCTGGTTAATCTTTAGTGTCGTAGACCTGCATGAGAATTACTGAGATATTGTCCTTGCCTCCGTTCCTGTTTGCCAAATCCACCAGCTTGCTGGCGGTAGCTTGCAGATCCTCACCTCTTTCTTTTAATGTCTCCTCAATCGACCAATCTGCCACCATGTCTGACAGCCCATCGGAGCACAGTAGTAGCACGTCATCGCGCTGCAATTCGTGCTGGGCCGTTTCGACTTCGATCTCGGCCCTAGTGCCCAGTGCCCGGGTAACGATATGACCGACATTGGCCACACGAGCTTCTTCTTCGGTATAGAAGCCCCGGTCGACTAAATCCTGGACCAGGCTGTGATCCTTGGTGATTCGCTTGAGCGTTCTGTCCCGGAACAGATAAAGCCGCGCGTCTCCGACGTGACCGGCGTAGATTTGAGACCCCTCTATTATCGCCGCCACCAGCGTGGTACCCATTCCCTTGTGTTCATCCTGGGCCTCCGATGCCTGATAAATCATGTTGTTACTAGCAGAAATTGTATTGGAGACAAATTCCAATATCTGAGAACCAGTTATCGCTCTGGCGGATTGTTGGTCCACCAGGTCTTGCAGCTTTTCCAGCACCGATTCAACTGCCATGTGGGCGGCAATTTCACCAGCCTGGTGACCGCCCATTCCGTCGGCCAGCACTGCGATACCCAGCTGTTGATTGAAGCCGATATGGTCTTCGTTATGGTTTCTTCGTAAACCCGTGTCAGTACAGCCGGCTATTCTCACCTGGTATTGTTCCTCTGACATTAGTTATACCTAGAAATCCCTCAAATCCATTGACCACAGCACTATATGCGGCTGGCATGCTCTGGACGATCTTTTCCTGCCCTTCAAAAATGAATAAGTACTGTGCATAAACCAGGACAAGAATTGCGAACAACAGATTCATGCGTCCGATACGCCTGTTGCCACTGTATACGGCAGTAAGGGCTCCAGTCCTGGCTGGCTGCCAACTACCCACATCGTCCCAGCGGCGATAAGACTCTCGATTTTTATCACGTAGTGGTTTATCAGTAAACGATTTGCGGAGTTTTCGGTGCGAATGCTTTTCGAATAGCTCAATAGCACGATGCAAGCTCTGCGGATCCCGATTGCGGGGGCTCGTGGATAACATATTAGTAATTAGGCCCTGGATTTCGGCGGGAAGTTTGGAAAAAACCTTTCTGACTGTGAATCCCGATTCGTTACGGCGTCTGGGCAGGCAACCGGTAAATAGCTGATAAAGCAGAACTCCAACGGCGTAAATGTCAGCCGCTTGGGAACGCTCTTCTCCCTCCAGGTAATAGTATTGGGCAGTCTCAACATCGGAAACATCATCTACCAGCGCGAAATCCGTCAGTTTTACGTCGCCTTCTGGAGTAAACAGAATGTTTGTGGATCGAAGATGGCCATGCACAATACGATTGTTATGGGCAAAGATCATCGCATCACAAATTTGTGTCCCTATCTTGAGAGCGTCCTGCCAGTTCAGTTGATAGGCGAGCTTATCCTGGAATGTGCCACCACTCATATATTCCTGTACAAGGGAAAAAAGCTGTTCATTACGTGATGTACCAAGTGTATTAACAATATTTGGGTGTTCCAATGAAGCCAGCATATTGCTGACCTTGAAGCCGTTGCCGATATTGGTCTTTTTCTTGATGGCGAGAAGATTGCTGTGTTCTTTCTGCTGGTAAAGATAAAAGCCGCCGTATTTGTCTTCTCTGAGTACATCCAGCAATAGGAACTTGGATTTGATCTGGGTAATTCCCTGCTCAGCGCGAAGTTTTTTTCTCGGTGTTAAGATGGGCGCCCTTGGAAAGCGCCAATAGCTGTGTCTTAAGCTGTTCGGCCGAGCGTGGTCTATCGTCAGGGTTCGTGTTGAGACATTTTAAAATCAGCGCATTCAGTTCTTGTGGAATGTCCTGGTTAAGCACCATTGGATCCGGGTAACGACCAGTTGGTAATTTTCCAGTAAACAAGCCGTACATGACTACACCCACGGAGTAGAGGTCACTTTGTGCACTGACATTTTCAGACGACTTGCGTTGCTCCGGCGACATGTAATTATAGGTACCCATAATCGTGCCGGTACAGGTTCGCTCACCGCTCTTTCCCTTACCTTCATAAAATTGTGCTATACCGAAATCGAGAATTTTTACATTGCAATCGTCATCGATGAGAATATTATCCGGTTTAATATCTCGATGGATGACGTTGTTGTTGTGTGCGTAGCTGAGTGCCTTTAACACCTGGATAATGATGTCAATCTTTTCGCTGTAGCTGATATTTCTGATTTTTGCAGCTGTGCTCAACTCAATTCCTTCGACATATTCCATGACGAAGTAGGGCATTTCTTCTCTGTTGATACCACGGTCGATGACGTGGATAATATTGGCGTGGTTAAGTCGGGCAATGATATAGGACTCACGCTCGAAGCGGTGTCGCGCTTCTTCGTCAAAACTGAGATCATTGATCAGCAATTTAATAGCAACAGGGCGTTGCAGGGAGTCTTGTATGCCGCGATACACATGCGCCATACCCCCTTCGCCAATCTTGATCAGGTTTGAATATCCGTCCAGCTTCACTCAGCCATCCTTATTCCTACATCAACTTCAGGATTGATTTTTGACTACTCCGTTCTCTAGAGTAATGAGTGTGGGCCCATGAAAATGTGATATTCTTCTCAAATCGGCGTGTAAGTGTAAAAAAACCTACATATTGCGCACCAAGTGACTGTGGTGTACGAAACGGCCAGGCAGAGGGACGCGCAATGAATGTATCGGTAGCTGATGCATCAAAGGATACTTAAAGGGAAAGTGGAGTATGAAAGTACTGAACTACACGGCTGCTGCTGTACTCGTAGTCCTCGTCTTTTACCTACTATTCATAGGTAAAGAATTACTCCTGCCGCTTGTTATTGCTGTTGCGCTCTGGTACTTAATCAATACTCTGGCACAGGCGTTTCATCGAATCGAAATTCGGTCCTTTCGTATCCCCATACCCGCATGCCTAGCGGCTTCGCTGTTGACTTTCATTGCGCTAATCTGGGCACTGATTAATTTTCTGACGTCAATAATCGATGATGTTCTGGATGTAGCACCAATCTATCAGGAAAACCTTACAGCGAGATTCGAGGGATTGTCGCTTGGCGATTTTTTCGATTTTGAGGGTCAGAGTTTTACGCAGTTGCTTACTGGCTGGATCGATATTCCCACCTTTGCCACCTCTATCGCTTCTTCACTAACCGGGATTCTGGCCAGCGGCGGACTCATTCTCATTTATATCGGCTTTCTTTTTTTAGAGCAGGGACACTTCAGCAAGAAAATTTCTGCACTGGTGGCTGATCCTGAGAAAGAAGGAGATGTAAATCGGATCATCGATCGTATTCGAGATGATATTCAGAAATACATCAGTATCAAAATGTTTACCAGCTCACTCACCGGCATATTGAGTTATATATTTTTACGAATCGTGGAAGTAGATTTCGCTGGTGTTTGGGGTCTGCTTATCTTTCTACTTAATTTTATTCCAACGGTCGGCTCCATCATTGCCACCTTATTTCCAGCGCTAATAGCACTGGCTCAATCTGAAGGCTATACACTTTTCTTATTGGTGCTACCGGGTATTGGACTGCTCCAGATATGCATAGGTAATATCCTGGAGCCCCGCCTGATGGGATCATCGTTTAATTTGAGCCCCATCGTAATATTATTGAACCTGGCATTGTGGGGCTACATCTGGAATATTCCAGGTATGTTTCTATGCGTGCCGTTCCTGATTATTATTACTATTGTACTTAGCCACTTTCCTCAGACTCGAGTCATTGCAGTAATTCTCTCCAGCGACGGAAGACTCCGCGTGCCGGTGGATAAGTCCTTTGGTCCGTTCGCCATGAATCCCTCGCCTGCTACGCTGTTGTCCACTGACGACGGCGAAACACTTCAGGATGACTCCGGCGAGATTTAATCCGAGGATTACAGGCGGACCCCCTGCACTCCTGCCACATTAAACGCTATAATCCCCTGCTTTTTTCAATCAATTGCCTCGAAAGGGCTGTACTGGGATTTTTCTTCCAGAAATTACAATGAACAGCACAGAAATTCGACAGAGGTTCCTGGACTTTTTTGCGGCGCGTGATCATGAGATTGTGTCCAGTAGCCCGCTCGTGCCGGGAAATGATCCGACGCTGCTGTTTACCAACGCCGGCATGGTGCAATTCAAGGATGCATTCCTCGGCGATGAAGTGCGAGCCTGCCCCCGTGCCACTAGCTCGCAACGCTGTGTTCGGGCTGGGGGCAAACACAACGACCTGGAGAATGTCGGCTATACATCCCGCCACCATACTTTTTTCGAGATGCTGGGAAATTTCTCTTTCGGGGATTATTTCAAGCGTGAAGCTATCCAGTATGCCTGGGAATTCTTAACGGTCGATCTGGGGCTACCAGCTGAGAAACTCTGGATTACGGTATTCCAGGACGATGACGAGGCAGCGGCGATCTGGCTGGATGAAATCAAAGTAGATCCACAGCGCTTCTCCCGTCTGGGAGAGAAAGATAACTTCTGGGCGATGGGGGATACCGGACCCTGTGGTCCCTGTTCAGAAATATTTTACGACCATGGGCCCGATGTGGCTGGTGGTCCGCCGGGAAGTTCTGATGAAGACGGTGATCGTTATATCGAAATCTGGAACCTGGTGTTCATGCAGTTCGAACGCAAAGCCGATGGCAGCATGACAGCGCTGCCGAAGCCCTCGGTTGACACTGGCGCTGGTCTGGAGAGGCTGGCTGCGGTGTTGCAGAACGTGCACAGTAATTATGAAACCGATTTGTTCCAGAGTCTGATCAGGGACATCTCGCAAATCACTGGTACAAAGAATCTAAACGATAATTCACTGCGCGTAATTGCTGACCATATTCGCTCCTGTGCCTTCCTGGTAGTAGACGGCATTGTGCCATCGAAAGAAGGCAGGGGATACGTGCTGCGCCGCATCGTGCGTCGTGCTGTCCGCCACGGGTATCAACTGGGTGTTAAAGATATTTTCTTCTACAAGCTGGTGGCTTCGCTTGCCCGGGTAATGGGGTCGGCCTATCCGGAGTTAATCGAACGGCAGGCGTTGGTGGAAAAAGTATTGGCCGAAGAAGAACAGCAATTTGCCCGCACACTCGAGAACGGCATGGTCATTCTCGATAAGGCCATCAAAAATTTGCAGGGCGACACTATTCCCGGTGAGACTGTATTCAAGCTCTATGATACTTATGGCTTCCCGGTTGATCTAACAGCCGATGTGGCGCGCGAGCACGAGTTGAAACTGGACATGCAGGGTTTCGAGCAGGCCATGGCGGCACAACAGAATCAGGCTCGGGAGGCGAGCAGATTTGCAGCGGTCGACAAACTCGAAATAGATCCTGCAGTCGCAACCGAATTCATCGGCTATGATGCATTACAGGGCAGCTCTTCGATAATCGCCCTGTTCTCATCCGACGGGACTTCATTGCAGGAAGTTGAGGCAGGGCAGGAAGCCTTGTTGGTGCTCGATGTCACGCCTTTCTACGGAGAATCCGGTGGCCAGATTGGAGACCAGGGTGTACTGCAGGGCAGCGCTGTCAGATTCGATGTGGTGGATACCCAGAAGCAGGGCAATGCGGTGATTCATCGAGGTTCTCTGCTAGAAGGTGCGCTGAAAAATGGCGATCAGGTTTCGGCCCGGGTTGCAGATGAAAATAGATTGGCCATAACACTTAATCACTCCGCAACCCACCTGATGCACGCCGCTCTCAGAATTGTATTGGGAGAGCATGTGACTCAGAAGGGTTCGCTGGTGGATACCGACCGGTTGCGCTTTGATTTCTCTCACTCGTTGCCACTGACTGAAGCCGAACTCAAACAGATCGAGGAACGAGTTAATTTTCAGATTCTGGCCAACGCTTCCGTAGAAAAAGAAATTATGCCGATTGCCGATGCTCAGAAAAAGGGAGCCCTGGCACTGTTTGGTGAAAAATATGGCGATGAGGTTCGCGTCGTTAGCATGGGTGGCGAATACTCCGTAGAATTTTGCGGTGGCTGCCATGTTAATCGCACTGGTGATATTGGCCTGTTCAAGATTACCAGTGAGACAGGAATCTCTGCCGGCGTACGTCGAGTCGAAGCCGTCACTGGCATGGGTGCGCTGGCCCTGGTAGCGAAACAGGAACAGACCCTCAAACAGCTCATGGAAATCACCAAGAGCCCGGCGGATGAGTTGGTGGACAAAGTGCAGGCATTAGCAGCCAGCAATCGTTCACTGGAGAAACAGACGGAACGACTGAAGGCCAAGCTGGCTGCCAGCGCTGGCGATGATCTCAGCTCTCAAGCGGTTGAAATAAATGGCATAAAGCTGCTGATCGCTAAGGTCGATGGATTCAATCCCAAGTCACTGCGGGATACCGTAGACCAGCTTAAAAACAAACTCGGCAGTTCGATTATACTGTTAGCAAGTACCGCCGACGGTAAGGTGAGTCTGGTAGCGGGTGTCAGCAAGGATCTGACCGACAGGGTCAAGGCGGGAGAACTGGCCAACATGGTCGCCGAACAGGTCGGTGGTAAGGGCGGTGGCCGCCCCGATATGGCAATGGCGGGCGGCACTGACGTGAATGCCGTGCCGGCGGCGCTGGACAGCGTTCAGCCCTGGCTGGAAGGGAAGCTATAGCAATGGCTTTAGTCGTGCAAAAATACGGCGGGACTTCGGTCGGCAGTATCGAGCGAATCGAGGCGGTGGCTGAGAAGATCACCGGTTTTCGTGATAATGGCGATGATATCGTAGTGGTGGTCTCAGCCATGAGCGGGGAAACCAATCGACTTACCGCGCTGGCGTTGGAGATGATGCAGCAACCCACACCGCGAGAGATGGATGTGCTGCTATCCACCGGTGAACAGGTCACTATTGCGCTGCTCTGCATGGCGCTTGAGAAACGCGGCTATGGTGCCCGTTCATTCACCGGTGGTCAGGTTCGCATACTCACCGATGAGAGCCACACCAAGGCGCGCATTCGCGAGATCGATAGCACTCGCATCCGCACTCAGCTAGAGCAGGGTGATGTGGTCGTTGTGGCAGGATTTCAGGGTGTGGATGAATCCGGCAATATAACGACCCTGGGCCGAGGCGGCTCCGATACCACTGCCGTCGCCCTGGCAGCCGCGCTGCAAGCAGATGAATGCCAGATTTATACCGATGTGAAAGGCGTTTACACTACCGACCCACGGGTCGTGGAAGACGCCAAACTACTCGATAGCATCACCTTCGAGGAGATGCTTGAGTTGGCGAGTCTCGGTGCCAAGGTTCTGCAAATCCGCGCGGTGGAATTTGCTGGGAAATACAAGGTGCCGCTTCGGGTGTTGTCCTCATTCGAAGCAGGCTCAGGAACTCTGATCAGTTTAGAGGAAGACACCGATATGGAAGATCCAGCCATCGCCGGTATCGCGTTCGAACGCGACGAAGCCAAATTAACTGTATCCGGTGTTCCGGATGTGCCGGGTATTGCATACAAGGTCATCGGCCCCGTCAGTGATGCGGGAATCGAAGTGGATGTGATCGTTCAGAACGCCGCTGCCGATGGCAGCAACGACATCACCTTCACGGTGAAGCGCGCAGAATCCGATCGGACCAAGGCGATCCTGGATGAAATTGCCGGCACACTGGACGCCCGCGAAATAGTGCTGGACAAGAAAGTCTGCAAGGTTTCCCTGGTGGGCGTGGGTATGCGCTCCCATGCGGGCATTGCCAGTAAGATGTTCAAGGCGCTGGCGGATGAAAACATCAACATAGAAATCATCACCACCTCTGAAATCAAGATTTCCGTGGTTATCGAGGAAAAGTACCTGGAATTGGCGGTACGCGCCTTACACAGCGCCTTTGATCTAGGTGATCCGGACTACGAGAAAGATCAAAATCCCGCCTGATCAGGCGATAAAGTTGCTCATGTACGTGTCTAAATCGGTTGGCATCGCGCCGAGATAGGAAGATACTGTGTTTTTGGTCAGGCGGTTCTGTGGGAGCAATTCCCATGGTTTCCGTGGGTTCAGGACGGTCGCGCAGACTCGCCTGGGCAAACTGCCCGCATTACTACCAAAAGAGATGACTATCACTAACCGGGCGAATTGGATTCAGGCCGGTCCAAAGTCATCGCTGTAGTGCTGGTAGGCAGCTGCAACCAGGTTTGTATTTCAGGCTCTGGTTGAACCAAAATTAGGGGAAGTACAAAGGAATGATTAATGGAGAATAGCAATGTTAATATTGACACGCCGCATCGGCGAGACATTGATGGTAGGAGACGATGTAACAGTTACCATTTTAGGTGTTAAAGGTAACCAGGTAAGAATCGGAGTTAATGCTCCCAAAGAAATTGCAGTACACCGCGAAGAAATATACCACCGCATTCAAAAAGAGAAGAGCGGCGAAACTCCAGCCAAAGAAGAAGACGACGAGTGACAGTCCCCTTTTGCTGCTTTCCATGTCAGTGGAGGGCACGGCCTGTTCAATTGATTCCGATTCCCAGCATGTTCTTCAAGCCCTGTTGCTGTGATATCATTCGCCCGATTTTTGGGCGTGGACAGCAGTAATTTCGGTCTCTGGTGGGGAAAGCGCGCCTCGTACGTGACACGCAGCATGTTATTTATATAGATTACGGAGAGATGGCCGAGTGGCTGAAGGCGCGCCCCTGCTAAGGGCGTATAGGGTTAAACCTATCGAGGGTTCGAATCCCTCTCTCTCCGCCACGTTCTTTCTGCTTCGGCAGAAGCGTATTTAA